>CALFEY010000195.1 GCA_937958295.1 uncultured Pseudomonadota bacterium
TGGCCGCCGGCGGCGGCCCGACGGCGGCAGTCACTTGGGCCACCACAAATAGCCCACCGGATTGTCCGGGCACGGCCCCACTCCGCATTCGGCCAGGAAGCTCGCGGCGTTGCCACCGGCAAGCAGCAGGAACAACACGCAAGCCACCGTGCCCAAAGCGCCCGGCGCCGGACGCCGCGCGCGCTCCGCCGCCTGCGCAAAGAGCACGAGCATCACGGCGCAGAACACCACCAACGCGCCGTAAGCCACGAACGCCCACGTGTAGAAGTGCAGCCCGAACAGCTCGGAGCCGTAGGCGCCGGAGCCGGGAACCACATGCAGCGAGATCTGCCGCAGCGATGCGCTGCCGGCGGCCACCGCGGACAGGATCGCGAGCCCATAGTGCGCGGGCGACGGATCGGTGCGCACGTTGAGCATCAGCGCCACACCCGCCACCAGAAAGCCCACGCGCTGCAACGCGCAGAGGGGGCATGGCAGTTCGCCGTGGACGAACTGGTAGTAGAACGCCGCGGCGAGCACCCCGCAGATGCCGAGCAACGCGAGCGAATCGAGGGAACGCTGCATATGTTGGGCCGTCACAGCGCGATGGCGAGCGTGTCCGTCGCGTGGTAGAAGAGCCACCACACTTGGACACCCACGGTCGCAAGCCCCACGACCAGCGCCGCGCTGCGCCGGCCGGCAAAGGCCAGCACCGCGGCCACGAATGCCATCAGGAACGGCAGTACCATCACCATTGTTCGCAAGCCCCCCTCTGCCAACGATGATACGCCTCGCCTTCGTCGCCCTTCTCCTCTGCCTCGCGGACCCGGTCGAGCCCGCTCGCGCCGCTGACCCCGCCAAGGTGCTGCGGATGGCTACGAGCGACATCGACACGCTCGACCCGCAGCAGCTCCAGGACAAGTTCTCCCGCGACATCGCGCAGATCATCTACGAAGGCATGTACGAGTGGCACTACCTCGACCGTCCGCCGGGACCTTATCCGCGGACGGCGAGCGGACAGCCCACGATCTCCGCCGACGGCAAGACGTGGACGATCAAGCTCAAGCCGGGCATCTACTTCACGCCCGACCCCGCGTTCAACGGCAAGCCGCGCGAGCTCGTGGCCGCCGACTACGTGTACTCGCTCAAGCGCTACCTCGACCCCAACCTGCGCGGCGGCGGCGATCCGCAGACCTCCGACATCGTGGTGGGCATGCGCGCGCTGGTCGAGGCCGCGCGCAAGCCCGGGGCGAAGCTCGACTACGACGCCCCCGTGGAGGGCCTGCGTGCGCTCGATCGCTACACCGTGCAGATGACCTTCACGGAGGCGAACTTCCCCATCGCCACGGGCCTGCTCATGATCGAAGGCGTGGCGCGCGAGGTCGTGGAGGCGGCCAAGGGCGACATCCAGTCGCGGGCGATCGGCACGGGGCCATATCGCCTCAAGGAGTGGCAACGCGGCTCGCGCATCGTCCTCGAGGCCAATCCGGACTATCGCGACCTCGCTTTCCCCGACACCACCAATGCGGAGCTCGCGCCGCTCGCGGCCTCGATGAAAGGCCGCAAGCTGCCGGCGATCGGGCGGGTGGACATCCAGGTGATCGACGAGCAACCCGTGCGCCTGCTCGAGTTCGACAAGGGGCGCCTCGACGTGATCGACCTTCGCGGAGAGGCCGTGGGACCGTTCATCAAGAACGACGAGCTCGACCCCGGCCTTGCCGCGCGCGGCATCACGCGCGTCCCGTACGCGACCAACTCCGTGCGCTCGCTGTACGTGAACATGGAGGACCCGCAGATCGGGGGCATGGACAAGGTCCGCGTCGCGCTGCGGCGCGCCATCGGCCTCGCCGTCGACGTGGAAGCGCTGAAGAAGGTCGTGTACCACGGGCAGGCGCTGCCCACCAATCAGATCGCCGCGCCGGGCATCCTCGGGCACGATCCGCAGCGCCCGCCCCGCTCCTACGATCCCGCCTTCGCCGCGGCCCTGCTCGACCGCATGGGCTACGACAAGCGCGACGCGCAGGGCATGCGCCTCGCGCCGGATGGCAAGCCGCTGACGGTCGTGCTCACCATTTTCACCGGGACGGTCTGGCGCGAGATCCAAACCCTGCTCAAGAAGAACATGGATGCGCTCGGCGTGCGCATGGACTTCCGTCAGGTCCCCGTGCAGGACCTGTTCAAGGAGGCGGCGCAGGGCAAGTTCGCGCTGGTAATCCACGGCCGCAGCGCGAGTCCCAACGGGCTCATCTTCCAGACCTTCTACGGCCCGTCCCCGCCGGAGTCGAACGAATCGCGCTTCCGATCCGAGCCGTTCGACCGGGCACTGGAGGAGTTCCTGCGCGCGCGCGACGAGACGGCCCGCATGCGCGCGGCACGCACGATGAACGCGATCCTCGCCGCCTATGCCCCGGTGATCCCGCTGCTCGTCGATGTGCAAAACGCCTTCGTGCACCCGTGGCTGCTGGGCTACTACCCCTCGTCCTTCTCCGCGTATCCGCAGTACCTGGATCTCGACCGGACCAAGGCGGCGCGCTGACCGCGCGCGGAGATCGCCGTCCCGACAGGCGGGAGGTCGCGCGCCGTTGCATCGGCGCAACCTTCCGCGGCACGCTGCGGGCGATCCGCGCGGCAGGTTGCACGCCCCTCCGGTACAATCGGCGGTTTGCCCTGCAAAAACAATGCCATGCGCGTCTCGAAGTTCTACCTGTCCACGCAGAAGGAAGCCCCCGCCGAGGCTGACGTCACGAGCCAGAAGCTCATGCTGCGCGCCGGCCTCATCCGCAAGCTCGGCAGCGGGCTCTACACCTGGATGCCGCTCGGGCTCCTGACCCTGCGTAAGGTGGAGGCGATCATCCGCGAAGAGATGAATCGCGCGGGTGCCCTGGAGCTCGTGATGCCGGTGATCCAGCCGGCGGAGCTGTGGCAGGAGACGGGCCGCTGGGACAAGATGGGGCCTAACATGCTGCGCCTGAAGGACCGGCACGAGCGCGACTTCGTGGTCGGCCCCACGCACGAGGAAGTGATCACCGACATCGTCCGTCGGGAGGTCCGCAGCTATCGCCAGGTGCCGGTGAACTTCTACCAGATCCAGACCAAGTTCCGCGACGAGATTCGCCCGCGCTTCGGCGTGATGCGGGCGCGCGAATTCATCATGAAGGACGCCTACTCGTTCGACGTGGACGATGCCGGCATGATGACGAGCTACCGCAAGATGTACGACGCCTATACGCGCATCTTCACGCGCATGGGGCTCAAGTTCCGCGCGGTGGATGCCGACATGGGCGCGATCGGCGGGCTGTCGTCGCACGAGTTCCAGGTCCTGGCCGATTCCGGCGAGGACGCCATCGCCTATAGCACGGGCTCGGACTTCGCCGCCAACATCGAGAAGGCCGAGGCACTGGCACCCGCGGCCATGCGCGCTCCCGCCACCGAGGCCATGCAGAAGGTGTCCACGCCCGGCATTGCCACCTGCGAAGGCGTCGCTGACCTGCTGAAGCTGCCGCTCGCGCGCACCGTGAAGTGCCTCATGGTGTGGGCGGGCGAGCGCGCGCACATGCTGCTCATTCGCGGCGATCACATGGGCAACGAGGTCAAGATCGGCAACCTCCCCGGCATGGACGGCTTTCGCTGGGCCACCGAGGCGGAGATCGTGGCGGCCACGGGCTGCCGCCCCGGTTACCTCGGGCCGGTGGGCATCCCCGCCGACCTGCCGTTGATCGTCGATCGCGCCGTGGCGGTCATGGGCGACTTCATCTGCGGCGCGAACGAGCCCGACTACCACCTGCGCGGCGTGAACTTCGGGCGCGACACCCGCGAGCCCGATCTCGTGGCCGACCTTCGCAATGTCGTCAAGGGCGATCCGTCCCCCGACGGCCACGGCACGCTCGACATCGTGCGCGGCATCGAGGTGGGGCACGTGTTTGCCCTCGGCCACGTCTACTCCGAAGCGCTGGGTGCAACTTATCTCGACGCCTCCGGTCAATCCAAGGTCCTCGAGATGGGCTGCTACGGGATCGGCGTCACCCGCGTGGTGGCCGCGGCGATCGAGCAGAACCACGACGAGCGAGGCATCGTGTGGACCGAGCCCCTCGCGCCGTTCACCGTCGCCATCGCGCCCGTGGGATACGATCGCAACGAAGGCGTGCGCGCGGCGGCCGACAAGCTCTACGACGAGCTCGTTGCCGCGGGCGTCGAAGTGCTGATCGACGACCGGGGCGAGCGTCCCGGCGTGATGTTTGCCGACCTCGAGCTCATCGGGATCCCGCACCGGATCACGATCGGCGATCGCGGCCTCAAAGAGGGCAAGGTCGAATACCAGGCCAGGCGCGATACCGCGGCCACGGGTGTTCCGCTGGCGGAGATTGCCGCGTTCGTCACGGGCAAGCTCGCCGACGCGCACCAGGATCCGCTGCCATAGCCCGTCACCTTGCCATTGCCCACCATGACCCTCGCCGTTCGCCTTCGCCTGTTGCTCGCCGCCACTTTCCTCACCGTCCATGCCGCGGCGCAGGCGGGTGCGCAACAGGAGGAGCGACTCGCTCCGTCGGTGGTGGCAGGACTGTCCAAGGCAATCGCCGACGCACCGGCGCCCGCCGACTACGCGCTGCGCGCGGACATCGGGCCGTGGATCGCGGAGATGAGCAAGCGCATCGCCCATCGAGTGGCCGACGAGCGCGAGCGGCGCGACTTGCTCGCCACCGTGCACTACGAAGCCACGCGGGCGGGCCTCGACCCGCAGCTCGTGCTGGGCGTGATGTATCACGAGAGTGGCTTCAAGAAGTATGCGGTCTCGGTGGTGGGGGCGCGCGGCTACATGCAGGTGATGCCGTTCTGGGTGAAGCAGATCGGCGCGGCCGAGCAGAATCTGTTCAACCTGCGCACCAACCTGCGCTATGGCACCGTCATCCTCCGCCACTACCTCGACATCGAGAGCGGCGACTACTACCGCGCCCTCGGCCGCTACAACGGCAGCCTCGGCCAGGCCACTTATCCGCTCGCCGTGATGGCCGCGGTCAACCGGCATTTCGCGTACACGCCGGTCGCGCCTACCGCCACAGCCACCAACGCCGTCGGCGTGACCACCGCGCGGTGAGCGGCGCCGCGAGCGCGCCGACCCTTCCGCCTCGCGGGCGCTTCGCGCCCTCGCCCACCGGTCCCCTGCATTTCGGCTCGCTCGTGGCCGCGCTCGCGAGCTATTGCGACGCGCGGCATGCGCAGGGCGAGTGGCGGGTGCGCATCGAGGACGTCGACGCGCCCCGCAGCCGACCCGACGCCGAGCGCGACATCCTCGCCGCACTCGACCGCTACGGCTTCCGCCGCGATGGCGAGGTGGTGCGGCAGAGCGAGCGCACCGCGCTCTACGAACGCGCTTTGGCGCACCTCGCGGACACGGGGCTCGTGTATCCCTGCGCATGCTCGCGCCGCGATCTCGAGGGCACGCCCGTCAATGCAATCGGCGAGCGCGTGTACCCCGGGACGTGCCGCGCCGGCATCGCGGCCGGTCGCACGGCTCGCGGCGCGGCCTGGCGAGTGCGCGTGGACGCTGCCGTGATCGCCTTCACCGATGGCGCGCAGGGACCGCAGCGGCAGGACCTCGCACGCGAGGTCGGTGACTTCATCGTGCGGCGCGCCGACGGTCTGTTCGCGTACCAGCTCGCGGTGGTGGTGGACGATGCAGCGCAAGACATCACGTCCGTGGTGCGCGGCGCGGACCTTCTCGCGTCCACCCCGCGCCAGATCTACCTGCAGCAATGCCTCGGCCTGCGCGCGCCCGAATACCTGCACGTGCCGGTGGCCATCGATGACACGGGGCAGAAGCTGTCGAAGCAGACGAACGCGAAGCCGCTCGCCGCGGACCCGGTGCCGTCGCTGCTCGCCGCGTGGCGCTTCCTCGACCAACGCATGCCCGAGGCCGCGCCGCGCTCCGGAGGTGAGTTTCTCGACTACGCAGCGCGCGCGTTCTCGCGCTCGCGCATACCCCCTGTCGCGATGCTCCTCGCACCACGCGTATAATGACTCTTCGCCCGCTGCACTGCGGCCGCGGGTTTCCTGCAACGCTTCTTCGCGCGACCTCGTCGCGCAGATTTCGGTTCAACGCTCCATGACAACGCTCGTCATCGTCCGCAAAGGCGACGATATCGCCATCGCGGCGGACTCCCTCACCACCTTCGGCGACACCCGCCTCGGCGCCGAGCACGATCGCACGTACGACAAGATCGTGCAGTACCGCGGCACGTTCATCGGACTGTGCGGATCGGCCGCGCACCAGCTCGTGTTCGAGAGCCTCCTGCGTCGCCAGGAGCCGCTCGACTTCTCCGACAAGTTCTCGATCTTCGAGACGTTTCGCAAGCTGCACCCGATCATGAAGGAGCAGCACTTCCTCAATCCGAAGGAAGAAGAGGACGACCCCTACGAGTCCACGCAGATCACGGCGCTCATCGCCAATGCGCACGGCATCTTCGGCGTGTACTCGATGCGCGAGGTGTTCGAGTACACGCAGTTCTGGGCGGCCGGCACCGGCCGCGAGTTCGCGCTGGGCGCGATGCAGGCGCTCTATCCACGCCTGAAGACCGCCGAGGCCGTGGCGCGCGCCGGGGTCGAGGCCGGCGCGATGTTCGACAAGAACTCCGCGCTGCCGATGACGATCTACAACGTCAAGGTCCAGGCGAAGGTCAAGGCAGCCTGACCGCACGCTCCATGGCCGCGCCCGCCGACGCGCTGACCCCCTTCGTGCTCGAGCATGCCGCCGTGCGCGGCGCCTTCGTGTGCCTGCCGCGCACCATGGCCTCCGTGCTCGCCTGCCATCCCTATCCACCGGCGGTCGCGCGCGTGCTGGCCGAGCTGTGCGTGGCCAGCGCGCTTCTGGCGTCCACGCTCAAGTTCAGCGGGAGCATCTCGGCGCAGCTCGCCGGCGAAGGTCCGGTCCGCCTCCTCGTGGTCGAATGCACAGCAAGCCTCGGCATCCGGGCGATGGCCCAATGGGACGTCGCGCAGGTGGACGCCCTGCCGCCGAACGCGCCGCTCGCCGCGCTGGCCGGCGATGCAGAGCGCGCGCGCTTCGTGCTCACCGTCGACCCGAAGGATGGCGGCGCGATGTACCAGGGAATCGTGGCGCTGGAATCCACCAGCGTCGCGGGCCTCTTCGAGCACTATCTCGCCACGTCGGAGCAGCTCGCGAGCCGCCTGCTGCTCGCGGTGGAGGACGACGATGCGGCGGGCCTCTTGCTGCAGCGGCTGCCCGGGGCGAGCGAGGAAGACGATACCGCGTGGGCGCGCGCCCGCGCCGCGCTCGAGCACGTCGCCGCGGAGGATCTCGCGGCGCCGGAACCCGCCACCGACATCATCGCACGCGTGCTGGCGCACGAGGACGTGCGCGTATTCGCCGGGCGCCCGGTGAGCTTTGCCTGCGCGTGCTCGCGGGCGCGCGTCGAGAACGCCCTACGCATCGCAGGCATGGCGGAGGTGGAATCGATCCTCGCCGAGAAGGGATTCGTCGACGTCACCTGCGAGTTCTGCAATCGCAGCTACGTCTTCTCGCCGGTGGAAGCGCGAGCGGTGTTCGGGCCGCGCTCCGCGCACTAGGTGTGAAGTCTCAAGAGGTTGTCCCCTCGATCCAACTGGAAGAAGCTGATG
>CALFEY010000196.1 GCA_937958295.1 uncultured Pseudomonadota bacterium
TCGTTGCGGCGCTCGTCCTGCAGGGAGATCCGGATGGCTTCGTGTCCGTCCATGCCGCCGAAGCACGCGGCATCGGCGATCACGATCGCGCGCGCCTCGAGCGCGCGCTGCAGGTCGCGCGCCGTGCGGTCGCGCACCTCGAGCAGGAGCATGTTGGCGTGGCGCCCGCGCAGGCGCAGCCAGGCGAGCGGGGCGAGCGCAGCGCAGAAGCGGTCGGCTTCGGCGCGGAAGCGCGCGAAGGCAGCGTCGAGAAAGGCGCGATCGGCCAGCGCCGCCACGGCCGCGGCCTCACTCGGCAGCGCCACGTTGAACGGCGGGCGCCCGCGCTCGGCGATGGCCACGAGCCCGGCGCTGGCGTGGGCATAACCAATGCGGAAGCCCGCGAGGCCGTAATACTTGGAGAACGTGCGCAGCTGCACGACGTTACCCAGCTCGCCCACGAGGGAGGTGACGCCCGGCTCGCGCGGATCGAGCAGTGCCTCATCGACCACGAAGAGCGTCTCCGGGAAGCGTCGCGCCAGCGCCGCGATGGCGGGCATGTCGATCTTCTCGCCGGTAGGATTGTTGGGCGAGCACAGGAAGGCGAGCGCGATGCGCTCGCGCGCCAGCGCGTCGGCGATCGCCTCGAGGTCCACGCGCCATGGCGCAGGCCCGGTAACGGCCACCACCCGGCATCCACGCAGTCGCGCCTCGAGCTCGTAGCGCGGGAAGGTAGGCAGGTGCACCAGTACGGCTTCGCCCTCGCCCACCCACGCATGGAGGATCTGCTTGATCACGTCGTCGAGGCCCGCGCCGAAGAGCAGATGGGCCTCGGGCGTGGCGTGCCGCTGCGCCACCGCGCGCCGCAACGCAGCGAGCTGCACGTCGGGATAGGCGTGGCTGAGGCCGAGGACGGCGGTGGCGGCGGCTACCGCGGATGCCGGCGGCCCGAACGGATTCACGTTGAGCGAGAAGTCGGCGATCTGCGTGGGCGCGAATCCGTGCGCCGCCGCCACGGAGGCCACCGACGACTCGGTCTCGTACAGGCGCGTGGGCAGCTCGCGCGTGAAATGCGGGTTCATCGCTTGGGCGCTCGCTTCACGTCGACCGGGTGAGGAGCTGCCCGAAGCCGGGAATCGGCTGCTTCCGGCCGAGAGCCCGCAGGATGGCCCACAACGTGACTTGGTTGCTGGTGAGCACCGGCTTGCCAAGCTCGCGCTCGAGCGCATCGACCACCTCGAGCGCACGAAAGTCGGTGCAACTCACGAAGATCGCCTGCGCCGCGGGCGAATCCGCGATGCGCACGAGATCGGCCACGCGCTCGGGCGGCACCTCGCGGATCGCCTTGCCCGACAGGCCCAGCCCGCGCATGCTCGTGACCTCGAAGCCGTGTGACGCCAGAAAGGCGCGCTCGGCCACGTTCACGGGATCGAGGTAGGGGGTGGCAAGTGCCACGCGCCCGACGGCGAGCTCGCGCAGCGCCTCCACCATCGCCTGCGACGTGGCCACCACCGGGCAGCCCACCCGCGCGCGGATGTCGGCGATCTGTCGGGCCAACGCGTCGCGGCCGTCCACGAACGAGCCGCTGGTGCAGGCATACGCCACGACATCGGGCGTGACCGAGGCCAAGAGGTCGGCGGCGGCGGCCACGCCCTCGTTCATCGCGCGCAATCCCTCGGGCGTGGTCTCCCTCAGCATCACGCGCGCGACGTGGAACGACACCCCGGCGGGCGCGATCCAGGCGTATTCCGGCTCAAGCGTGGTGTTCACCGAGGGCAGGATCACCCCGATGCGCGCACCGCCCAACCGGGGATTGGGAGCGCTCATGCCTGGGTGCGCCACGAGGTCTGGTAGTCCTCGATGTTGCCGCGCTCGCGCTGGCTCAAGCTCACCACCGAGCGCAGCATGTCCACGAGCGCGGCATTGGTGCGCGCGTCGGTGCCGTCCACCCAGTGCCGCGCCTGCCCGCCCACCGGATCGATGGCGCCGGCGCGCACGCAGGCATCGATGAGACGCAGCTCCATCTCGCCGTCGTGGAACACGGCCTCGTTGCCCACCATCGCCGCGAGGCAGGCGGCCACCGCGTAGGCGCCCCAGTTGCTGATGTTGGCGATCATCGCGACATCCGCCGGCAGCTTTGCCGCGATCACGTCGCCGAGGGGCACGTGCTTGCGAACCTCCTCCGCGACCACACCCATGCCGAGCTCGTTGCCGAGGTCGCCGATGCCGATGGTCGGGATACCGCGCTCCTTAGCCATGGCGAAGAGCACGTCGGTCTTGGCCGTGAACGACGAGATCGTGAAGCCGCCGCCGCCGTGGTACTCGCCGTCGGCGCCCGCGCCGGGACGCTCCACCGCCACGAGCGCGGCGGGCTTCAGCCCATCGAGCAGGGCACGTGCGGCGTCCTCAGCTTGCGCGGCGTCGATGGGAAACCCCGTGAAGCCGCACCGGTTGCGCCCGGAGGCCAGTCCGTCGAGCGGCGCCGGGATGAGTCCGGCCGCGTTGAAGCACGCCTGCATGCACGGAATCACCGAGTCTTCGGACACGCCCACCGGCACGCCGGAGAGGCCCAGCGCGATCGCGCGGGCAATCACGGCAGCCCCGATGGGACCGTCGGTCTCCGGCAGGCCGTAGTCGCGCATGATGAAGCCGCTCACGACGAGTACGCGATCCCCGCGCTTGACGTTGTCGGCGAGCAGGCGCGCGCCCGCGAGCGACAGCGGCAAGCCGCCGCCGCGCGCCCGCGACGCGGCGTAGAGCGTGCCGAGCGGAATTCCCTTGAGGATCGTCCAGTTCGACATGGGCGCCGTGACGAGATGATCGATCGCCTCGGCAATGCGCTCGATATCAATGGCCATCGAGATAGTCCTCCAGTCGTACGTTTTCCTCGCCGGGGAAGCGGCGTCGCGCGAAGAGCTCGCGCTTGTCCATGGGGACGGTGGCATCAATGCCCACCTTGCCGCGGTGGATGTCGCGCACGTCCTCGCGCGTATAGCTCGGGATGCGCGGGATGTTGTAGATGCCCGTTTCAGGGGTGGCGCGCGTCTGGATCGCCCACAGCACATCGGCGGCGTCGAAGGGATTCACGTCGGCGTCGACCACCACCACCACCTTGCTCCACGAATAGGCGGCCATGGCCGCCAGGAGCGCGTTCTTGGGCTGGTCCTCGTTGTCCTTCTCGATCGCGATCACGCAGCCGAAGACATAGCCCGGCGTGCCGATGTCCTTGATGCGTGGCACGAAGGTCGACACCTTCTTGTAGATCTCGGTCTGGATCGGCACGCCCACGAGGTTGAGATCCTCGGTGCCGCCGGCGAGGATGGCGTGATAGATCGCATCGCGGCGGCGGGTGATGGCCTTGACCTTGAACACGTGGTTGCGCATCACCGGCACGTAGGCATCGGTGAACTCGCCGAAGGGACCTTCCTCCTCGCGCACGCCTGCCACCACCTCGCCCTCGATCACGATCTCGGCGTCGGCGGGGACGTCCACGGGAATGGTCTTGCAGCGTACCACCCGCAAGGGCGCCTGCTGCCAGGCACCGGCGACCTCGAGCTCGTCGGTCTCGTAGGGCACCTTCGAGGCGGCGCTCATCATGATCCCCGGCGGCGCGCCAATCACGATCGCGCAGGGCAGGTTCTGTCCCAGCGCCTCGGCCTCCGCGTGGTAGCGGCCGAGGTGCTGCGGCGGCATCATGCGCACGCGCAGCTTCTCCTCGCCCACGAGCTGGCAGCGGTTCCACGATGCGTTGTACACACCGGTGACCGGATGCGGCGCGATCAGCACGCCCGCGGTGATATAGGCCCCGCCGTCGTGCTCGGCGTAAACGATCTGCGGCAAGTCGCGCGCGACGTCGATGTCGCCGATCTTCACCACCTCCTGCACCGGCGCATCGGTCACGGGCTCGGTGGGCGTCTTGCGTCCTTCCAGGGCCACCAGGCGCTTCAGGAGCTGGCCCTCCTCGAGGTCGAGCGAGGCCGCAATGGCCCGCCGGAAGCCGAAGAGGTTGGTGGCCACCGGAATGTCGCTGCCTTTTACGCGGTCGAAGCGCAGCGCCTTGTTCTGCGTGGCCTGCATCCGCCGCAGCACGGCCGTCAGCTCATGCCGCGGATCGACCTCGCGCGACACCGTGGCCAGGTCGCCGTTGCGCTCGAGCCATGCCAGAACTTCACGAAACGTCTTCATCGCCTGCCCCGTCGCTCCCGTGAGGCGTCTCGCGGCGTGTTGCGACGGATGCAACAGTCCCGGGCCTCCCGTGGGATCAACTGTTCCACAGCAGGCGCGGGGCTCGTTGCGCATCGTGCAACATCGACGCCCCAATTCGAGGCACACCGGAAGCGTTGGGCGGACCGCGTTTTGCGGCAAGATAGCGGCCCATGAAGCGCTCCCACTCGACCCGCGCTCCCGCGCCGCCGCCCGCGCGCGAGGCCCGTCCCCCCACGATCCTCGCGGTGCAGCACGCGGTGCAGGTGCTGCGCAGCCTGTCCGCCGAAGGCCCCGCGGGCGTGAGCGAGATCGCGCTGCGCGTGGGGCTGCACAAGAGCACCGTGTCGCGGCTCGTGGCCACGCTGCAGGAGGACGACCTCGTCGAGCGCGACCCGTCCACGCGCCGCATCCGCGTGGGGCCGGGGCTGCTCAGTGTGGCCTCCCCGCTCCTGCACCGCGGCAGCATTGCGGAGGTGGTGCGCGCACCACTGCTGGAGCTCGCGCAGCGCTGCGGCGAGACCATCTCGCTCAGCATCTGGGACGGTGCGGGCGCCGTGAACCTGGAGCAGATGCTGGGCGGGAAGGCGATCAAGCACTACGCGCCGCCGGGCAGCCGCAATCCCGCGCACTGCACCGCCGCCGGCAAGCTCCTGCTCGCCCATGCTCCCGCGGCGGCCCTGGAGCGCGTCCTCGCGCGCGAGCTGCCGCGCTACACCCCCAAGACGATCGCGACGGCCGCGGCGCTGCGCACCGAGATCGCGCTCGTCAGGCGCCGCGGCTACGCCCTCAACAATGGCGAATTCGCCGTCGACGTGGGCGGCATCGCGGTCCCGCTCACCGGCAGCGACGGCGAGGTCACCGGCGCCATCACCGCTACCGTGCCGATGTATCGCTTCGCCGCGAGCCAGCGCACACGCCTGCTGGGCCAACTCCTCGCCGCCGGCGAGGCCGCCTCCGCACGCCTCGCGCGCCGCGACATGGACCGCGGGGCGGCGTAGCCACCGCGCGGTCAGTCCGCTCTCCGCCCGGCGGGCGCGAGCGCGGCGATGCGCACGCCGAGGAGCCGGATGCGCCGGTCGAGCGCGACGCGCTTCAGGCACTGCCCGGCAGCCTGCCGAATCGCGGCGGCGTCCTGCACCGGCGCCTCCAGCGTCTGGTCGCGGGTGACCGTGCGGAAGTTGTCGAAGCGCAGCTTGATGCCCACCGTGCGACCGGCGTAGCCCTTGCGCGCGAGGTCGCCCGCGAGGTTCTCGCACAGCTCGGTGAAGATGGCGGACAACACGGCGCGATCGCGCGTGGCGGACAGGTCGCGCTCGAAGGTCGTCTCGCGGCTGATGGACACGGGCTCGCTCTGCGTCACCACGTCGCGGTCGTCCTCGCCGTGCGCGGCGCGGTGCAGCCACGCGCCGTAGTTGCGGCCGAAGTTGTCCATAAGCCAGGCGATGTCAGCGCGGGCGAGCTCGCCGATCGAGCGGACACCGAGTTCGTCCAGCCGCGCGCTCGCCTTGGGGCCGATGCCGTTGATGCGGCGCGGCGGCAGGGGCCAGATCCGCGTGACGATGTCCTCTGGCTTCAGGATCGTGAGTCCGTCGGGCTTGTCGAGCTCGGAGGCGATCTTGGCCAGGAGCTTGTTCGGCGCCACCGCCACCGAGCACGTGAGTCCGGTGGCCTCGTGCACGGCCGCCTTGAGCGCCTTGGCGACGTCGCGCGCGCGCCACCAGGCATCCACCGCCGACTCGGGCTGTGGCTCGGCCGCGAAGTCCGCGCCCTCGGTCGCGTCGGCCAGGTCGGCGGCAGCAAGACGGACGTCCGTGAGGTCGAGGTAGATCTCGTCGATGCCGCGGTCCTCGATGCGGGGCGCGATCTCGCGCACCGCGTCCTTGAACAGCCGCGAGTAGCGGCGATAGCGCTCGAAGTCGGTGGGCAGCAGGATCGCGTCGGGCGCCAGCGCCGCGGCCTTCATGAGCCCCTGCGCGGAATGCAGCCCGAGCTTGCGCGCCTCGTACGTGGCGGTGGTGGCCACGCCGCGTCCGGCGTAGCCGCGCAACGTGGCGAACCGGCGGGTGATCGCGCCGGTGACGGGATCGGCCACCTCTTCCGGCTGGTGGCGGCGCCCGCCGCCGATCACCACCGGCAATCCCCTGAGCTCGGGATAGCGCAGGAGCTCCACGGAGGCGTAGAACGCATCCATGTCGAGGTGGGCGATGAGGCGGAGGGGCGACATCGCGGGAACGGGCCTTGAAGCGGCCACGACCCGCCAGGCGCGGGCCGCGACGCGCTCGCTCAGTGCGACATCAGCACCGGCACCGTCATGGCGTCGAGCATCACGCGGGTGACCCCGCCCAGCACCCGCTCGGCCAGGCGCGACCGACTATAGCCGCCCATCACGATGAGATCGGCGCCGAAGTCAGCGGCGCGCGAGAGGAGGAGGTTGGCGGCATCGATATCCTCGGCCACTTCGCGGCGCATGTCCGCGGCCACCCCGTGTCGCGCCAGGAAGTGCGTGACGCCGCGCGCGGACAGCGTGCCCGCGACATTGTCGCCGTCCGGCGCGCCCACGGTCACTACGATCACCTTCTTCGCACGCATGAGGAACGGCAGCGCATCGGCGAGCGCGCGCGCAGCCTCACGCGACTCCTTCCAGGCCATGAGCACCGTCGCCCCCACCGTAGGGAAGCGTCCGCTGTGCGGCACGAAGAGCACCGGGCGGCCCGACTCGAGCAGCACCGCGTGTGCGATCTCGCTCGTGAAATCGGCGTTGCGCGCGCCGTCACGCGGCTGGCGGACGATGGCGAGATCGGCCTGCCGCGCATGCAGCACGGCCTGCTCCACGGCCGGCCCGGCCGGAGCGGCGAACGGCGCGGCAGCGAGGCCATGGCGCGCCGCGCAGGCGCGAAACTGGGCCTCGGCCTGCTCCTGCGCGTACCCGCTCTCCGCCAGGCGGCCTTGCACCACCACGTCGGGGAGCATCGCGGAGGTGAAGGGCGTGATCTCGCCACGCGGCACGAGGTAGGTGCCGGCGAGCTCGGCATTGAACGTCTTCGCGAGCCCGGCCGCCACGTCGAGCGTGTGCTCCCAGGCTTCGTCGTCGTCGAGGTGGAGGAAGATCGATCGATAGCTCATGGCAGGTCTCCTTACGCCCAAGGATACATCGTGCGCCGGCGGCGGCCCTTTCGCGTTGACGCGCCGCAAAGCCCGCGCAACCATTGCGGCAAAGGCGGGTCCAACCGCCTCGCGAGGAGGAAGCCGCATGAACCATCCGCTGGTCGCCGTTGCCGCACTCGTGGTCGTTGCCGGAGGCGCGGCCTTCTATGCGTGGTACAGCAGCAACCCCCCGCCGGCTCCGGTGCCGCCGGTGGCTTCGGCGCCCCCGCCACCCACCGCGGTGGCCCCGCCCCTGCCCGCCATCGCGCACCCGCTCCCCCC
>CALFEY010000197.1 GCA_937958295.1 uncultured Pseudomonadota bacterium
GGTCAAGGATCGCAGCGTGGCCGGCCTGCGCATCGCGGCGTCGGGCGGCATCGGCCAAGCGCTCGCGCTGGGCGCGCTCGTTGCGGTGCGCCAGTCGGACCTGTCCGATTGGGTGGTGGGTGTCGTGCGGCGGCTCAACAAGGTGAGCAACGACGAGGTCGAGGCCGGCATGTCGATCATCGCCGACCGTCTCGTCCCGGTCACCCTTTATGCGCAGCGGCAGGCCAAGGACGACATGGGCTTCGTGGTGGACGGCATCGACGTATCCACGATGGGCGCACGGTTCCACGGCCTGTACCTGCCGCCGCCGTCGCGTCCGGACAAGCCGCTCACCGTGAAGACGCTCATCGTGCCCACGCAGGAATACTCCGAAGGGCGCAACGTGATCCTCACCACCGGCCGGTCCGTGTACACGGTGGCGCTGCGCCACCTCGTGGAGCAGCGCGCCGACTGGAGCTGGGCGGCGATCCAGATCGTCGACAAGAAGCCGCGGGTTTAGCGTCGCGGTCGCCGCGGCGCACCTTACGGTGAGGCCCGCGGTGAGGTACTTCTCCGGAACTTCTGCGGAACCAACGCGCCGAGCGACGTGTCGACTCTGCTCGCGCGTTGCTCGCGCGTGCAAAGGAGACTGGCGCACCGATGCAGGCAGGTCACAAGGGCACTCTTTCGTATGGCCGATCGGCGCGATCCTTGGCTCTGCGCAAGTACGCGCTCGTCCTCTCGTTACTCGCGGCGGCACCCGGTGTGACAGCCGACACCCTCACCCTGAAGAACGGCGATCGCATCACCGGCGAGGTCGTGCGCAAGGAAGGCGGCGCCGTGCTCGTGCGCACGGCGTATGCCGGCGAGTTGCGCGTCCGCTGGGACGACGTGGTAAGGCTCGTCACCGACAAGCCGGTGCGCGTGCTGCTCGAGGACGGTGCCGCGTTCGACGCGCGCTTGTTCGCAGGAGCTGCGGCCGCGGCGCCAGAGCCGCACGGGCCGCCCAGCGACATCGCGCTCGCGCGTGTCGCGTACATCAACCCCACGCCCGAGCAATCCGGGCAGGGCTGGACCTACGAGCGCCGGCTCGGCCTCGCCGCCAACCTCACGCGCGGCAATACCGACAGCGGTCGCGTTCGCGGCAACGGCGAGTTCGCGGCCCGCGCCAAGTACCACCGGTATCGGCTGTGGGCGGAGGGCACGCGCGCGTCCGAGGGCGGCGCAACCACCGAGTCGAACTGGCGAGCCACCGGCAGCTATGACTGGTTCCTGCGGCCGCGCGAGTTCCTGTATGCCCGCGCGGCCTTCGAGCACGATGGCTTTCGCGACCTCGAGCTGCGCTCGCAGCTCGGCGGGGGCTACGGCTACCAGTTCGTCGAGACGCCCGACCTCAAGCTGTCGGCGCAGGCCGGTCCCGACCTCGTGCGCGCCGTCTACTACGGGGACCCCGACCAGACGTTCCTCGCGCTGGGCTGGGGCCTCAACTATTCGCAGTGGCTGTGGTCGCGCGCGGCGCAGGTGTACTTCGACCAGACGGGCTTCTGGAGCCTGCAGGACGTGGGGGATCTGGTCGCGCACACCGCGCTGGGAGTTCGGGTACCGCTGGTGCGCGGCCTCGATGCCACCACCGAGCTCAAGGTCGACTACGACAGCGATCCGGCGCCGGGCACACACAGCACGGATACGACGCTCCTGCTCGGCCTCGGGTACACGTGGTGATGCCGCGCGCGGGTGCCCGGGCCGATCTTCAGGCGGGCTGGTCCAGCATCGCCAGCAGCGAGCGCACCGCCACCGGGTAGCCGCGCGCGCCAAGGCCCACGATCACCGCCGTGGCCACGCCCGACACCCGCGAGTGCCGGTAGATCGGGTCCCGACGGTGGATGTTGGTGATGTGCAACTCGATGATGGGACCCGGAAACATCTTGAGCGCGTCCACCAGCGCGACGGAGGTGAACGAGTACCCGGCAGGATCGACGGCGATGCCGCGCGCGCCGGCGTCGATGGCCTCGTGCACCCAGTCGATGAGCTGCGCCTCGCTGTTGCTCTGGCGGAACAGGAGTGGCGTGGGGTCGGCGGCGGCCCGGCACGCGCGCTCGACGTCGGCGAGCGTGGTGCGGCCGTAGAGCTCCGGCTCGCGGGTGCCGAGGCGGTTGAGGTTGGGGCCGTTGAGGACGAGCAGGGGGCGGTTCATGGTGCCTTCTAGCCCTTGTAGCCGAACTGGCGCGGCAGCCAGAGCACGGTGTCGGGCACGTAGGTGATGATGACGAGGGACGCCACCATCGCGAGGACGAACGGCATCGTGTCGACCACTACCTTGCGCAACGGCACGCGCGCGAGCGACGAGACAATGAAGAGCAGCAGTCCGTAGGGCGGCGTGATGAGGCCGATCATGATGTTCACCACGCAGACCACGCCGAAGTGCACCGGGTCGATGCCGAGCGCCTTCGCGGCGGGGATGAGGATGGGCAGCACCACGAGGATGATCGTGCTGCCTTCGAGGAGGCAGCCCAGCACCAGCAGGATGAGGTTCACCCAAAAGAGGAAGGCGAGGGCGCTCATCTCGTAGCCCGCGAGCAGCCCACGCACCGTCTCGGGGATGTTCTCGATCGTGATCACATAATTGAAGGCGAGCGCGCCGGCGATGAGCTTGCCGATCGCAGCCGTGGAGCGCGTGGTTGCGATCACCGCGTGGTACGTCTGCCGCACGGTCACGTTCCGGTAGATGATGAGCGCCGCGACAAACGCATAGGCCGCAGCCACGGCCGCGGCTTCGGTCGGCGTCATCACGCCGCCGTAGATGCCCCCAGCAGGATCACCGGCATCAGGAGCGCGGGAATGGCCTCGGAGGTGATGGCCGGCCACTCGCGCAGCGGGATGGGCTTTTCCACCGGGAAGCTGCGCCGGCGCGCCATCCAGCCGTTGATGGTCATCTGCGCGGCGGCCATCATGAAGCCGGGGATCACCCCGCCCAGGAAGAGGTAGCCGATCGAGGTAGCGGAGACGAGCGCGTAGAGCACCATCGGGATTAAGCGCGTGACGGCACGTGCTTGGGCGCGCCCGACGGAGCGAGACCGCCCGCTCCCGCTGTTTGCGGCTCCCGGCGGTCGGCGCCGGTGGGAACGGCCCCTAGTCGAGCGGCCTGAACCTCAGGTTGAGCACGCGCTGGAAGAGCTCGGGCCGGTCCGGCCGAGGCAGCGGGGAGGATTTGAGGATGGCCCGCTGCACGGCCTCGTCGTAGGCGCGATTGCCGCTCGACTTGCGTAGCGTCGCCTCGATGATTTCGCCCGTGGGAAGCTGCACGACGTCGAAGATCGCTTCCGGGTTGCCCGCGATGTCGGGGGGTACGATCACATTGCCCTTGATCTTGCTGCGGATGCGGCTCGTCCAGTCATCGAGGCCCTTGTTCAGCGCGGCGAGCTGCTGTTGCTGGCGTTGCTGCTGCTCCCTGGCCGCCTGGTCGCGCATGGCAGTCTCACGCTCCAGTTGCGCGCGCATCGCGGCCACCTCCTGCTGCTGCCGTCGCTCGCGCTCCTTGGCCTCGGCCTTGAGCCTGTCGTCCTGCTTGCGCTTTTCCTCCGCGAGCTTCGCTTTGGCGGCTTCTTCCCGCGCGACGCGCTCTTGCTCTTCCTTGCGCTTGCGCTCCTGCTCCTGCTTGGCCTTGAGCGCAATGTCCACGGCGCGTGTGTCCGGCTTCTCCACGACGGGCGCCGGCGGCTTGGGCGGCGGCGTGGGCTCGGCCTTGGGTGCCGGTGGCGGCGGCTCGACCTTCGGGGGAGGGGGCATTTCGACCTTGGGCGCCGGCGGTGGCGGCGCGGGCTCGGGCGCGGGCGTCTTGGTGGGCGGCGCGTAGAGCTCCACCGACATCGCTTCCGGCGCGCGGCGCTGCCATTGCACGGAGAAGATCAGCACCGCGAGGAAGCCCACCTGCACGGCGATGGCCAGCAGCAGCGCCCAGCCCTTGCCCTTGATGCGACGCGGCTGGCGCGGCCGCTCGCGCCGGTCTACCGAGGCGGTGACCATGCGGCCGAGGACGAGCGGAAGGCCAGCACGCGCATCACGACCCCGGCGGCCGCGCGAGCAGGCCCACCCGCTTTACGCCGTTGCGCTGGAGTGCGTCGAGGATGGCCAACACCTCCTCGTAGCGGGCGTTCTTGTCGGCGGCGATCACCACCGGCTGGTCCACCTCGCGCTGCTTGGCCACGATGAAAGCCACGAGGTCGTCCTGCGCGAACCGCCGAGCCGGGACATTGGCTTGCTGGTCGCGCAGCCACAGCGACTTGTCGTTGCGCAGCGTGACCTCGAGCGGCTGCGCAGGAGGCGTGAGCTTGCTGCCCATCGACGGCAGCTGGATCTCGCCCGGGCTGATGAGCGGCGCCGTGACCATGAAGATCACGAGCAGGACCAGCATCACGTCGATGTATGGCACGACGTTGATCTGGTTGATCGATTTGCGGGGGCGTCGCATGGGAGCGTCCGATCGCTAGCTCTGGCGCTGGAGGATGTTGGAGAACTCCTCGATGAACGTCTCGTAGCGGGTGGCGAGGCGGTCGACGTCGTGCGTGTAGCGGTTGTAGCCGATCACCGCGGGGATGGCCGCGAAGAGCCCGATTGCCGTGGCCACGAGCGCTTCCGCGATGCCGGGGGCCACGTTGGCGAGCGTGGCCTGCGCCACGTTGGCGAGCCCTCGGAAGGCGTTCATGATCCCCCACACCGTGCCGAAGAGGCCGATGTAGGGCGACACCGAGCCCACCGTGGCAAGGCCCGACAGCCCCGCCTCCAGCGCGTCGATCTCGCGCTGGTACGCCGCGCGCATCGCGCGCCGGGCCGAGTCGAGCGTGACCGCCGAGGAGCTGCCCTGCTTGCGGTGCTTGGCGTATTCACGGAAGCCGGCGGTGAAGATGTGCTCCATGCCGCTGCCGGTGCGCGATTGCTGCGTGCGCTGGAAGAGCTCGGACAGATCGCCGCCTTTCCAGAAGTCGTCCTCGAACCGGTCGGTATCGCGCGCCGCCCGTCGCAGCTGGAACAGCTTGAGGAAGATCTGCCACCACGACCACAGCGAGAGCAGGGCGAGCAGCGCCATCACGGCCTGCACCACTATCGAGGCGTGCAGGATCAGCGTGACGAACGACAGGTCGGTGTGGACGTTCAAGCGAGGGTCTCCAGGCGTTCGGCAAGGGGGGCGGGCAGGCGCGTGGGGCGCCAGCGTGCGGTATCCACGCACGCCAGCGTGACGCGCGCGGACGTGAGCAGGGCTTCGTCGCGCAGGACATCCTGGCGCGCCACGAGCCGTGCCGCCCCGCGGTCGACGACTTCGACCGTGACCGCGAGGGCATCGTTCAATCGGGCGGGCTGCCGGAAATCGATCTCGCAGCGATGCACCACGAAGGCCACGCCGTGCGCGCGCTCGAAGGCGGCGAGGGGGAAGCCCAGCGCGGCGAGCCACTCGGTGCGGGCACGCTCCATGAACTTGAGGTAGTTGGCGTAGTACACGACACCGGCGGCGTCGGTGTCCTCGTAGTAAACGCGCACCGGGAAGGAAAAGGGTTGCGCGGCCGTCATTCGGTGAAGAGGTCCGCGCCGCCGGTTGCCGCGGGCGGGGTGAGTCCGAAGTGGCGGAAGGACAGCGCCGTGGCCACGCGGCCGCGGGAGGTGCGCTGCAGGAAGCCCTGCTGGATGAGGTAGGGCTCGAGCACGTCCTCGATGGTGTCGCGCTCCTCGCCGATGGCCGCCGCGAGATTGTCCACCCCCACCGGGCCGCCGGCGAACTTGGTGAGCACGGTGCTGAGGAGCTTGCGGTCCATCACGTCCAGCCCGGAGCCGTCCACGTCGAGCATCGACAGCGCGGCGTCGGCCACTTCGCGCGTGACCTCGCCCTGTGCCTTGACCTCGGCAAAATCGCGCACCCGGCGCAGCAGGCGATTGGCGATGCGGGGCGTGCCCCGCGAGCGGCGCGCGATCTCGCGCGCGCCATCGGGGTCCACGGCGATCTTGAGCAGCTGCGCTGAGCGCTGGATGATGCGCATGAGCTCGTCGGCGTTGTAGAACTCGAGCCGGGCCACGATACCGAAGCGATCGCGCAGCGGGTTGGTGAGCATGCCGGCGCGGGTAGTGGCGCCCACGAGCGTGAACGGCGGCAGGTCGAGCTTGACGCTGCGCGCCGCGGGGCCCTCGCCGATCATGATGTCGATCTGGAAGTCCTCGAGCGCGGGGTAGAGGATCTCCTCCACCACCGGCGACAGGCGGTGGATCTCGTCGATGAAGAGCACGTCGCGCGGCTCGAGGTTGGTAAGCAGCGCTGCGAGGTCGCCCGCGCGCTCCAGAACGGGGCCCGAGGTCTGGCGCAGGTTGACACCGAGCTCGTAGGCCAGGATGTGCGACAGCGTGGTCTTGCCCAGGCCCGGCGGGCCGAAGAGCAGCACGTGGTCCAGCGCCTCGTTGCGCTTGCGGGCGGCCTCGATGAATATCGCAAGCTGCTCGCGGATCTTCTCCTGCCCCACGTATTCGGCGAGCCCGCGCGGGCGCAGCGCGCGGTCGATGACCTCTTCCTGGACGCCGACCGTCTTGGCGGTCACCACCCGGTTGAGCTCGTCGCTTTCGATGGCCATGGCGTGGGATTCTATCGCTTACGACGAGGCGGCCGCGCGGCGGCGGATGTAGAGCGTGCGCTCGACGTGCGCGAGCTTGCGGCCGCCGCGGTCCACGATCGTGGCGCGGAAGGTGGGCTCGTACTTGTCGCCGCTCGCGGTGGCCTTGCGGGCCCGCGCGATGTCGGTGGCGGTGATGCGAAAGCGCGCCCACACCTGGCCGCGCGCGGGGGCGTCGTAGCGGATGGCGCCGGCCCGGTCCCACACGACGTAGTCCGGACCGAGGTTATTCAGCATCATGAGCGCGTAGAACGGATCGGTCATCGCATACAGCGAGCCGCCGAAGTGCGTGCCGAAGTAGTTGCGATTGGACAGGCCAAGCTTCATCGTCACCTCGACCTCGCGGAAGTCTTCCGCGATGCGCGTCACATGGATTCGCGCGCCCACGAACGGTGGCCACAGGTTCATCCCTCGGCGCAGGAGTCGGGCGCCGATCCGCAGCTTCGGTAGGAGGCCCTGCTGCTGCGAGGACATGCGGCGCGCGGCCTAGACCTTGGCCAGCGACTTCAGCGCCTGGCGGATGCCGTCGGATACGCTCAAGCCGTCCGGCAGCGCCTTGATGGCGGCCACGGCCTCCTTCTCGCTGTAGCCCAAGGCAAGCAGCGCGTGGAGCATGTCGCTGGAGGCGGGGGGCTCGCGATGCACGCCCACGGCCGACGTGAGATCCGCACCGAGCTTGTCCTTGAGCTCCAGCATGAGGCGCTCGGCGGTCTTCTTGCCGATGCCGGGGATCTTGGTGAGGCGGCCGGATTCCTGCATCGTGACCGCCTGCGCGAGCTCGGCCACCGACAGCCCGGACAGCACCGACAGCGCGATGCGCGCACCGATGCCGTTGATCTTGAGGAGCTGGCGGAAGGCGCGCCGCTCGCCATCGGTGCCAAAGCCGTAGAGCAAGTGGGCGTCCTCGCGCACCACGAGGTGGGTGAAGAGGGTAACCGCGGTGCCCGTCCCGGGCAGGTTGTAGAACGTGCTCATCGGGACGTCGACCTCGTAGGCCACGCCCTGCACGTCGAGCAGGAGCTGCGGCGGATTCTTCTCGAGGAGGATTCCGTGGAGACGGCCGATCATGGCCGATTATCGCATTCGTCGCCGGGGATCGCCGTCGTGGCCGCTGCGGCGCGGAACCCGGCCCCGCGTGAGCTGTGCGCGTGGTCAGGCCAGGCGTGCCGGGACGTCGTGCAGCGAGTCGAGCACGAGGACGCCGAGGGCGAGCAGCGCCGGCGACGGCGGGGCGAGGTCGGGGACCATGACAGGCGTCATGCCCGCGGCAAGCGCGGCGCGCACACCGGGCTCGGAGTCCTCCAGCACCACGATCCCGGCGGGCGCGTGCCCCATCCGTTGCGCCGCGAGCAGGAAGATGTCGGGTGCGGGCTTGCCGCGAGCGATCTCGTCGCCGCCCGTGAGTGCCGAGAAGCGCCCGGCAATGCCCGTCTGCTGGAGCTTCGCGCGGGCGCGGTCGCGGCGCGTGGAGGTGGCCACGCCCTTGGGGATCGCCTCGCCTTCCAGCCAGTCGAGGAGCGGGAGCAGCCCGGGCTTGAGGGCGATGCCGTCGCGCGCGACGATCGCGTCGTAGGCCGTGTGCCATGCGCGCATGAGCTCGTCGGTGGGAAAGGCAGGACCATGGCGCGCGCTCACGAGTGCGCGGCAGTCGGCGAAGTTGCGCCCGACCATCGTGGGCAGGATCGCCATGTCGAACTCCACGCCGAGCGCGCGGGCCGCGTCGCTCCACGCCTGCGGCGCGAGGCGCTCGGTATCGAGCATCAGCCCGTCCATGTCGAAGATCACGGCCTGCGGCCGGCGCAGGCGGCGCAGCGCGGCGGTCATCGCACGAAGCGTCCCGCGCGCCGGGTATAGCCGGCGCTGCGCAGCGCGCCCACGCCGGTGGTGCCGTGCGCATGACAGATGGCGCACGCGAGCGCGTCGGCGGCGTCGGGCGAGGGCGTGCCCGGCAGCGACAGCAGGCGCCGCACCATCTCCTGGACCTGCGGCTTCAAGGCCCGGCCGCGGCCGACCACCGACTGCTTTACCTGGCCCGCCGTGTACTCGTGCACGGGCAGCCCCGCCAGCACCGCGGCGGCAATGGCCGCGCCGCGCGCCTGGCCGAGGAGCAGCGTGGAATGGGGATTGACGTTGACGAACACGCGCTCGATGGCGACCTCGGTGGGTCGCTCCTCGGCGATCACGTGCGCGATGTCGCGGGCGATAACGCCAAGACGCACCGGCAGGCTGTCGCCGCTCGCCTTGATGCAGCCGCTCGCGGCATAGACGAGGCGGCCGTCCTGCTCCACGATGAGCCCGAAGCCGGTGATGCGCAGGCCGGGATCGATGCCCAGGATACGGCGCACGGCCATTGCCGCGCCCCTGCGCGCTACGCCTCGTCCAGCACTGCCGACGTATACACTTCTTGCACGTCGTCGAGGGACTCGAGGGCATCGAGGAGCTTCTGCATCTTCCCCGCGTCCTCGCCGGACATCTCGACTTCGGTCGAAGGCTTCATCGTGACTTCGGCGAACTCGGCGGTGAAGCCGCCCTTGGCGAGCGCATCCTTCACGTTGACGAAGTCGTAGGGCCCGGTCACCACCTCGAAGCTGCCGTCGTCGTTGCTCACGACGTCCTCGGCCCCGGCGTCGAGCGCCGCTTCCATGAGCTTGTTCTCGTCGGTGCCCGGGGCGAACACGAGCTGCCCGCAGTGCTTGAAGAGGAAGGCGACGGAGCCGTCGGTACCGAGGTTGCCGCCGTACTTCGAGAATGCATGGCGCACGTCGGCAACGGTTCGCGTGCGGTTGTCCGTCATGCAGTCCACGATGACGGCGGCACCATTGATGCCGTAGCCCTCGTAGCGGATCTCTTCGTAGTTCACGCCCTCGAGGCCGCCGGCGCCGCGCTGGATCGCGCGCTGGATGGTGTCCTTGGGCATGTTCTGCGCCGTGGCCTTGTCCATGGCCAGGCGCAAGCGCGGATTCATCGCGGGGTCACCACCGCCCAGCCGTGCCGCGACCGTGATTTCCTTGATGAGGCGCGTGAAGATCTTGCCGCGCTTGGCATCGGTCGCGGCCTTCTTGTGCTTGATGTTCGCCCACTTGCTGT
>CALFEY010000198.1 GCA_937958295.1 uncultured Pseudomonadota bacterium
GAATCGCGGAGGCGTGGACATCGTCTAAGAATTCCTGCACGGCGGCGCCGAACGCGACGGGATGCGAGAGGAACGGCGCGTGCGCCGCGCCGGCAACGCCGGCGTGCCGCGCGCCCGGGATATGCGCGGCCAGCCACTCGCCCGCGGCGGCCGGCGTGAGCGCGTCGCGGGGGCCGGTGACCACGAGCGTGGGCGCGCCGATGCGCACGACATCGCGGCGCAGGTCGGTTTCGGCCAGCACGGCCAACGCCGCCGCCAGCGCGGCGGCCGCCGGAGGCGAGCGCGCGAACAGCGATGCGCGCAGGGTCGCGAGCACGTCGCGGGGCATCGCGCCGCCATCGCCGCGCCCCTGCACCTGCAAGGTGAGGAAGCGCTGCAGCGTCGCGCGATAGGCCACACGCAGCTCGTCGCCGAAGCGCGCGAGCGTTTCGGGCGCCATCGCCTGCGGCCAATCGGGCGCCGTCACGAAGCGGGGGGTGGTGCACACGAGGAGGAGCGCAGCGACGAGGGCCGGATGCTCGAGGGCCACGTGCTGCGCCACCATCCCGCCGAGCGACCAGCCCAGGATCCGCGCGGGCGCAGGCAGCGCCTGCAGGACCTTCGCCACTGCGCTGGTCATCTCGTCGAGCGACGCGGCGCCGCCCGCGGAGTGGCCATGTCCGGGCAGATCGACCACGTGCACGCGATGCGTGCGCGCGAGCTGCGGCACGACGGGCGCGAAGAGTCCACCGTGCAGGGCGAATCCGTGCAGCAGCACGAGCGGTGGGCCGGCACCGACCGACTCGACGTGCAGCGCGCTCATGAGGCCACCTCCGCAAGCGCCGCGACGAGCGCGTCGACGTCCGCCGCGGAGTGCGCCGCGGACAGCGACACACGCAGCCGCGCGCCGCCCTCGGGGACGGTGGGCGGACGGATCGCCGGCACGAGGAAGCCGCGCTCCGCCAGCCGTGCCGACAGCGCCACCGCGCGTGCACTGTCGCCGCACACGAGCGGCTGGATCGGCGTGATCGACGGCAGGCGCAGCAGCGGCAGCGCCACGGCACCATCGCCAAAGCGCGCCACGAGCGCGTCGAGGTGCGCACGCCGGCCGGGCTCGTCGCGGATTACCGCGAGCGAGGCGCGCAGGGCATCGGCTAAGAGCGGTGGCGCCGCCGTGGTGTAAATGTAGGGCCGCGCGGTCTGCACGATGGTGTCGATCACCGCCGGATGCGCTGCGACGAACGCCCCCGCCACGCCTGCAGCCTTGCCGAGCGTGCCCATGTACACGATCCGCGGCGAGCGCAGGCCGAAGTGCGCGAGACTGCCGCGGCCTTGGCCCAAGACACCGAAGCCATGCGCGTCGTCCACCACGAGCCAGGCGTCGTTCGCCTCGGCCAGGGCGAGGAGATCGGGCAGCGGCGCAAGGTCGCCGTCCATGCTGAAGACGGCGTCGGTGGCGATGAGACAGCGATGGTCGCCGGCCACGATGCGTCGTGCGGCCGCCCGAGCGTCGGCGTGGGCGTAGCGCACGAGCTTGGCACGCGCGAGCAGCGCGCCATCGTTGAGGCACGCGTGGTTGAGCCGATCCGCCACGATCACATCGCCGCGCGCGGCCAGCGCCGTCATGATGGCGAGGTTGGCGAGGTAGCCCGAGGAGAATGTCAGCGCGGTCGCGCCTTCGCACGGCGCCACGAAGGCGGCGAGGTCGCGCTCGAGAGCCTCGTGCGCGGCGGTGTGCCCGCTCACCAGATGCGACGCGCCCGCCCCCACGCCCCAGCGGGCGAGGCCTGCGCGCGCCGCCGCCGCGATCGCCGGATGACCGGCGAGACCGAGGTAGTCGTTGCTCGCGAAGGACACCAGCGTGCGGCCGTCGACCTGCACGCGTACGCCGTCCACCGCGCCGACCACGCGGCGGTTGCGGTACAGGCCGGCGACGCGGCGCGCGGCCAGTGCGCTGTCGAGCGCCGCGAAGGCAGGGTCCGTCACGCCTCGGACGACAAGCCCAGCCGCGCGAAGAGATCACGATCAGCCGCCACGTCCGGATTGCCGGTGGTGAGCAGGCGATCGCCGTAGAAGATGGAGTTGGCGCCGGCGAGGAAGCACAGGGCCTGGATCCCCTCCCCCAGCTCGCGGCGGCCTGCCGACAGGCGCACCTTTGCGCGAGGCATCGTGATGCGCGCGGCGGCCACGGTGCGCACGAACTCGAACGGATCGAGCGCCGCGGTACCGCCGAACTTGTCATGCAAAGGCGTGCCTTCCACCTGCACGAGATGGTTGATGGGCACCGACTCGGGATAAGGATCGAGACTGGCGAGCTGCGCCACGAGCGCGGCGCGCTGCACGCGCGTCTCGCCCATGCCCACGATGCCACCGCAACATACCGACAGCCCGGCATCGCGGACGCGATCGAGGGTGTCGAGGCGGTCGCCGTAGTCGCGAGTGCCCACGATCTCGCCGTAGAAGTCGGGCGCGGTGTCGAGGTTGTGGTTGTAGAAGTCGAGGCCGGCGTCGCGTAGCTGCTCGGCCTGGCCATCCTTCAGCATGCCGAGCGTGGCGCACGCCTCGAGGCCCAGCGCCTTCACCTCGCGCACCATGTCGAGCACCGGCGCCAGGTCGCGCGCCTTGGGACCGCGCCACGCGGCCCCCATGCAGAAGCGCGTGGCGCCGGCCGCCTTGGCCGCACGCGCGGCGGCGATCACGTCCGCCACGTCCATCATGTCCTCGCTGCCCACGGGCGTGTGATAGCGCGCGGCCTGCGGGCAGTAGCCGCAGTCCTCCGGACAACCCCCGGTCTTGATCGACACGAGGGTCGAGAGCTGGATCGTGTTCGGCGCGTGATGCGCGCGATGCACCGTCTGCGCGCGGTGCAAGAGATCGGTGAAAGGGAGGTCAAGGAGCGCCGCCACGGCCTCGGGCGTCCAGCGCAGGGGCTTGTCCGGTGGGCGCGGCCCTGTCTCGGTGCGACTCTGATCGGCAGGGTGGAAGGCGACGACGTGCTGTTCGGTCATGCAGTCATGCATCCGGCCGATGGCGGCACACGACACGCCGCGGGACACTTTCCACGGTGCGGTGCTGCCGGCAACGAATGCGCTTCGTGAGGGTCGGGGCAGTGTCTTTGAGGGTGTGATCGATGTCAAATGCGCGGACCACAATATTTGACAGCGCGCCTGGCGGGCGCGCCTTGGCTGGCACTGGCGCGCCCGCGTGGAGCCGCCTGCGCACGCAACTCCATGTCTGGCTGCACGGGGCCCTCCCGCAGCTGTGCGCCCTGTGCGCGGCGCCCGCGGGCCCGCGCCTCCTGTGCGCCGCCTGCGCGGATGCGCTGCCGCGCATCGGCAAGGTGTGTCCCGGCTGTGCGCTGCCCACGCCCGAAGGGCGGGCGTGCGCCGCATGCCGCGAGCGTCCACCGCCGTGGCGGCACGCCGTGGCGGCGTTCGCCTATGCATATCCGCTCGACCGCCTGCTGCATGCGCTCAAGTACCGGGGCGCCACCGCCTACGCGCCCCTGTTCGCCGGCGCGCTCGTCGAGCGGCTGCTGCACGACGCCCCCACACCACCGGACGCCCTCGTGGCGCTGCCGCTGTCTCCTGCGCGCCAGCGCGACAGAGGCTACAACCAGGCCATCGAGATCGCCCGCCCGCTCGCCCGCACCCTCGGCCTTCCGCTCGTCACCGGACTGCGGCGCACTCGCGACACACCGCCGCTCGCGGGCCTGCCGTGGCGCGAGCGGCAGCGTCTGGTGAACCACGCCTTCGCCGCCGACCCATGCGTGGCGGGCCGCGCCGTCGCCCTCGTCGATGACGTCCTCACCACCGGGGCCACGCTGCGCGCCGCCACGCGCGCGCTACACGCCGCCGGTGCCGCCAGCGTCGACGTGTGGGTCGTCGCGCGTACACTGCCGCCGTCGTCGTGAACCCGCGTGCCGCATGACCCCTGCCCCGTTCGCCGTCGTGCTGGTCGCGCCGGAGATCCCGCCCAACACGGGCAACGTGATCCGCCTCACCGCCAACACCGCGGCGGATTTGCATCTCGTCGAGCCGCTCGGCTTCCGCATGGACGACCGCGACCTCAAGCGGGCGGGCCTCGACTACCACGAATACGCCAACGTCCGCGTGCACCGCGACTGGCCACAATGCCGTGCGTTCCTGGACCAGGAGGGGCGCCGGCGGCGCTTCGCGCTCACCACGCACGCGAGGCAATCGCTTTACGCCACTGCGCTGGAGGCCGGCGACGTCTTCGTCTTCGGCTGCGAAACGGCCGGACTGCCGCCGGCCGTGGCGGAGGATTTCGACGACCGCTCGCGCCTCGCGATCCCCATGCGGCCCGGCGTGCGCAGCCTCAACCTTTCCAATGCGGTGGCGGTGACGGTCTACGAGGCCTGGCGACAGTGCGGGTTTACCTTGCCGCGCGCACGCTAGCCGGCGAGCGGCCGCGCGACAGCGCCCACGAGACGCCGCCTCAGGGCCTTCAGGTCTCGGCGCGAGGCTCGCGCGCGAGGAGCTCGGCCACGGCGTCGCGCACCGGCAGGCCCTCGTGCAGCACGCGGTCCACGGCCGTGGCGATCGGCATGTCCACGCCATGATGCTCGGCCAGCCTGCGGGCGGCGCGGGCGGCTGTCACGCCTTCGGCCACGTGCCCGAGGGAAGCGAGGATCTGGGTGAGCGACCGCCCCTCCGCCAGGGCGAGTCCCACTCGCCGATTGCGCGAGAGATCCCCGGTGCAGGTCAGCACGAGGTCGCCCAGGCCCGCGAGGCCCATCAGGGTGTCTCGCGTGCCGCCCATGGCAGCGGACAGCCTTCCGGTCTCGGCGAGCCCGCGCGTGATGAGGGCGGCACGCGCGTTGTGACCAAAGCGCAGGCCGTCGCTCGCCCCCGCCGCGATCGCCAGCACATTCTTCACGGCCCCGCCGATCTCCACGCCCGCGAGGTCCGCCGACTCGTACGCGCGAAGCGTCTCGCCGCGCAGTTGAACTGCCACGCGCGCCGCCAGGGCGCAATCCGTGGCGGCTACCACCAGTGCCGTGGGGAGGCCGCGCGCCACCTCCTCGGCGAAGGTCGGCCCGGAGATCGCGCCGACCGGCGCCGGCCACCGGGAGGCGAGCCGCTGATGCGGCAGCAGCGCACCGGCTGGGATCTCGGGCGCCTCGATGAAGCCTTTCGATAGCCACACGAGCGGCGCCGTGGCTCCGGCGGCCAAGGCGCGCGTGGCGGTATCGGGCAGCGCTGCCGACGGCACCGCCGCCACCACGAGATCGCACGTCACGCACGCCGCGAGGTCGGACTCCACTTCGATGGCGTCCGGCAGCGGAATGCCGGGGAGATAGCGCTCGTTGCGCCGGTCGCGCCGGAGCACGGCGGCGTGGGCGGGATCGCGCGCCCAGAGCACCACCGCGGCGGGCCTGGCGGCGCGCGCCGCAAGATGCACGGCCATGGCCGTGCCCCAGGCACCTGCCCCCAGGATGGCGATGCGCGTCACGGGCCGAATGCTCCGCTCATCGGCAACGATGCCTCACGCCGCCGCTCGCAGGCGGGGCCGCACGTCAGGCCGGCCCGCACCGCCTCAAAGGCCAAAGACCTGATTGACGCGCACGAAGCCCACCTGCCCGTCGCGGTGGCGCACTTTCACCCACCCCGGAGAGGCCGTGGCGGACGGCGATGACGCGGTCTCGGCCAGCTCCAGGAGCACGTTCTGCTCGGCGCGGAAGACCACGGCGGCCCCTTCGTCGGCGCTGGCGCGCACGTCGGCGGCCGGGGCCCGCACGAGGAGAATCCGCCGGTCCGAGAGCGACTTGGCGGCGAGCCAGCCGATCGTGCCGCCGGCATCGCGCACCTTCGTCCAGCCTTCGACGGTGACCAACACCTCCATGGGCACGTCGCGGCCGTACACGAACAACGCCTTGGCCTTGGCGGACGGCGCGTCGTAGAGCACGGCCGGCGCCTCACTGGTCGCGCGGTACTCCGCCGCCGACGCCGTCCCCGGCAGCGCCAGCGCCACGAGCAGCAGGAGGCGGGCGCACGACGGGACGATCGGCCGGGGCATGGGGGACGTCAGTTGGTGACCGCAGGGACCTGCTGCTGCATCTGCGCGAGCTGCTGCTGGTAGAGCATCTCGAAGTTGATCGGCGCGAGGTGCACGGGCGGGAACCCGGTGCGCATGATGGCGTCGGCAATGGTCTCCCGCGCGTACGGGAACAGCACGTTGGGGCAGGCGATGCCGAGCACGGGCTGCATGTCGGGGGGTGCCACGCCGCGCACGGTGAACAGTCCCGCCTGGGACGCCTCGACGAGGAAGACCGTCTTGTCACCCGCAGTGGCCTTCACCGTGATAGTGAGCACACACTCGTAGGTCTCGGCAGCCACTTGCTCGCCGCGCGTGCGCAGGCCGATCTCGACCTGGGGGGCCTCGGTGAGCTGGAACGACTGCGGCGCACCCGGATTCTCGACGGAGAGGTCCTTGATGTAGATGCGCTCGATGGCGAAGCCGGGCTGCGGCGCGGCGTCGGGGGCGGCTGCCGGAGCGGCGGCGGGTTGATCGGCCATGCTGGTCACGTCCTTGTGGTCAACGGGGAACCGGCTATTTTAGCGCACCGCCGGTCGTTGCCTAAGCGCGCCCCATGCAGGGGCGCGTTTGCGAATCACGCCGCGGCGAGCAGCGGATCGAGCTTGCCGGCGCGATCGAGGGCGACGAGGTCGTCGAAGCCGCCCACGTGGGTGTCGCCCACATAGATCTGGGGCACCGTGCGGCGGCCGGTCTTCTCCATCATCTCCACGCGCCGCGCCGGATCGAGGTCCACGCGCACCTTGGCGATCTGCGTGACGCCCTTGGCCTTGAGGAAGCTCTCGGCCCGGATGCAGTAGGGGCACACCGCCGTGGAATACATCATGACGGGCGGCGGGGCGGTGCGGCTTTCGCTCATGAGGCGTCCATCCTGGAATGTCAGGCGGTACCGGTGGCATCCACCGGCAGCCCGGCGTCCTTCCATGCCTTGAGGCCGCCGCGCAACGAATAGATGTTGGCGAAGCCCAGCTTTGCAAGCGCCCCGGCGGCGCTGGTCGACCGCCGGCCCAAGGCGCAGTAGGCCACCACGGGGCGAGCGGTGAGCTTGGCGAGCTCGCCTGCGCGATCCTTGAGCTGCGACAGTGGGATGTGCAGCGCCCCGGGCAGCTTGCCGTCCTTGAACTCCGCCGGCTCGCGCACGTCGAGCAGCACGGCGTTCTCGTGGTTCATGAGCTGCGTGACGTTGAGCGTGCCGATCTCCTTCACCGGCGAAAGGCGGCGGGTGATGAGGGGCCAGACCAGCATCGCGCCCGACACGACCATCGCGAGCACGAGGATCCAGTTCTTCTCGAGAAACGGCATGCGTCACAACCTGCGGAACATAAAGACTAAAATGATAACCGATCCGCACCCCCATCCCCGCGGCGCCCCGTGCCGCGATCTTTTCGCTCCGAGCCACCGAGATGTCCACTCCCGTTGCCGCGCCCGAGCTGCGCCCCGTCGCCCCCCACCGCCCCGCTGTGCGGCCGGTCGTCCTGCTGATCCTCGACGGCTTCGGCTGCGCCGCGCCGGCCCCGGACAATGCGATCGCCAATGCGCGCATGCCCCACTACCGCGAGCTGCTCGCCACGTGCCCGCACACCACGATCGACGCCTCGGAGATGCCCGTGGGGCTGCCCGAAGGCCAGATGGGCAACTCGGAAGTGGGGCACCTCAACATCGGTGCCGGACGGGTCATCTATCAGGACTTCACACGCATCGACCATGCGATCGCCACCGGCGAATTCGCCTCGAATCCGATCCTCAACGCCGCGGTGACCGAGGCGCGTGCCACGGGCAAGGCAATCCATGTGCTGGGACTCCTCTCTCCCGGGGGCGTGCACAGCCACGAGCGCCACCTCGCCGCGATGGTGGACCTGGCCGCCGCGGGCGGGGTGAGGGACATCCGCGTCCATGCCTTCCTCGATGGCCGCGACACGCCGCCGCGCAGCGCCGCCCAGTCGCTCGCCGCCCTGGACCACGTGTGTGCGCGGCATCCCGGCGCGCGCATCGCCTCCATCGTGGGGCGCTTCTACGCCATGGACCGCGACCAGCGCTGGGACCGCGTGGAGGCGGCCTACGACCTCCTGGCGGACGGCCGGGCGCCCTACACCGCGCGCACGGCTGCGGAGGGCCTCGCCGCCGCCTACGCCCGCGGCGAGAGCGACGAGTTCGTCAAGCCCACGGCCATCGTGGACGCCGCCGGGCACGCCCAGGGGATGGCCGACGGCGACATTGCCATCTTCATGAATTTCCGCGCCGACCGGGCTCGGGAGATCACGCGGGCGCTGACCGATCCCGCCTTCGACGGCTTCGTCCGCCGGCGCCCCGTGCGCCTGGGTGAGTATGTCTGCCTCACCTCCTACGGCGAGGAGTTCGCCCACCTGCCCATCGCCTTCGGCCCGCAGTCGATCCACAACAGCTTCGGGGAGTACCTCTCCGGGCTCGGCCTCACGCAGCTGCGCATCGCGGAAACCGAGAAATACGCGCACGTGACGTACTTCTTCAATGGCGGGGTGGAGGCGGTGTATCCCGGCGAAGACCGCATTCTCGTGCCCTCGCCCAAGGTCGCCACCTATGACGAAAAGCCCGAGATGAGCGCGCCGGAGGTCACCGACAGGCTGGTGGAGGCCATCCGCTCGGACCGCTACGACGCCATCGTTTGCAACTACGCCAACGGCGACATGGTGGGTCACACCGGCAACTACGAGGCCGCGCGCCGGGCGGTGGAGACCCTCGACGACTGCGTGGGGCGCGTGGTCGCGGCCGCCCGGGCCGTCGGCGGCGAGGTCCTCATCACCGCCGACCACGGCAACGCCGAGCGGATGCACGACAACGCCACCGGCCAGGCGCACACGGCGCACACGCTCAACCGGGTGCCGTTCGTGTACGTCGGCAGGCCCGCCACCCTCCGCGCTGGCGGGGCCCTGCAGGACATCGCGCCCACCATGCTCCTGCTGATGGGACTCGGGAAGCCCGCCGAGATGACAGGGCAATCGCTCGTCTCGCTCGTCACGCCCGCCCGCTGAATCTCGCGCTGGCAAGGAACTTGCGGCAGCGCCGCCGGACCAAGGAAGGCTTACCGGCCGTCGCAACGCGGCTGGACACGCCGCGGGCGAGCCCCCATGTTCATCGAGTGCCGCCGGGAACGCGCCGGACGATCGTTCGCGGGATGGGTATCGCCCGTGGCCCGTCCGACCGGTTTTTGCGGCGTTGCGCGGCGTATACTTTTTTCAAAAGGCAGTTCGCCGACCGGAGCGTTTCCGGCATGGGTCAGCAGGTTCACGAATCGGGAGCAGGGCGCATGGCGGGCAAGGAACCGGGCAAGCAGGACGGCTGGAAGAAGGCAGGCCTCATCGGCATCGGCACCGTGTTGGGGGTGCTGCTCTCGCTCAACTTCTCCGCCATCGCGCAGCGTGAGTCGAAAACGCCGATTCCCTATGAGGACCTCCAGCTCCTCTCGGCGGTGTTCGGCAAGATCAAGAGCGACTACGTCGAGTCGGTACCCGACGACAAGCTCATCAAGGAAGCCATCAACGGCATGGTGCGCGGCCTGGACCCGCACTCCGACTTCCTGGACGCCGACGCGTTCAAGGAGCTGCAGGTCTCCACGCAGGGCAAGTTCGGCGGCCTCGGCATCGAGGTCGGGGTCGAAGACGGTGTGGTGCGCGTCACCTCGCCGATCGAGGACACCCCCGCCTTCCGCGCCGGCATCAAGTCGGGCGATCTCATCGTGAAGATCGACGACACCGCCACCCGCGGCCTGCCCCTCACCAAGGCGGTGGACAAGATGCGCGGCAAGCCGGGCACGCAGGTCGTGCTCACGGTCGTGCGCAAGGACGTCGAGCAGCCGCTCACGTTCACGCTCACCCGCGAGGAGATCAACGTCAAGAGCGTGCGCGCCAAGATGCTCGAGCCCGGTTACGGCTACGTGCGCATCCGCAACTTCCAGGAGCGCACCGGCGAGGACCTCGCCAAGGCGCTCAAGGACTTCTACGCGAAGGGTGACTTGAAGGGCCTCGTGCTGGACGTGCGCAGCGACCCGGGCGGCCTCCTCAACCAGGCCGTGGCGGTGTCCGCCGCGTTCCTGCCCAAGGATGCGCTCGTCGTCTACACCGACGGTCGCACACCGGACGCCCGCATGCGCCTGTCCGCCACCAAGGAAAACTACTCGCGCCGTGGCGATGACTGGTTCAAGGACCTGCCGCCGGCCGTGAAGAAGGTGCCGATGGTGGTGCTGGTGGATGGCGGCACAGCCTCGGCCTCGGAGATCGTGGCCGGCGCCCTGCAGGACCACAAGCGCGCGACCGTGATCGGCAACCAGACGTTCGGCAAGGGCTCGGTGCAAACGATCCTGCAGCTCGGCAACAATGCGGGCCTGAAGCTCACCACCGCGCGCTACTACACGCCGTCGGGTCGTTCGATCCAGGCCAAGGGCATCGAGCCCGACATCAACGTCGACGACGGCCGCGAATCGATCAACCGAATCCGCGAAGCCAATCTCGAGCGGCACCTCGAAACGTCCAAGGCCGGCGCCAAGGAGGAGCCCGCCAAGGCCGCCGCCCCCGCCCCGGCCGCCAAGCCGGGCGAGGCCAACAAGGTGGAAACCGCACCGCCGCTGCCGCGCTTCGAATTCGGCGCCGAGGACGACTTCCAGCTCCAGCAGGCCATGAACCACCTCAAGGGCCAGCCGGTGATCTCCTCCACCAAGGCCATCGCGGCCAACGCCGCGGTGCCGCCGGCCACGGCCAAGCAGTAGCCCTCCGCTCCACCCCCAACGCCCGGCCAGTCGCGCCGGGCGTTGTGTTTTTGCGGTGCCATAATCCACGCATGACCGCCTGTACCGTCGACCTCGACGACACCCAGCTGCTGCGCTACAGCCGCCACATCCTGCTCGACGAGCTCGGCGTGGCGGCGCAAGAGACGTTCGCCTGCGCGCATGCGCTGATCGTGGGCATGGGCGGGCTGGGCGCGCCCGCGGCGCAGTTCCTGGTGGCGGCCGGCGTGGGCCGCGTCACGCTGTGCGACGCCGACACGGTGGACCTCACGAACCTCCAGCGGCAGATCCTCTACGCGACCGCCGACATCGGCATGCGCAAGGTCGATGCCGCCGCGCAGCGTCTGCGCGCGGTCAATCCCGACGTGCGCATCGACACGCTCCCGGCGCGCGTGGACGCCGCCTCGCTCGCGCCGCAGGTGGCGGCCGCCGACGTCGTCCTCGATTGCTGCGACAACTTCGCCACGCGGCACGCGATCAACGCCGCCTGTATGCGCGCCGGGAAGCCGCTCATAAGCGGCGCGGCGGTGCGCTTCGATGGCCAGGTGGCCGTGTTCGACCCGCGCGATCCGCAGGCGCCGTGCTACCACTGCCTATTCGGCGACGGCGACGAGCTCGAGGAAACGCGCTGCGCGACCATGGGGGTGTTCGCGCCGCTGGTGGGCATCGTGGGCGCGATGCAGGCCGCGGAAGCCATGAAGGTGCTGGGCGGATTCGGCACGCCGTTGCGCGGGCGCCTGCTGCTCGTCGACGCGCTCTCGATGCGCGTGCGCGAGCTGTCGGTGCCGCGCGACCCGGCCTGTCCCGTGTGCGGCGGCCGCTAGGGACCGCAAGACTCGCAGCGCGCTTCAGCCGGCCGCGCAGGCGGCGACCTCGCCCTGCTGGGCGTCCTTGACGAGGCGCGCCTCCCACTGGCTCACCGCCCGCGCGCGCACGGCGGCGTCGGCGGACTCGAGCCCCGTGGCGATGGCATTGCCGGCTTCCGCGCACTCGAACGCGCGGCGCTGCACGGCGCTCACCTGCTGCTGCGCCGCGGCGAGCGGCACGCCCACGCTGCTGCGCTCGGCGAGCCGCGCACCCGCGCTGCGCAGCGACCAGGTGGCGCCGCGCTGGGCGAGGGCGTTGCCGGCGGCGATGCACGCCTTGCGCACGTTGTCGGGCTGCTTGTCGAGCTCGCGGCATAGGCTCGCGAGCTGCCGCCCGGGATAGACGGCGGGCCGCGCGCCGTAGCTTGCGGCGAGCTCGGCCCGGGCGGCCGGCTCGACCGTACCGGGGACGTCGCGTACCGCTTCCCACAGCAGGAGCGCCCCGCGGTTGGCGTAATCGTCGAAGCGCGGCCGCCCGGCGGCGTCCTCGAGGAAGGCGATCATGGCAGCGGCGTTGTTGCGCTGGCGGGCCCGGTCAGCGAGCAGGAGCGTGGGCAACCCGTTGTCCGGATCGCGGATCGCCCAGTCGGCGAGGCGGTCGATGGCGTCGCACTCGGTGGGCAGCGGTTGCAGCGGCATGAGACACGCCATCGCGAGCGATGCAAGGAAGAGCTTCTCGTTGGGCACGCGCGTGCGCGCTTCGGCGAGCACGCGCACCTGCGCCCACGGATCGGCATCGTCGAGCGTGCCCTCGATCCAAAGGTCGCGCGGTGCGGAGGCGGCGGTCACACGCGAGCGCAGCGCCTGGTCGAGGAGATCGCGGTCGGCTTGCCAGCGGGATGCCGCCGGCGGCGGCGGCTCGCTGATGCGGGAGCCCTTGGCATCCGTGCGAGTCTGCGCGGATGCCGCGAACGCCACCGCGATCATGGCGACGCAGGTGAGGAAACGGAGCAAGGGATTCACGGGCGCGGGGACCTCAAGGCGGCCGGGGCACAGTCCGGCGCCCGATCATTATGCCCGCTCGCGCGAGCGGGGACGGGCAACGGACGGGCCTTCAGCCGAAGAGGAACTTGCGCTGCAACGCCCAGCCGTCCTGCGGCATGCGCTTGAAGCCGCTCTTGGCGAAGATCTGCCAGCGACCGAGGACGTAGGCGATGAGGACGGCGCCGTCGGCCTGGGCATCGCCGTGCCAGCCGTTGGCGGCCTGCGCGATGCGCAACGACTGGCGCAGCGCGGCTTCGAGCTTGTCGGTGAGCTGGTTGATGCGCGCCTGCAGCCGCTCGTCCTCGTTGACCAGCGCCTCGCCGATCAGCACGCGCGTCATGCCGGGGTTCTTCTCGGCGAAGGAGAGCAGCATCACCACCATCTGCTCGGCCTGCGCCACGCCGTCCTGCGTCTCGCCGGTGATGCGGTTCACGAACGAGAAGAGCGTGGTCTCGATGAACTCGATGAGCCCCTCGTACATCTGCGCCTTGCTCGCGAAGTGGCGGTACAGCGCCGCCTCGGACACCGACAGGCGTGCCGCGAGCGCGGCGGTGGTCACTTTCTCGCTGCGCGGATTCTCGAGCATGGCCGCGAGCGTCTGCAGGATCTGCAGACGGCGTTCCCCCGAACGTGCGGCCATCGCGGTTGGGCGCCGGAGGAGCGCGTCAGGCCGCGAACCGCGGCGGGGTGTCGTCGGCGCGGATCATCGTCCCCACGCCTTCGTTGGTCAGCACCTCGAGCAGCAGCGCATGCTCGACGCGGCCGTCGATGATGTGCGAGCTCGCCACGCCGTTCTTGACGGCGTCGAGCGCCGAGCCGATCTTGGGCAGCATGCCGCCGTGGATCGTGCCGTCGGCGAAGAGGCCGTCGATCTCGGTGGCGGTGAGCCCCGACAGGAGGTTGCCCGACTTGTCGAGCACGCCCACGGTGTTGGTCATGAGCACGAGCTTCTCCGCCTTGAGGGTCTCGGCGAGCTTGCCCGCCACGAGATCGGCGTTGATGTTGTACGCCTCCCCGCCCGCGCCCACGCCGATCGGCGCCACCACCGGGATGAAGTCGCGCGAGTCGAGGAGCTGGATGATCTCCGGATCGATGCGCTCGATCTCGCCGACGTAGCCGATATCCACCGGCTGGTCGCCGCCATCCTCGGGCTTCAACAGCATCTTGCGGGCGTGGATGAACGCGCCGTCCTGGCCGGTGAGGCCCACGGCCTTGCCGCCGTGCTGGTTGATCAGCCCCACGATCTCCTGGTTCAACTCGCCCAACACCATCTCCACGACATTCATCACGCGCTCATCGGTCACCCGCATGCCTTGGCGGAACTCGCTCTTGATGTCCATCTTCTTGAGGAGATCGCCGATCTGCGGGCCGCCGCCGTGCACGATCACGGGATTCATGCCCACGAGCTTCAGCATCACGACGTCGCGTGCGAAGCCGGCCTTCAAGGCGGGCTCCGTCATCGCGTTGCCACCGTATTTCACGATGATGGTCTTGTCGTGGAAGCGCCGGATGTACGGCAGCGCCTCGGCGAGGATCTGCGCCTTGAGCGTGGTGCTGACGGCGTCGGCGGTCATGACGGATAGGGTGCGGGAGGGAGTGGACGACGGCGGAACGCGCGGATTGTACTCCGAACCGGTGGAGCGCCCGCGCGGCCCCGCACTGCAGTGAGCGCCTACCCCACCGCCGCCACGAAAGCGGCGCGAGGCTGCAGCGATTTTGGTATCGTCGCCCCATGGCAAGCCCGCTGCCGGATCCGGTCCCGCTGCACCTCGTGAAGCGCGCACTCGTGACCAAGCTCCGCCACCACGGCGACGTGCTGCTGGCGTCGCCCGTGTTCACCGCCTTGAAGAGCGCGGCGCCCGCGCTCGAGATCGACGCCCTCGTGTACCTCGAGACCGCGCCCATGCTGACTGGCCATCCGGCCATCGGGCAGGTGCACACGATCGACCGCGCCTGGAAGAAGCGTGGCGTGCTCACGCAGCTCACGCAGGAGTGGAGCCTGCTGCGCCGGCTGCGCGAGCGCGACTACGACCTCCTCGTGCACCTCACCGAGCATCCACGCGGCCTCACGCTCGCGCGCCTGCTGCGCCCGCGCTACGCCGTCACGCGCGAGCGCGAGACGCGCTCGCGGCTGTGGCGCCGTCACTTCACGCACTTCTACCGCCTGCCGGCTCGTACCGAGCGCCACGTGGTGGAGCAGAACCTGGATGCGCTGCGACGCATCGGCGTCTATCCCGACGAAGGCGACCGCCGGCTCGTGCTTGTCCCCGGCGCGGCAGCCGACGCCCGCGTGGACGCTCTGCTCGCGGAGCGCGGAATCGCGCCGCGCGAGTTCATCCAGGTGCACCCCGGGTCGCGCTGGCTCTTCAAGTGCTGGCCGGCGGCGCGTACGGCCGCGCTGCTTGACCTCGTCGCCGCGGACGGGGGGCGCGTCGTGGTGACCGGCGCCCCCGACGATCGCGAGCGCGCGCTCGTGACGGCCGTCCTCGCGGCGGTGCGACCCGCCACGCGCGCCAGCGTTACCGACCTCACCGGCGAGCTCACGCTCGCCGAGCTCGCCGCCCTCACCGCCCGCGCGCGCGCCTTCGTGGGGGTGGACTCGGCGCCCATGCACATTGCCGCGGCGGTAGGCACGCCGGCCGTGGCGCTCTTCGGCCCGTCGAGCGAAGTGGCCTGGGGACCGTGGCGTGTCGCCCAGCGCGTGCTCGTCTCCTCCGACTTCCCGTGCCGGCCGTGCGGCCTCGACGGCTGCGGCGGCGGCAAGGTGTCCGAGTGCCTCGCCACGCTGCCCGAAGAGCGCGTGCATGCCGCGCTCAACGCGCTGCTCGCGACCGCCTAGGCCCGCCATGCGCCTCGCCATCATCCGCCAGCGCTACGACCCCGACGGGGCGGCGGAGCGCTTCCTCGAAGGCGCGCTGGAAGCGCTCCTCGAGCGCAACGTGGCGATCAGTCTCTACACGCGCGAGTGGCCCCGCACCAAGCTGCAGCTCATCGAGCCCGCGGTGGTCGATCCGTTCTACTTGGGCGCGCTATGGCGCGATGCCGGCTTCGCCCGCGCGGTGGGGCGCCAGGTGGCCGCAACGCGCGCCAACCTCGTGCAGTCGCACGAGCGCGTGCTCACCTGCGACGTCTACCGTCCCGGCGACGGCGTGCATGCCACGTGGCTCGAGGAACACCTGCAGGATGCCTCCCTGCCCGCGCGCTGGCGCGAAGCGCTCTCGCCATGGAACCGCTACACGCTTGCCATGGAGCGTCGCCTCTTCGCGAGCCGGTGGCTGCGCGCCGTGCTGTGCCCGTCGCAAATGGTGCGCGACGACATCCGCGCGCGCTTCGGGTTGCCCGAAGCGAGGCTGCCCGTGCTTCCCAATGCGGTGGACGCCAGCGTGTACTCGCCCGAGCTCGCCGTCCATCGCGAGCGCATCCGCCGCCAGCATGGCATCGCCGCCGATGCGCTGCTCTTCCTCCTCGTGGGCTCGGGCTTTCGCCGCAAGGGCGTGCCGGTGGCGCTCGCTGCCCTCGCGCAGGTCCCCGAGGCCCACCTACTGGTGGTGGGCAGCGACCGCGACGACGCGGCCTTCGAGCGCGCCGCGACCGCGGCCGGCGTGCGCGACCGCGTCATCTTCGCGGGGTACCAAGCCGACATCGCGGCGTACTACGGCGCCGCCGACGCCTTCGTGCTGCCCGCGCTGTACGACCCGTCGCCCGACGCGTCCATGGAGGCGATGGCCACGGGCCTGCCGGCCATCGTGAGCACGAAATCGGGCGCAGCGGACCTCGTCACCGCGCACGAGGCGGGCTTCGTCACCGGCTCGCGCGATGCCAACGCCGTCGCGGCGGCGATGCGCGCGCTGCAGGATCCAATGCTGCGCCAGACGATGGGCGCGCGAGCGCGCGATGCCGTGCTGCCGTTCTCGCCGGCAGCGATCACGCTGAAGCTGGTGTTGATCTACAAGGAGCTGCTCGAGGCGAGCGTCGCGCACAAGATGGCCGCGAAGGCGGCAGCCCGGCGTGCGGCCGAGGCCGAGGCGCCGCCGCTGCACGGCGACGACGGCCTCGCCTCGGAGACCCTGCCGCACCCGCCGGCCGCTCCGCCGGCGCCGGACGTACCCAAGCCGTGAACGCGCCCGCGGGCTGGCGCCTCGCCATCGTGCGCCAGCGCTATACGCCCTACGGCGGCGCGGAGCGCTTCGTGGCGCGGGCGCTCGACGCCCTCGCCGCGCGCGGCGTGGCGCTCACGCTGGTCACCCGCGAGTGGCCCGACGGCGGCGATCCGCGGATCGCCCCGCTCGTGGTCGATCCGCCATACATGGGACGCACGTTGCGCGACGCCGGCTTCGCGCACGCCGCGTGCGCCGCGCTGGCGAAGCTGCCGAACACGCTGGTGCAATCGCACGAGCGCATCGCGTGCTGCGATATCTACCGTGCCGGCGACGGCGTGCATGCAGTGTGGGTCGAGGAGCGCCTGCGCAGCGGGTCGTTGGCCGAGCGCATGGCCGTGGCGGCGAGCCCCTATCACCGCTACGTCCTCGGCGCGGAGCGGCGCCTCTTCGCAAGTCCGCGCCTGAAGGCGGTGATCTGCATCTCGCGCATGGTGCAGTCGGAGATCCACACGCGTTTCGGGCTGCCGCTCGAGCGCCTGCCGGTGATCTACAACGCCATCGATCCGGCCGTCTTCAACCCGCAGTTGCGCGAGCTGCGCGAACAAGCCCGGGAGCGCCTGCGCATTGCGCGCGAGGCCTGCGTGTTCCTCCTCGTAGGCTCGGAGTACTCCCGCAAGGGCGTGGGCCGCGCGATCGAGGCATTGGCGCAGGTCCCGGAGGCGCATCTCGTGGTGGTGGGCCGCGACCGCCATCCCGAGCGCTACGCCGCCCTCGCCCGCACCCTGCGGGTGAGCGGGCGCGTGACCTTCGCCGGCGCCCAGAAGGATCCGCGACCCTTCTACGGCGCCGCCGACGCGTTCGTCCTGCCCACGCTCTACGACGCGCTGTCCAACGCGGTGCTCGAGGCGCTCGCCTGCGGCCTGCCCGTGATCACGAGCGATCGTTGCGGCGCGGGAGAACTCGTACGGGAGCACGCGGCTGGGATCGTGACCGGAGCGCGCGACATCGGCGCCATCGCGGGGGCCATGCGGACCCTCCTCGACGCGGGGACTCGCCAGCGGATGGGGTCGGGCGCCGTCGCCGCCATGGCCGACCTCACGCCTCCGGCGATGGCCGCGCGCCTCGTGACCCTCTACGAGAGCTTGCTGCCCGCGGCCACGAGGCGGCCCGTCGCGTAGGCTATACTTTGAAAGCTGCGTGGGGAGCTTTCCGCTCCCTTCCGCCAGCCAGAAGGGCCCCTTCGATGCGCCCCGCTTTCTCGATTTCCCGCTGCGCGCGGCATTGCCGCCCCCGATGACGGGCCTCAACCTCTACTCCCGCCTGCTCCGCTATGTCCGCCCCTACCGGTGGGCATTTGGCGTGGCCGTGCTCGGCATGTTCATCGTGGCCGCCGGCGATCTCATGCTCGCCTGGCTCGTGATCCCCATCGTGCGCAACTTCGAGTCGCCGGACCCCACGCGCACGATGTGGCTGCCCTTCACCATCGTGGGGGTGTTCCTGCTGCGCGGCCTGGGCGCCTACATCTCCGAATACGGCATGGGCTACACCGGCTACCGCGTGGTATTCGACCTGCGCCGCGACCTGATCGACAAGCTCCTGAAGCTGCCCACGCCGTACTACGACACGCATGCCGCGGGAGTGATCCAATCGAAGATCTCGTTCGATGCGCATCAGCTTGCCTCCGCCGCTTCGGGGGCCATCACCAATGCGATCCGCTCCACGCTGACGATCGTGGTGAGCTTCGGCTACCTCATGTGGCTCAACTGGAAGCTCACGCTGCTCACGTTCATCGTGGTGCCGATCGTGGGCGTGGTCATCCGCTACTTCAGCCGCCGCCTGCGGCGGATTGCGCGCGACATCCAGGACCGCGCGGGCTCGATGACGCAGGTGCTGGAGGAAATGATTGCCGGCCATCGAGTGGTGCGCGTGTTCGGCGGCGAGCCCTACGAGCGCCAGCGCGCGGTGGAGGCAGCCAACCGCCTGCGCACCGCCATGACCAAGGAGTCGTCGGCCACGGCGGCGAGCTCGCCGCTCACGGTCTTCTTCGCGGCCTGCGCGGTCGGGTCGATCGTGTGGATCGCGCTGCAGCAGAACGACGGCGTCAACAAGTTCGACTTCGCGCTCTTCATGTCCTACGTGGTGGCCCTGCTCACGCTCCTCGAGCGGCTGAAGGGCCTGTCGGGCATCAACGCTGCGATCCAGCGCGGCCTCGCGGCTGCCGAGAGCATCTTCGGGCTCCTGGACCATGAGGAAGAGTCCGACACGGGGCACGTGGCGCTCGGACGCTGCCGGGGCGAGGTGCGCTTCGAGCGCGTATCGCTGCGTTACGGCAGCCACGAGCGCGAGGCACTGTCGGACGTCTCGCTCGCCGTCGCGCCCGGCGAAACGGTGGCGCTCGTGGGCGCCTCGGGCAGCGGCAAGACATCGCTCGTCAATCTCGTCCCGCGTTTCTACGAGCCCACCGCGGGCCGTCTCTTCATCGACGGCCACGACATCACCACCCTGACGCTCGCGAGCCTGCGCGCGCAGATCGCGATGGTTTCGCAGGACGTCCTGCTCTTCAACGACACCGTGGCGGCGAATATCGCCTACGGCGCGATGGCCGGCGCGTCGCGCGAGGAGATCGAGCGCGCGGCCTCGGCAGCGCACGCGCTGGACTTCATCCGCGCGATGCCGCAAGGCTTCGATACCGTGGTGGGCGAGAACGGCGTGCGCCTGTCGGGCGGGCAGCGGCAGCGCATCGCGATCGCCCGCGCGATCCTCAAGAATGCGCCGCTACTGATCCTGGACGAGGCCACGTCCGCCCTCGATTCCGAGTCGGAGCGGCAGGTGCAGGCGGCGCTCGACACGCTGATGCAGGGCCGCACCACGATCGTGATCGCGCACCGCCTGTCCACCATCGAGGATGCCGATCGCATCGTGGTGCTGGACGACGGACGCGTTGCCGAGATCGGCACCCATGCCGAGCTGCTCGCAGCAGGCGGCGCCTACGCACGTCTTTACCGCGTGCAGTTCTCCACGGCTGCTCAGGAAAGCGCCGAGCAAGTTCCGGTCACGCCCTAGGGTCGTGCCGCGAGGCCGCGGGCGGCGGCCAGCACGGCGGCTGTGTCGATCGCGTCCATGCAGCGCGCCGCGGGACAGCGGCCCGGCCCCGTGCCGGGGAGTCGTTCGCACCGCCTTATCCACGGTACGTCGCGGAAAAACTGGATCCGCTGATCCCGACAGGGGAACGGATCGACGGTGACGGCCGTGCCCGGCATCGCGGCAAAGAAGTGGCCGGGACCGCAGATCGTGGCAGACCCCGGGCCAAAGAGCGTGACCGTGGGCACGCCCACCACCCGTCCGAGGTGCGCCACGCCGGTGTCGGGACACACCAGGAGCGCGGCGCGGGCGAGGAGCT
>CALFEY010000199.1 GCA_937958295.1 uncultured Pseudomonadota bacterium
CACTGCCGCGCGGATGGCGAGAAGGCCGCTGTGGTAGTACGTCCCGTCGCCGAGGTTGGCGAAGATGTGCTTCTCGTCGGTGAACGGCGCCTGCCCGATCCACGGCACGCCTTCGCCGCCCATCTGCGTGAACTCGGTCGCGCGGTCCATCCAGATCGCCATCACGTGGCAGCCGATGCCGGCCGTGGCGCGGCTGCCCTCGGGCACCTTGGTGGATGTGTTGTGCGGGCAGCCCGAGCAGAAGTACGGCTGGCGCACGAGCTCGATCTTGGGCTTCTGCAGCGCGCGCTCCTTGGCGTTGATCCAGTCCACGCGCTGCTTCAACTCGTCGAGCCGCCGCGGATGCAGACCGAGGCGCTCCACGCGCCGCGCGATCACGCGGGCGATCATGGCCGGCGTCAACTCGCCGGCGGCGGGCAGCAGCCAGTCGCCGTGCGGCCGCGCCCATTCCCCTTTCTCGTCGAACTTCCCGATCACGCGCGGGCGCACGTCGTCGCGCCAGTTGTAAAGCTGCTCTTTGAGCTGGTACTCGACGATCTGGCGCTTCTCCTCCACCACGAGGATTTCTTCCAGCCCCTCGGCGAAGTGACGGATGCTGTCGGGCTCGAGCGGCCAGGGCATGGCCACCTTGAATACGCGCAGGCCCATCTCGGCGGCATCGGCGTCGGTGATGCCCAGGTCTTCCAGTGCCTGGCGCACGTCCTGGTAGCTCTTGCCGGACGTCGCGATGCCAAGTCGCGGCCGCGGCGAATCGATCACGATGCGATTGAGCTGGTTCACCCGGCAGTAGTGCAGGGCGGCGTAGATCTTGTAATCCTGCATCCGCGCCTCGGTGGCGAGGAACGGGTCAGGCCAGCGGATCGAGACGCCGTCGGCCGGGAACGGGAAGTCGTCGGGCACGATGATCTGCGTGCGCGCCGGATCGACGTACACCGATGAGCTCGACTCCACGGTGTCCGCCACGCACTTGAAGCCCACCCAGCAGCCCGAGTAGCGCGACATGGCCCAGCCGTGCAGGCCGAGGTCGAGGATCTCCTGCACCGACGACGGATAGAGCACCGGCATCATCGCGGCGCTGAACTGGTGGTCGGACTGGTGCGGCACCGTCGAGGACTTGGCCGCGTGATCGTCGCCGGCCAGCACCAGCACGCCGCCGTGCTTGCTCGTGCCCGCGTAGTTGGCGTGCTTGAACACGTCGCCGCAGCGATCCACGCCCGGGCCCTTGCCGTACCACATGGCGAACACGCCATCGACGGTGGCGCCCCGATGCAGGTTCACTTGCTGCGTGCCCCAGATCGACGTGGCGGCCAGGTCCTCGTTGAGCCCCGGCTGGAACTTGACGTTGGCTCGCTCGAGGAATTTCTGCGCCTTCCACAGCGACTGGTCGAGGGCTCCCAGCGGCGAGCCGCGGTAGCCCGATACGAAGCCGCCGGTGTTGCGGCCCGCGAGCGCGTCGCGCTGGCGTTGCAGGATCAGGAGCCGAACGAACGCTTGCGCGCCCGTGAGGTAGACGCGGCCGGATTCGAGCTCGTATTTGTCGTCGAGCTTGACGTCGCGCAGCGCGGGAAGGGCCAAGGCCATGGGTCACTCCACCAAAGATCGTGTCTATCGGGGACGTGCGGGACACCTGTGGGGCGCCGCAACGCGCGCGAGCGCGGGGATCGTGTCCCCGGTGCGCGAGGGGCGGATTCTACTATGGGGGCGGGCGCGCGCGGAGCAAGAACGCGTCCGTGGGAGGCATCAGCCGCGGCACTCGGGCGGCAGGTAGCGCGCGGGGATGTCCACCGGCACGCACATCCATCGCCAGCGATCGCGCGCGTCGCGCGTGGGCGCCACCAGGAGGGTCTTGCCGGCGAGGGCGGGCAGGGCGTCGGAGAGGGACACGCGCAGGCGTCCGCTGGCGGGATCCACGTGCACGCTGCCAATCAGGGGCGCCGCGGGATGGGCGCGCAGGCCGGCGTGGCTCGACTGCTGCGGGAGCAGCCGCGATACCGCCCAGCGCGCCTCGATGTCCTCCTCCACTTCGCGCAGGGCCGCGAGCGCCTGCCCCACCTGCATGCGGATCGTGCGCTCCTGGTAAGCCTGCGCCAGGGCGGGCACCACCATGCCGAGGATGCAGACGAGCGCCCCTCCTCCGAAGAAGAGCGCCGCCACGGTGGAGGTGGGCGAGCCACGGGCGAGGCGCTGCACGGCGTGGGTGGCGCCCGAGGCACCTTGCTCGGCCTCGAACACGCGGTAGCGGCAGTGGTTGTAGAGCAGAGTGTCCGCGAGGAGCGCGGGCAGGATGCCGGGCAGGATCCACACGCAGAGCACCGCGGCGACGATCCAGACGAGGTCCGCGCGTGCGAACCAGGGCTCGATAGCCGCGAAGGCGAAGGCACCCGCGAGCGGCAGCAGCGCGTAGAGCACGCCGAGCGCCCACAGCTTGCGGTAGAACGCCCAGCCCGCGGGAAACAGCAGCGAGGGCCAGTGCCAGCCGGCCGTTGCCCGGCCCTTCTGCTCGAAGTGCATGAAGCGACGCACGTAGCGGTCGGCCGCCGGGCCGATCGCGATGCGGTAGAGCACGGACAGTGCCGGACGCACTACCCGCGCCGGAGCGGCACCGGCGAGGCGGATCGTGGACGCCGAGCCCGGCATGGCGGCCTGCGGCGAGAAGTACTCGGAGTAGGGAGACGGGGGATTGGTGGAGGGGACGTGCGAAGTGCGACGGCGCTGCTGGTCGGACGTGTCCCTCATGCCGCTGCTCCCCGGTGATGCGCGTGAATGGCGTTGTGTCGCGGATTCTAGCAACGAACGCGGGCGGCAACGACGTGGTGGCCCTGTGCGAAAATGCGCGTCCGTTCCGCCGTCGTTTGCATGCCATGACCAGCCTCCTGTCCGCGATCGAGATCGAGACCGCTCCGAATCCCACGGCCACCGTGATCTGGCTGCACGGCCTGGGCGACAACGGCCACGGCTGGTCGCAGGTGGTGCCCGCCCTGCGCATGGGCGCGGCGCCCGCGGTGCGCTTCATCTTCCCGCACGCACCGCAGATCGCGGTGGCCATCAACAACGGCCACGTGATGCCGGCGTGGTACGACATCCGCGAGGCCAACCTCAACGAACGCGCGGACCTCGCCGGCGTGCGCCGCTCGCAGCAGCAGGTGGAGGCCCTGATCGCGCGCGAGAAGACCCGCGGCGTGCCCGCGGCGCGCATCGTGCTGGCAGGCTTCTCGCAAGGTGGGGCCATCGCGCTTTACACCGGCCTGCGGCACGCCGAGCGGCTGGCCGGCATCGTGGCCCTGTCCACCTATCTCGTCGACGCACCTGCCCTCGTGGCCGAGGCCGCGCCCATCAACCGCGACCTGCCCGTCTTCATGGGGCACGGCACGCACGATCCGGTGGTGCGGCTTGCCTGGGCCGAGGCCTCCCGGCGCGCGCTCGAGGCGGGGGGCTGGAAGGTTGAGTGGCACACCTACGCCATGGAGCACTCCGCGCTCCCGGAAGAGATCGCCGACATCGCGGTGTTCCTGCGCAAGGTGTTCGCCTAGGGAACGTTTGCAGAGGGCGTCCGCAGCGTCGATGGATGACGTCACGCCGGCCGCTGGCAACGGCGACCCCAAATGCGCGCATCGTGCGAACGTTGCGCACCACTCCTGCCACGCAGGTCCCGGAGCGGCTCCCTGGCGGCTACTCGTCGTGGCCGCCCGCGTCGTCCTTGTGCGGGGCCGGCGGACGAGGCTTGGCACCGCGGCGGGCGAGGGCGTCGCGCAGGAGGAATTCCACTTGCGCGTTGACGCTGCGCAGGTCGGCCTGCGCCAGGCGTTCCAACTCCGCGAAGAGCGCGGGATCCATCCGCAAGAGGAACGCTTTCTTCGCGGCCATGCGGCGGCCTAGCCCGGCGTCCGGAAACGCAGGTAGAGGCCGGCCATCCACGTGCCCATGAGTGCCAGGAAGATCCCGGTCATGGCGTAGAACGGGGGCATGGGCAGCCGCGCGGGATCCGCGGCATTGGCCACTAGGGTGAGCAGGTGCAGGCCCAGCATGTACAGCGACAGCACACTGGCGGCCGCGCAGGCCGCGGCCGCGAGGAAGGCCTCGGTGGCCGCCTTGCGCGGCGCGGCGAGCCAGTACTCGGGATCGCGCATGAGCTTGTTGCGCCGCGACCAGCGCGGCATCAGACCGGTGGTCACGGCCACGAGAATCGGCAGCAGCGTGACGAGGGCCACCATCACGGTGAGATAGGCGGCGCGCGGCATCCAGTCGTTCGCCACGCCGCCGGGGCCGAAGTGCGAGGCAACCCGCGCGGGCAGCATGGGGCCCGTCCCCAGCACGATGGCCGTGGCCACCACGAGGACCAGGACGAAGAGGAGCTGGGGCAGGCGGTTCATGGCGACAGCACGCGGGCAAGTCAGTTGTACAGCGTGCCGGTGTTGATGACGGGCTGCACCTCGGAGTCGGCGCACAGCACCGTCATAAGGTTGCTGACCATCGCCGCCTTGCGCTCGTCGTCGAGGGCCACCACCTGCTTGACCGACAGCTCGTGGAGGGCCATCTCCACCATCGACACCGCCCCGTGCACGATCTTCTTGCGGGCATAGATGATCGCCTCGGCCTGTTGCCGGCGCAGCATCACCTGGGCGATCTCCGGCGCGTAGGCGAGGTGGGTGAGTCGGGCCTCCTCCACGACCACGCCGGCCTGGTTGAGGCGCGCCTGCAGCTCGTGCTCCAGGGCCTTGGCGACGATGTCGGCGCTCTCGAGCAGGGGCGGCGCCTGCGCCTCGTCGGGGTCGCCCTCGGCGTCGTAGGCGAACTTGGAGGCCAGATGGCGCACCGCGGCCTCGCTCTGGACCTTGACGAAGGTCTCGTAGGCATCGACGTCGAACGCCGCCTTGGCGGTGTCGGACACGTGCCAGACCACGACCGCGGCGATCTCGATCGGATTGCCCCGCTTGTCGTTGACCTTGAGGCGCTCGCCGTTCAAGTTGCGCGCGCGCAGCGAGATCTTCTTCCGGGTGTAGAAGGGATTGGTGGCGCGCAAGCCGGGGACCCGGCTCGTACCCCGATAGGCGCCGAAAAGCTGGAGGATCGCGGCCTCGTTGGGCTGCAAGGTGTACAGCCCGGCGAGAACGAAGATGCCGAGGATCAACACCACGATCGACACGACCATGAGGCTGAAGATGGGACCCGCCACGATGGACCGGGCGAGCAGCACGCCGCCCAGCACCAGCAGGACCAGGCCCACGAACAGCGCCAGGAAGCCATTGGCGGTGCCGATGGGCCGCTCTTCGTGCGCCGGCCCTTGCGATGTCGCCCTCGCGTTCATGTGATCTCCCTCGTGCTTTGACCAGAGAGCGCTCGCACCGGGATGGTCGTCCGCGCTGTCTATCAAAATGATATCACTTAGATAGCGGAAGGCGACAACCAGTTAAAACACTTGGTGAAACACTTGGAGGTGACTATCGAGTTTCCTTGGTTGGATCTACATATATAAATATCAACAGATTGCGACATATAATTTAAGTAACATCGTAGGATCGGACCGCCTGCCGGGCGCCGCGTGGTAGCCCCGCAATAGGCCTTTCGGCCGACCCCTACTCGCGATCCTCGGGCTCGAACACCAGCGACGCCGAGTTCATGCAATAGCGCAGCCCGGTGGGGCCGGGGCCATCGGCAAAGACGTGGCCGAGATGCGCGTCGCAGGCCGCGCACAGCACCTCGGTGCGGCGCATCCACAGTGACGTGTCCGACGCCTCGCGCACATTGGCAGGGGCTGCGGGACGCGTGAACGAAGGCCAGCCCGTACCCGAATCGAACTTCGCGGACGCGTCGAAGAGCAGGGTGCCGCAGCACACGCAGCGGTAGGTGCCGGCGCCGTGGTGATCCCAGTACTCGCCCGTGAACGCGCGCTCCGTGCCCTTCCTGCGGGTCACCCGAAACTGCTCGGCCGTCAGCTGCGCCTTCCATTCGGCTTCCGACTTGCGCACCTTCTCAACCATTGCTCGCTCCTTGACTTGCGGGTCCGCAGTACGGGGCGCACCGCGGCGGTACGATATAGTGTCGGCTCTCCCGATAACAAACGTCGCGCCGCCACCTCAACGAGGACGAGCCGCGCGCCCCGTCCTTTGGAAACCGCATCCCCCGAGTCGTTCCGGCGCGACGTCCGCGTCATCAGCCTCATTGGCGTCGCGCACGCTTTCTCGCACTTCTTCCAGCTCGCGCTGCCGCCGCTGTTTCCGCTGCTGCGGGCCGAGTTCGACGTCTCCTGGACGCTCCTCGGCACGCTCGTGGGCGTTTTCTTCGCGGCGAGCGGGCTCACCCAGTTCGCCGCCGGCTTCCTGGTGGACCGTTTCGGCGCGCGGCCGCTGCTGCTCACCGGCTTCGGGCTGCTATGCGGCGGCACCGTGCTCGCCTCGATCGCGCCGGGCGCTTACTGGTTGTTTCCCATCGTGATGCTCATGGGGATCGGCAACGGCGTGTTCCATCCCTGCGACTTCGCGATCCTCAATGCCAACGTCGCGCCGCGCCGGCTCGGGTACGCCTACTCGATGCACGGGGTGGGCGGCAACCTGGGCTACGCGCTGGCGCCCGTGGTGAGCTTCGGCCTCGCAGCGGCCTTCGACTGGCGCGTGGCCCTCGGCACGATGGGCGCGATCGGCCTCGTGGTGCTGGCGGTGCTCTACGTGCAGCGCGAGCACTTGACGTCGCACCGCGCCACCGACGCCCACAGCCACACCCTGCGCGGCAGCCTGCCGCTCTTCCTGCAGTCGACCATCCTGCTGTGCTTCGCCTTCTTCGTGCTGCAGACGGCCGCAACGATCGGCCTGCAGTCGTTCATGCCGTCGGCGCTCAACGCCGGCCTGTCGGTGCCGCTCATCGTGGCCACCACCGCCGTCACCGCCTACCTCCTGGGCGGCACCGCCGGCATCGTGGCGGGCGGCTTCATCGCCACCCGCTCGACGCGACACGACCTTGTGGCCGCCGGCGGCCTCGTGAGCGCGGCGGCGCTGCTCGCCATCGTGGGCTACGGCGCGCTGCCGTTCGCGGCCATTGTGCCCATGTTCGCGGCGGTGGGCTTTGCGGTGGGCTGCACCGGACCCTCGCGTGACCTCATCGTGCGCAATGCCACGCCCAAGGGCGCGGCCGGGCGCGTGTACGGCTTTGTCTACTCGGGGCTCGACTTGGGCGCCACGATCGGCCCCATCGCCTTCGGCTACATGCTCGACCACGGGCAGGGGCGGGAGATGTTCTACGGCGTGGCGGTGCTGCTGGTGCTTGCCGTGTTCACGGTCGTGCGCGTGGGCCGGGCGCTGGCGCCCACCCTGCGGGGGGCGTGATCCATGGACCTCGGCATCGCCGGACGCCGCGCGCTCGTCTGCGCCGCGAGCAAGGGCTTGGGACGCGGCTGCGCCGAGGCGCTCGCGCGCGAAGGCGTGGACGTGACGATCGTGGCGCGTACCGCGAGCGAGGTCGCGCAGGCCGCGCGGGAGATCGCCGCGCTCGCCGGGCGGCCCGTGCAGCACGTGGCGTGCGACATCACCACGCCCGAAGGCCGCGCCGCCGCGTTGGCCGCTTGTCCCGATCCGGACATCCTCGTGAACAACGCCGGCGGCCCGCCGCCTGGCGACTTCCGCGACTGGGGCCGCGACGCGTGGCTGAAGGCCATCGACGCCAACATGCTCACGCCCATCGAGCTCATCAAAGCCACGGTGGATGCCATGATCGCGCGCAAGTTCGGGCGCATCGTGAACATCACCTCCGCGGCCGTGAAGGCGCCCATCGACGTGCTGGGCCTGTCCAACGGCGCCCGCAGCGGGCTTACCGGCTTCGTAGCCGGACTCTCGCGCAAGGTCGCGCCGCACGGCGTGACCATCAACAACCTCTTGCCGGGCTACTTCGATACCGCGCGCCTGCGCAGCATGACGGCCTCCCGCGCGAAGGCGCAGGGCATCTCCGAGGAAGAGGCGCTCGACGCGACACGCGCGGTCGTGCCCACCCAGCGCGTGGGCCATCCCCACGAGTTCGGCGCCGCCTGCGCGTTCCTGTGCAGCGTGCATGCCGGGTACATCGTGGGACAGAACATCCTGCTGGACGGCGGACAGTATCCAGGGACGTTTTGATCTATACGGGACGACTCGCGCGGCTGTGTTGAGGCGCGCTTCGCGTCGTTCGGTGGCTGCTTGGCTCGGTGATCGCTGTCTCCTCACGATGGCGTTCTAAGAGCTTGGATCGCGTGGGAGTATCGTACTGCCCGGGGATCATCGCGCGGTAGCCATCACCCGCCCACATGCTCAAGGCTGTCTTTTTCGATTTCGACGGCGTGCTCACGCTGGACCGGACGGGTTCGCTAACGACGACCCGCCATATCAGCAAGGTGACCGGTCTCGATCCCAGGCGAGTCGAGGCGGCGTTCGCGCCCTTCAACGACGACCTCACGCGGGGCAAATGCACCCACGCGGCGGTCTGGGCGGACATTTGTGGCGCGCTTGGCACCGATGTCGACATCTCATTGCTCGACGAAGCATTTGCGAGCACCCCCTTGAACAATGAGATGTTTGCTTTGGCAACGCGACTCCGAGCGCGCTACGTCGTTGGCGTGATCACCGACAACAAGCTGGACAGGATGGACTGCATCGAAGGCCTGCACCGGCTTTCTTCATACTTCGATCCCATCGTGATCTCTGCTGCGGTCGGTTCGACCAAAGTGGATCGTGGCATCTTCGAGCATGCCCTTGCCTTGGCCCGCGTCGAGCCCGCCGAATGCATCTTCATCGACAATTCCGTCCGGAACCTCCTGGTGCCCCGCGCAATGGGACTCGTCGGCTTGCACTTCGACGATGTCGCGAACGATGTTCCGGGGCTGATCAGCGAACTGGCAGAATGCGAGGTTGTACTCGGCGATGCGACTTGAACCAATGCCCGCGTGCCGGGCGTTCGCTCCCAAGCCGCAAGCACTCGCCGATCGCCCCGTTGTTCAAATGGCAAGGGGTCGCGCGAGCGACCCCTCCCATTTGCATCGGGAGGCAGACGGTTGCCGTCGCCGGCAACCCCGCGCTCAGCCCGCGGCCCCGACTACGGACACACCGTCCACGTCGTCGGTCCCGTCTGCGAGCACACCGCCCCACCGACCACCGTCTCGACGTAGTCGTTCTTCACGAACGCCGTCGACGCCGCGAAGCCGAACGCCGCGGTGTCGAGCTTGCGGATCTGGTACACGGTGGGATCGCCCGTGACCGGCTTCGTGCTGAAGTTCGCCCACGCCGTGCCGCTCGTGGCGATGTAGCCGTTGAGCGCGATCACGGGTGCCGTCCAGAATGAGCCGCCGAAAGGCGGCGATTCCACCGACCACGCGTTGTAGAACGGCGTCTGCAGTTGCAGCGTGGTGCCGGCGATGAACGAAGCGCCGCCCGGCCACTGCGCCGCGCTCGAGGGACCGGTGAGCGATCCGGTGGGCGTGCCCACGATGGTGAGCGAGCCGTCGGCCTGGATGATGAGCTGGCTGCCCAGATTGCCCTGCATCCCGCCTGACGGGAACCCGCCGGAGGTGAGCGGCACGCCCACGAAGGGCGTCCGCGTGCCGGCGGTGTCGAACACCTCGTTGCCCAGCACGCGCAGGTTCACCGCCTGGAAGCCGCCGCCTTCCGCGGTGACGCTCACGAAGACCGGCGCGAGCGTGACCAGCGGGGCGATGTCGAGCGAGTTCAGCAGCCAGTTGGTGTTGCCGACAATGGGTGCGTTGATCGAGCCTGACAGCGCCACGCTGAAGTCGTTGGTCACGAACTGCGCGGACGGCTTGGCGCTTTCGCTGTCGTAAGCGGCGCCCGAAGCATCGACGCCCTTGAAGTGGAGCCCGCGCAGGCCGATCACCGGTGCGGTAATCGTGCCGGTCGGCGTGAAGACGGCGGTGGCCAGCGGCGTGTCGATCGTCGCGCTGCCGGCCGTCCATGGGCCGTTCACTTCCAGGTGCAAGCCCTCGACAAGCGCCTGGATGTCCGCGGCCTCGATCCTGCCGAGGCGGGCATTGCCATCGCTGCGGAGGGACACCGTGCTCGCGGCGGTGAGCGCGCCCGAAGTCTCGAGCAGGCCCGACAGCAGCCCACGATTCTCGATCGTCACGCTGCTCGACAACGAAGTGAGGTTGCCCGAGATCGTGGTGGCGTTGCCCGCTGCATTGCCATCGTTGTAGATCATGATGGGCCCGTCCGCCACGATCGTCCCCGTCACGGTGATCGGCGCGGGCAATGGGGAGGCCGTTTGGACGATGCTTAGCTCCGCGGCCGAGTTGACGTCACCGCTGATGATCAATTCATTGTTCGGACCCGCGCCAGTGTTATAGATGCTGACGCCACCGGAAGCCGTGGTGAGCTTGCCGGAGATCACGGCCTTGCCCTTCAAATCGAACGCGATGCTGGGCGACAGCAAGATGGCCGACACCGCAGTGAGGTTTCCGGTGACCGTGGTGATGCCGTCGCCGCCGGTGATGATGAATCCGCAGCAGTCCACGGCCGGCAGAATGCTGGCGACCCCGTTCCCCGATATCAGCATGTCGTGCCCCGCGCTCAGGAGCACGGTGTCCGCGGCACCGAAATCAGCCGCCATCGTCAGCGAGCCCCTGGCCTCCACCAACAGGCTGCCGGTGTTCTGCGTGGCGCCTTCGGCCAGGAGCTTGTGATTGATCGTGCTGCCGATGACGATATCGTGGCCGAAGATCTCCACTTGCAGATCCGTGGAGATGCTCGAGGGTCGATGGCCCGGCGTGAGGGCCTTGAGCACGACGTTGGCGTAGGTCGGCGTGACCTCGGGAATATCGAGGTGGTTGGTGGCCCATCGATTGATGAACAGGCTGTCGAGCTCCGGGAAGTCGGAGTAGCTTGTCAGCATGTTGAAGATCGACACGGACGACGTATTCGACATCGAATCGATGAATACGCCCGGACCGGAGAAGATGCCGATCTGCGGATCCTGGCTGCCCTCGATGCCCGAGCGAATGTTTCCGGAGGCCTGGATCCTGACGTAATCCACGCCGCCGAAGCCGGGGGAGGAGATGGACCCTTCGTTGGTGATGTTGCCGTTGCCCGCGGGGCCCGACAGCGACAACCAACCCGGCGCGCTGCCAAGCGCGCCGTCCACCAGCGCCGTTGCGCCGTCCACGTCCCACAAGCGATTCACCGTGACGTTGGTGACCCCGGCGACCGAGGCCTTGCCCGCGGTAGGAACGACGCCGGCCTGAATCAGCACCTTGTTGGCAAACAGGTTGCCCGTGTTGAGCACCTCGACGTTGTTGCCCACCACGAGGACGTAGGGGGCCGCCGTGTTGGTGCCGAGGTCGCCGTTGATCGCACCGGCGATGGTGATCTGGCCCGGCGTGCCGCCGGCCGTGGGCAGCGCGCCGATGGAAAGATAGGACGTCCCCAGCGCGGGGGGCGCAGGGTTCGCCCACCCGTTGTTGGCGACGAACTCGTCGATGGACGTGCCGTTGTCCATGTTAGCGCCGATGAGTCCAACGCCCGCCGGCGCCACGATGCGTCCGCTCGCACCCACGACGATGCCGTTGGCGTTGGCCACGAAGATGGCTGGCGCGGCACTGCAGAGGGCGCAAAGGGGCAACGGCCCGGAAGCCGCGACGAGGTTCCCGTAGATCTGGGAGGGATTGCCGCTGGCATCGATGTTGAGGACCGCCATGCCGACGCCGAGCGCGCCGAAGGACATCGTCGCGTTCGCGCCCAGGTTGAAGCCCGCGGGATTCGTGGCGTCCATGGGTGCGCCGGCACCGCCCCAGCGAATGACGACCTTGCCGTCGATACCGAGACCGAAGCCGGAGGTCAGGTTGGTCAAGTGAGCGCCAACGCTGCCTGAACTCGTCCCGGAGGAGCCGGAATTGATCGCGACGATCGTCCCCGCGCCGGGCATCTGGTTCGGCGTGGGGGCCGCAATCGCGGTATCGATCGTCATGGGTAACAGCGCAACAGTGAGCGCTGCGGCGATGGGCCGCAGCGAGAAAGGGTGCGATGCTGCAAAGGACATCAATCCTCCGGGATGGAAAATGGGGTGTGCGGGCGACGCATGCCGTCTTGCCACGTGCGCGGGCGAGGCGCGCTAGGGTATCACCGGGACAGTGGGCGGGACAGGGCGTGCGCATCGTTCGCATTACCGCGCGGTGCGCCGACCCACGGCATGTCGCCACAAGGGCAGCCTGTGGCGTGGGGGTTACGCCGGCACGAACACCGTCTGGGCGATGTGGCGTACGCCGCCATTCATCTGGATGGGGTCGTCGCGGAGGTTCATGTAGTAGACGGCGAGGATCTTGCCCGGCTCGTGCTCGGTCACCCGCGGGTAGCCCAGGTCCCAGCTGCCCCCGTCATCGCGGAGCACGAGCTCGCGGCCCCACGTGCGGCCGTCGTCCTCGCTGATGCGCGCGCGCAGGCCGAAGGGCGGCAGGCGATAGCCGTACACGCATACCACGCGGCCGTCGCGCATGCGCACGAGGTCGCCGGGGGCGCCCCAGTCATTCACGCGCGAGAGGAAGCCCCACGTGCGGCCGCCATCGTCGCTGGCGAACATCTCGGTCCACAAGAGGCTCGTGGGATCGCGCTGGCAGCGCACGGAGGCGATGATGCGGCCGCCGGGCAGCACGATGCCGCGCGGATAAAAGTAGCGGTGCGCGCCGAAGCGCAGGCCCATCGAGCGATCGCTGTCGGCGGCGCCGTCGTCCTGCCCAGGGGTCATCATCGAGAGGAAGGTCCAGTACGTGCCGTCGTCCACGCTCGCGTACACCACCGGGCGCCGCTTCCAGCCGTCGGCGTTCACCGCCGTCATGAACACGAGGCTTGTGCCGTCTGGGCGCACGAGTGCGGAGGCGTGCCCGGACAGCGATGGCAGGCCGACCTTGGGCGCGAGGAGGGGACGCCGCCAGGTGGTGCCGCCGTCGCTCGACACGCGGATCCACGCATTGCTGTGCGGGCGGAAGTAGTCGGGCGTGGCCCCGGAAGCCACGAGCACGTTCGGGTGGGCAAAATCGAGGCGCGGCTCGGCGGCGTAGTCCTGCGGCGCGTCCGCGAAGAGCGCGGCCTGGTCGGCGCCGAGGTCGTAGAGGGGCTGGACCGCGCCCGGGCCCGTGGTGGCGTCGAGCTGCCAGGTCCGCGCATTGTCGCGCGAGCGCGCGATCACGATCTGCGGCCCGACCTTGGCCACTTCGTCGTGATGCACGTCGCCGGGGTTGGAGTAGTCCGCGGGCTTCTTCTGGAACGCCACGAGATGCTCGCCCGCGGCGTTGGTCCAGAAGCCGCAGATGAAGGGCCAGCCGCAGAACTCGCGCTCGTTGCGGTAGACGATGCCGTGCTCGGCGTCGCGCACGTGGGCGCGCGGGGCAAAACGATCCATCGGGAGGTCCTCGTGACTGGCGGCTAGTGTTTCGCACGAGCGACGGCATCGCCATGCGGCGGAAGTCCAGTTTCATCTCGCGAAACAACGCTATGGAACCACAGGCGCGCGCTTGTGGGCCTCATGGGGCGCGCGGATACTGCCCCGGTCGCGACCTCCAACAAGGTCGTACACGCCAGGAGGCGAGTCCATGTCCACGATGCACAACACACCCTCGCGCCGCGCGGTGCTCAAGGCCATCGCTGCGACGCTCGCCGGCAGCGTCGCTCCCGGCATCGCCCGTGCCGATGACTGGCCCAGCCGGCCCGTGACCATCGTCGTGCCCTACGGGCCTGGGGCCAGCAACGACACGTTCACGCGGATGCTGGCGAGCATTCTCAGCAAGCAGTTCGGACAGCCGTTCGTGGTGTCGAACCGGCCCGGAGCGAGCGGGTCGATCGGGTCGCAGGCCGTGGTGAAGGCGGCGCCCGACGGTTACACGTTCCTCGAGATGCCGAGTAGCATCGCGGGCTTCAAGCCCATCCTCAAGGTCGACATCGATCCGTTGAAGGATCTGGCGCCCATCGCCCTCATGGCGCGCTCGCCCGATGCGATGGTGGTCAACGCGAGCCTGCCGGTGAAGACGGTCAAGGAGTTCATTGACTATGCGAAGGCGCGGCCCAACCAGGTGTTCTACGGCATGGCCGGCATCGGCACCACCAATCACCAACATGCCGAGATGTTCAATGCGGCCACTGGTCTTAAGCTCACCGGCGTGAATTACAAGAGCGCCGCCGATGCCATGAACGACCTCATCGGCGGCCGCTTGCAGGTGTACTTCGCCACCACCGCCAGCACCCGCGGCGCGATCGAGGCGGGGCAGCTTCGGCTCCTGGCCTACACGGACAACAACTACCCGCCGGAGTCCATCAAGGCACCCACGATGGCCGAGGCGGGCGTGCCCAACATGGAGAAGGCGCAGACGTGGTGGGCTATCTTCGGGCCGCCGGGGCTGCCCGCCGACATCAAGCGCAAGATGAACACGGCGATCAATGCGGCGCAGAAGGACCCGGAGAAGTACCGCAACCTGGTGGTGCGCATCGCGGGGTATTCGGCGTACTTCGTCGACCTGTCGCCGATGCAGCAGGCCGAGATCATCGCCCGCACCGAGGAACGGATGGGC
>CALFEY010000200.1 GCA_937958295.1 uncultured Pseudomonadota bacterium
CAGCACGCCGGCCACCAGCAGGCGCACGGGCCCCGCCGTCAGTCGATCGTGGCGCCGCTTTCCTTCACCACCTTGGCCCACTTGGCGGCCTCCGCCTTGGTGAAGGCGGTGAACTGCGAGGGCGACTCGCCGACGTTCTCCGAGCCGGTATCGGTGAGGATCTTCTGCCAGTCCGGGCCCTTCATCACCTTGAGCGCCGCCGTGTTGAGCTTGCCGATGACGTCCGCCGGGGTATTGGCAGGCGCGAACAGGCCGTACCAGGCATACGACTCGAAGCCCTTCATCCCCGACTCGTCGAAGGTGGGCAAGTCGGGCAGCGCCGAGGACCGCTTGGCGCTCGTGATGGCGATGGGGCGCACCTTGCCGGCCTTGATCATCGGCAGGATCGCGATCGCGCTGTCGAACATGATGGGCACGTGACCGCCCACGAGGTCGGTGATCGCCGGCGCCGAGCCCTTGTAAGGAACGTGCACCATGTCGACCTTCGCGGTGGACTTGAAGAGCTCACCGGTGAGGTGTTGGGGCGTGCCGTTGCCGGCCGAGGCGTACTGGATCTTGCCCTTCTGCGCATTCGCGTAAGCGATGAGCTCGGCGAGGTTCTTGACCGGCACCGAAGGATTGACCGCCAGGATGAGCGGCACGCGCAGCAGGTTGGTGATGGGCGCCAGGTCCTTGGGCGGATCGAACGGCATCTGCTTGTACAGGCTGGGGTTGATCACGATCGGCGCGCTCGAGGTGATGAGGAGCGTGTAGCCGTCGGCCGGCGCCTTGGTGACGAGCGCCGTGCCGATGTTGCCGCCGGCCCCACCGCGGTTGTCGATCACGAACGGCTGGCCAAGCTCTTCCTGCAGCCCCTTGGCCATCGGCCGCGCCGCGATATCCGAAGGGCCGCCGGCGGGCCACGGCACGACGATGTTCACGGGCTTAGTCGGGTAGGCCTGGGCCAGCGCGGACAGCGGCAGGGCCGCGAGCACGGCGGCGCCCGCGGCGAAACAGGCGGAACGGATGAGACGGGACATGGGCACTCCGGAAAGGATGGGCGGCTCGACGTGACCCGCTTCGCGGCGTGGATGATATCGCGGCGTCCGACCGCACCGCGCGCTACGCGGCGACCGCGCGCGAGCATTGCCGGTGCGATCCCGGGCGGACAGGGCCGCGGCGCGTGCGCTAGGATCGCGCTCTTTGCCGGACACCTTGCCATGGCATCGATGATGGGCGACCCCCGGGTCTTCTTCGCCGCAGAACGCACGCTCCTCGCCTGGGTGCGCACCGGGCTCACCATCATGGCGTTCGGGTTCGTGGTGGCCCGCTTCGGACTGTTCCTGCGGCTCGTGGCCACCCAGCAGGGGCAGGGCCTGCCTGCGGCCGAGCTTCACAACCGGCTGTCCAATGCGCTGGGCATCGCGCTGGTGCTGATCGGCGTGGCCTGCATGATCGTAGGGGCCATCCAGCACCGCAGCTACGTCGCCACGCTCCCCGCGGCCGACGTGCCACGCTCGCACGCGCCCATCTATCCCGTCACGCTGTCGATCCTCCTGTCGATCCTCGGCGTCGTGCTGGCTGCCTATCTCGCACTTTGACGACCGTTCACACAGCCGCGCGCGCCGTTCGTAAGGCGACCCACACCCGAGCGCGCGGCGGCGGTACCTTGCGGTTCACCGTTCACCCCAACATGCTCGAACCCGCCAACGTCCGCCACCTCGCCATGCTGCGCACCCTCATCCGCCAGGGCGCGCAGGAGGGTACCTTCGATCGCGAGCTCGCCGCGAACTCGCCGGAAGCCGAAGCGTTCTTCGCCAAGCTGAAGCGTGCGCTCGTCACCGGCTACTTCGTCGAGGAAGGACGGTCGGGTCGCATCGACACGGTGGCCGTCCCGGGCTACGTCTTCTGGCCGGAAGGCCGCCACATGGGCACGCCCCCGGTGGGCTTCGGCCTCTTCCGCGCCGTGGACGCCGGCTACGAGCTGTGGCTCGCCGGACTCGACTTCAGCGCACGCGGCGGCGGCCACGGCCGCGAGCTCCTCACGGCGCTCTTCGCCACGTCGCACGGCCAGAAGACCTGGATCGTGCGCGTGCAGCGCGGGTCACGCTACGTGCCCGCCCTTGCCCACCTGCTGGCCGAGTTCGATTTCTCGTTCGTGGGGGATACCACGCGGCTGCGCTGGTTCCTGCGCAAGGGCGCTCCCCCCGAGCTCGCCTCGCGCGTGCGCGATGCCGTCGCCGCCCGCGGCACGCTAAACTAGCCCCACCTTCTTCCCCGGAAAGAGGCCTGCGCCCTGCGCAAGGGGCAGGCTGGCGCTCATGGCCGCCTCGCGCGACGATGCACTGAACGTTCTCGGCGGTCCGCTCGCCATCTGCGGCGAAACGCCGCGCACCGGATTCTTCCGCAACGGTTGCTGCGACACCGGTCCCGAGGATACGGGGATGCACACCGTATGCGCGGTGATGACCGACGCCTTCCTCGTGTACTCGCGCCTGGCCGGCAATGACCTGTCCACCCCGCGCCCCGAGTTCGGCTTCGCGGGATTGCGCGCCGGCGACCGCTGGTGCCTGTGCGTGGGCCGCTGGCGCGAGGCCCTCGAAGCGGGCGCGGCGCCGCCCGTGGTACTCGCGGCCACGCACGAAGAGGCGCTGGCGGTGGTGCCGTTCGACGACCTCGAGCGGCACGCGGCAACATCCTGACAACACCGGCAAGACGACAAAGGACAACAACGATGGACGACATCACGAGGGAGCCGCGCGCGGTGGAGGCCGGACGCGGTGCCGCCTGGTGGGGCGGTGGCTGGACCATCTTCGCCTCCAACGTGTTCACGTGGATCGGCATCGTGCTGATCTACTACATCATCTCGCTCGTGCTGGGGCTCATCCCCATCGTGGGCAGCGTGGGCCAGGCGTTGCTCACGCCCGTGTTCCTCGGCGGCATCATGCTGGGCTGCCGCTCCATCGAGCGCGACGGCACGCTGCGCGTGGCGCACCTGTTCGAGGGCTTCCAGGGCGCGCACTTCGTGCCACTGATGATCATCGGCGCGGTCAACATCGCGTTTTTCATCGCGCTGGCCCTCCTGGGAGTGGCCGGCGCCTTCGGCACCTTCGGTTTCGCGAGCCTCATGACGCCCGGCCTCGATCCCTTCGACGCCCTGCAAGGCTCGATGCGCGCGATGACGGGTCTCGGCCTGCTCATGGTGCTGGTGATGCTCGTGATCGTGGCCGTGTTCGCGATGCTCAACTGGTTCGCCCCGGCACTCGTGGCCCTGCACGGGCTGTCGGGCTGGGAAGCGATGAAGCAGTCGTTGGTGGCATGCATGCGCAACTGGTTGCCGTTCCTCGTGTACGGTCTCATCGCTCTCGCGGTGATCATCGTCCTCGGCGGCCTCGTGCTGGTCGCCTCGTTCGGGCTCCTCGCGAGTGCGTTCGCCGGCTCGGACAGCGGCGTGGCCGCGATGATCGCGTTCATGGCCATCTTCGGCGTGGGCCTCGCGGCGGCGGGGCTCGTGGTGGGGCCGATCGTGTTCGGGTCGACCTACGCCGGCTACCGCGACATCTTCGCAGCGGCCGACCCGGCACTCGCCAATCCGGCGTATCGCTAGCGGCGGCCCATGCGGCCCCGCCCCGCGCGCGCAGCGCGGGGCCGCCGCGCGGCGGTGTGCTCAGTGAGCGCGATCCCAGTTGGGTCCAGCGCCGACTTCCACCACGAGCGGCACCGACAGCGCGGCCACGCCCGTCATCAGCGCCGGCAGCTCGGCCAGCACCCGCGCGAGCTCGTCCTCCGGCACCTCGAGCACGAGTTCGTCGTGCACCTGGAGCAGCAGCATCGTGGCGAGCTTCTCGCGGTCGAGCCAGCCCTGCACGGCGATCATCGCGAGCTTGATGAGATCGGCGGCCGTGCCTTGCATCGGGGCATTGATGGCGGCGCGCTCGGCCCCCGCCCTGCGTGGTCCGCCGCCCGCCTTGATGTCGGGCAGCCATAGCCTGCGTCCGAAGACCGTCTCGACATAGCCGTGCTCGCGCGCGCTCTCGCGGGTGCGCTGCATGTAATTGGCCACGCCGGGATAGCGCGCGAAGTACTTGTCGATGAACTGCTGCGCCGCGCCGCGCTCGATGTCGAGTTGCTGGGCGAGGCCAAAGGCGCTCATGCCGTAGATGAGGCCGAAGTTCACGGCCTTGATGTAGCGCCGCTGGTCGGCGGTGACCTCGTCGGGCGTCACCGCGAAGATCTCCGCGGCCGTCGCGCGATGGATGTCGCGCCCTTCGTGGAATGCGGCGAGCAGCGCCGGATCCTCCGACAGGTGCGCCATGATGCGCAGCTCGATCTGCGAGTAGTCGGCGGACACGAGCACCCGGCCGGGGGGCGCAATGAAGGCCTCGCGGATGCGCCGTCCCTCCGCCGTGCGGACCGGGATGTTCTGCAGGTTGGGATCGTTCGAGGCGAGCCGGCCGGTCACCGCGGTGGCCTGGCCGAAGGTGGTGTGCACGCGCCCCGTGCGCGCATTCACCATGAGCGGGAGCTTGTCGGTGTAGGTGGACTTGAGCTTGGCGAGCGCGCGATGCTCGAGGAGGAGCTTGGGCAGCGGGTAGTCGGCGGCGAGCTCGGCCAGCACCTCTTCGTCGGTGGACGGCTGGCCGGTGGCCGTCTTCTTCAGCACGGGCAAGCCCATGCGCGTGAACAGGATCTCGCAGATCTGCTTGGGCGAGCCCAGGTTGAAGGGACCGCCGGCAAGCTGATGCGCCTGCTGCTCGAGCGCCATCACGCGCTCGCCGAGCTCCCTTCCCTGCCGGCCCAGGAGCTCGCTGTCGATCAGGATGCCGTTGCGCTCCATGCGAAAGAGCACATCGCGCACCGGCAGCTCCATCTGGCCGTAGATGTAGTCGAGCTTCGCATCGGCGGCAATCGCGGGGTACAACACGTCGTGCAGGCGCAGCGCGAGGTCGGCATCCTCCGCGGCATATTCGGTGGCCCGATCCACCGCCACTTGGTCGAACGGAATGCGGTGCACGCCCTTGCCGGTCACCTCGTCGTAGGTCAGCGTTTTGACGTCGAGGTGCCGCCACGCGAGGCTGTCCATGTCGTGCGGCTTGTGCGACTCGAGCACGTAGGACTGGAGCAACGTGTCGTGCGCGATGCCGCCGAGCACGAGGTCGTCGTTGGCGAGCACGTGCTCGTCGTACTTGAGGTTCTGCCCGAGCTTCTTCTTCGCCGGGTCGGCGAACCAGGGGGCGAGGCGCGCGAGCGTGGCCGCGCGATCGAGCTGTGCCGGCGCACCGGCATAGCGGTGGTCGAGCGGGATGTAGCACGCGCGCCCGGGCTCCACCGCGAGCGACACGCCCACGATGCGCGCCTGCATGGGGTCGAGGCTCGACGCCTCGGTGTCGAAGGCGGTGATCGACGCGCTGGCGATGGCCGCGAGCCAACGCGCGAGTGCCTCCTCGTCGGTCACGGTCTCGTAGTGGATCGTCGCGGGCTTGGGCGGCGCCGCCGCCGCCGGCTCCACCACGTCGAAGCGCCGCCCGCCGGGATCGGTGGCGGCCTTCTTCGCGATCTGCCCGGCGACGTCCGGCATGGAGGGGTCGCCCGCCTCCTTGAGCCACGCCTTGAACTCGAAGCGCTCGTAGAGCGCGCGCAACGTGGCGGCATCCGGCGTGGCGATCACGAGGTCCGGCAAGTCCACGTCAAGGGCGCAATCGGTCTTCACCGTGAGCAGGCGCTTGCCCTGCGGCAGCCAAGGCAGCGCCTCGCGGAGATTGTTGCCCACCACGCCGCCGACCTCGCCTGCGTGCGCGATGAGATTGTCGAGCGTGCCGTACTGCGCGAGCCACTTCGCGGCGGTCTTGGGCCCCACCTTGGCCACGCCCGGCACGTTGTCGACCGCGTCGCCGGTGAGCGTAAGCAGATCGAGTACCTGGTCGGCACGCACGTCGAACTTGGCGAGCACGCCCGCCTCGTCGAAGATCTCGTTGCTCATCGTATTGACCATCTTGATGCCGGGCCGCACGAGCTGCGTGAGGTCCTTGTCCGACGAGGAGATGAGGGTCTCCACGTCGGCGGCCAGCGCCTTGGCCGCGAGCGTGCCGATCACGTCGTCGGCTTCCACGCCGTGGATCATGAGGAGCGGCCAGCCATTGGCGCGGACGAGCTCGTGCAGCGGCGCGATCTGCTTGCCGAGGTCATCGGGCATCGGCGCGCGATTGGCCTTGTACTGCGGGTACCAATCGTCGCGGAAGGTCTTGCCGGGCGCATCGAACACCACGGCGAAGTAGTCCGGCTTGCCGTCCTCCACCAAACGGCGCAACATCGACAGCACCCCGCGCAGCGCGCCCGTGGGCTCGCCGCTCTTCGTCCTGAGATCGGGGAGCGCGTGATACGCGCGGTACAGATACGACGACCCATCCACCAGCACGAGCCTAGGCATGCGTCCCACCCACAAGATTCCGGAGCTCATCGATCCTACCGCGCTGTACACAACCAACGGTCAGGAAGCGTGGCGGGTGCTGGGGATTATGGCAGAGTTCGCCCTCGCCACCGAAAGGCTGCGGGGCATCCGTCCCGCCGTGAGCCTCTTCGGCAGCGCGCGCATCAAGGCGGGTCACCCCTACTACGACACCACGAAGCGCATCGCGCGCCTTCTCTCCGACGCCGGCTTCTCGGTGATCTCCGGCGGCGGGCCCGGCCTCATGCATGCCGCCAACGAAGGTGCCCACGGGGGACAGTCCCCCGCCGTGGGCCTCAACATCCTGCTGCCGTTCGAGCAGGGCGGCAACGAGTTCCAGGACGTCTCGGTCGACTTCCGCTACTTCTTCACACGCAAGATGATGTTCGTGCGCTTCGCGTCCGCGTACGTGATCCTGCCAGGCGGCTTTGGCACGCTCGACGAGCTCTCCGAGGTGTTGACGCTCGTACAAACGGGCAAGAGTCGGCGCATCCCGGTGATCCTCGTCGGCGGCGATTTCTGGCGCGGTCTCCTGGCGTGGATGGAGGACAAGCTCGTGGGCGAAGGCATGATCGGGGCCGAGGACATGAAGCTCATGCAGGTGATCGAGGAGCCGGAGGCGATCGTCGAGGCGATCTTCGCGTTCTACGACAGCAAGGGTTTCGTGCCGACCCGCGAAGAGCGCGAGAAAATGCTCAACCTGTAGCGGAAAAGCCACGGCCGTGCGCCGCCCGCGCGGCAGGCGCGGCGCGGCGGTCGCACGCAGTAGTAGAATCGAGGCATGGCACGGATCAAGGCACGGGCGCTGGCACTGCTCTTCACGAGCGGCATCGCCATCGCACAGGCGCCACCGCCGGTCACGCTGCCGCCCCCGCCGCCGCTCACGAGCCAGCCGCAGGACGCCGCGCCGCCACCGCCTGCCCTCGATCCTGCGGTTCCGGTCGATCCCGAGCTCGAGCCGCAGGTCACCATCACGCGCCGCGGCACGGATACGGTGGAGGAAGTCCGCGTCGGCGGCCGCCTCAGCTACATCAAGGTGACGCCGCGCCTGGGTCGTCCCTATTATCTCGTGCCGAGCAACAGCGGAACGCAGTTCCTGCGCTACGACTCCCTCGACTTCGGGTTGAGGGCGCCGATGTGGCAGCTGTTCTCGTGGTGAACCCGGTCGTCCGGTGAAGTCGCGCGCGCCATGCCGGCGCCGGATGCGCGCCGCATGCGAGCGTGCAACCCGGTCTGCGGAGTGCGGCAGCGCACCGCCCGACCGCGCCCCGTCCTAGACACCGTCCGGCCATGTCTGTCTACACCACGGTCACCGCAGTGGATCTCGACGCCTGGCTCACGCGTTACGCCGTGGGCGGCCTGCGCGAGCTCACGCCGATCGCCTCCGGCATCGAGAACACCAACTACTTCGTCACCACCGACCGCGGCCGCTACGTGCTCACGCTCTACGAGCGATTGCCTGCCGCCGAGCTGCCGTTCTACCTCAACCTGATGGCGCACCTCGCGCGCTCCGGCGTGCCGGTGCCCGCGCCCATCGCGGACCGCACCGGCGCGCTCTTCTCGCTGCTCAACGGCAAGCCGGCGAGCCTGGTCGAGCGGGTGGAGGGCGTGCAGGTAGAAGCCCCCGAGGCCGCGCATTGCGCGGAAGTCGGCGCCGCGCTTGCGCGCCTGCACCTCGCCTCGCAGGCGTATCGGGCCCGGCTCACCAACCGCCGGGGACCCGCGTGGTGGCGGCAGGCCGCTCGCGCCGTGCGCCCGTTCCTCGATCCCGCGCAGACCGAGCTCCTCGATGCCGAGATCAGGCACCAGACGGGCTTCGGCCGCGGCAAGCTGCCGAGGGGCGCGATCCACGGCGACCTCTTCTGCGACAACGTGCTGTTCGCGGGGCCGCGGGTGGCGGGAATCATCGACTTCGGCTTCGCCGCCACCGATTTCTTCGCCTACGACCTCGCCATCACCGTCAACGACTGGTGCGTGAACGACGCCGGCGAGCTCGATGCCGCGCTCGTCACCGCCATGCTCGGGGCTTACGACGCGCTGCGCCCGCTCGCCCCCGACGAGTGCGAGGCGTGGCCGTCGCTCCTGCGCGCCGCCGCGCTACGCTTCTGGCTCTCGCGGCTCTACGACCTCCACTTGCCGCGTCCCGGCGAGCTCGTGCACGCCCACGATCCCGCGCACTTCGAGCGGATCCTGCGCCTGCGGGTGACCCGAGCCGAGCGCTGGCCGCAGGTGCGCCATGGCTAGCGCCGCCATCGCCTTCACGCAGCATCCCGCGGCGCATGGCGTGGCGTGGCTGCGGCGTGCGTTCGCCATGTTCCGGGAGCAACGCCTGCCGTGGGTGCTCCTCTTCTGCGGCTACATGGCCGTGCTGTTCCTCGTGAACTTCATTCCCTTCGTGGGTGCGTTCGCCGTGTTCGTGATCAAGCCGGTGCTCGCGGTAGGCCTGCTCGCCGCGGCGTGGGGCCAGGAGCGCGGCGTGCCGCCGACCCTCCAGCAGCTCTTCCACGGCTTCCGCAGCAACGTGTGGGCGCTGGTGGCGATCGGCGTGTTCTTCGTCGCCGGGATGGCGATTGCCGTGCAAGCCTCGGCTCTGGTCGATGGCGGCAAGCTCCGCGAGCTCGCGGGCAGCACGACCACGTACACCGAGCAGCAAGTGCGAGAACTGTTGGGTGACGGCCGCGTGCAGCTCGCGATGCTGTTCTCCGCGCTGCTCGCCATTCCCGTGCTGCTGGCCACGTGGTGGGCCCCCGCGCTCGTCGTGTTTCAGGACGCCGGGGCGGGTGCCGCTCTCGCGGCGAGCCTGCGCGCCGCGGCTGCAAACTGGCGCGCGCTGGCCCTGTACGCGCTGTCGATCCTGTTCTTCTACATGCTGTTGCCGATGCTGGTACTGACGCTGCTCGCCGTGCTGCTGCCCACCGCCGTCACGCAGCTCCTCGTGGTGCTCGTGATGCTCCCGTACTCGATCGTGCTGACGGTCACGCTGCACATTTCCGACTACGTGAGCTACCGCGACGTCTTCCACGCCGACGAGCCACTCACTCCGTTGGCGCCGGGCACCGGCAGCACGTAGGTCCATGGCCCTGCCGGCCGCCCGCACGTCCGCCGCATTGCTGCGCTGGTGCCCTGGCTTGGCCCAGCTCCTGCCGTATCCGCGGGGCGCGCTGCGCGGCGACGTCGCCGCCGCGTTCTCCGTGTGCGTGGTGATGATCCCGTCGGTGTTGGCGTATGCCGAGCTCGCGGGCGTGTCCCCGCAAGCCGGGCTGTACGCCGCGCTGGGTGCCATGATCGCCTTCGCGCTCTTCACCTCCACGCGCCGCGTGATCATCGGCCCCGATACCACCATCGCGCTCCTGGCCGGCTCGGTGATTGCGCCCCTCGCGCTGGGCGACGTCGCGCGCGCCGGGGACCTCGCCGCCGCGCTCGCGCTCATGACGGGGGCCCTGCTCGTGGTGGGCGGGCGGCTGGGGCTCGGCGGGGTCGCCGATCTCCTGTCAAGCCCGGTGCTCGTGGGCTACGCCGCGGGCGCCGCACTGATCCTCATCGGGACGCAGCTGCCCGTGCTGCTGGGCGTGCCCCTGGCGCGAGACGCCTTCTTCCTGCGCATCCACGACGCCCTGCTCGCGCTCCCGCGCGCCAACGTGCGCACGCTTTCCCTCGGCCTGACGCTGCTCGCGCTCGTGCTGCTGGTCGCGCGCCTGACCCCGCGGCTGCCCGCGGCGCTCATCGCATGCCTCGTCGCCATCGGCGTGTCGCAAGCGCTCGACCTGCGCGCGGCAGGCGTGGTGCATCTCGCGCCGTTGCTCGCCGCCCTGCCCGCCCCAACCCTGCCCAGCACGACCGTGGCGGATCTCCAAGCGCTGGCCCCCGGCGCCATCGCGCTCGCGCTCCTCGTGTTCGCCGAGGGCATCCTCATGGCGCGTACCCTCGCGGCCAAGCATCGCGAGGCGCTCGACGCCAACGTCGAGCTCGGCGCGCTTGGGGCGGGCAACCTCGCGGCGGGGTTGGTAAGCGGACTGCCGGTGGGGGCAAGCACGTCGCGCTCGGTGACCGCCGACGCGAGCGGCATGACCACGCAGCTGTCCCAGCTGCTCGCCGCCGGCCTGCTCGCCCTGTTCGTGCTGTTCCTCGCTCCCGCGCTCGACCTCCTGCCGCGCGTCGCACTGTCGGCCATCCTCGTGGCGGCCGGACTGCGGCTCGTCGACCTGCGCGAGTGGAAGCTCCTCCATCGGCTCGACCGCCGCGCCTTGGTGCTGGCCCTCGCCGTGGCAAGTGGCGTGCTCGTGCTCGGCGTGCTGCCCGGCGTACTCCTCGGCGTGGGACTGTCCGTCGCCCGCGTGCTGGTCGACGTCGCGCGGCCCCGGGACGCCGTGCTGCGCCGCTTGCCCACCGACCGCCGCTTCCACGACCTGGCCGACGACGAGGGCGGCAACGTCACGCCTGGCATCCTCGTCTATCGCCTGTACGCGCCGCTGCTGTTCGCCAATGCGCGGCACGTCGCAGAGCGCATCCGCGGCCTGGTGGCGGCGCAATCGCCCATCGTGCGCTGCCTCGTGCTCGACCTGCAGGCGGTGTCGAGCATCGACGTCACGGCTGTCGAGGTGTTGCGCGAGCTCTACGACGAGATGGAGACGGCCGGCGTGGACGTGCGCTTCGCCCGCGGCAACCGGCCGCTGCGCGAACAGCTCGCGCGGTGGATCGGCGGGGGCGAGAGGCTGGCGCAGGAGCGCTTCTTCGCCTCGGCCTCGGCAGCGGTGGACGACTTCATCGCGACGCACCCGGTGGCGAAGTGAAGCGACGTCCGATATACACGGTGGGGGTTGGGCGCCGGTGGTGACGCTCTCCGCCGGCAGGTGCCGGCTGCGTGCGCCCCACCGTGAACGAGCCGTAGATTACGCGGCTTCCAGCTTGGCGTAGTCGAGCGCGAGCCACTTCACGCCGGCATCGCGGAAGTTGACCTGCACCCGCGCATCGTGGCCGCGGCCTTCGGCGTCGATGATCACCCCCACGCCGAACTTCGCGTGGCGCACGCTCTGGCCGATGCGCCACGCAGAGGCTGCGGGCGTGGCCTGCGGTGCGCGAGTGACACGCTCCCACTCGTCGTCGTCGACGTCGACCGTGCGCCGGCGATAAGGCGACAGCCATTGCACGAGCTCCTGCGGCAACTCGTTCACGAAGCGCGACGCAATGCCGTAGCGCATCTGGCCGTGCAGCATGCGCTGCTGCGCCTGCGTGAGGTAGAGGCGGCGCCGCGCGCGCGTGATAGCCACATACATGAGGCGACGCTCCTCTTCCAAGCCGTCGGCTTCGGAGAGGCTGTTCTCGTGCGGGAACAGGCCCTCTTCCAGCCCCGTGACGAACACGGTATGGAACTCGAGGCCCTTGGCCGAGTGCACGGTCATGAGCTGCAGCGCCGGCTTGCCCTCCGCTGCCTGGGTGTCGCCAGCCTCCAGCGCCGCATGCGCGAGGAACGCCATGAGCGGATCGGTCGCCCCTTCGTTCTCGCCGCTCGCGGGCGCTTCCGCATCGGGCGTGACGCGCGGCGAGAGCATGGGCGCGTCGGTGGCGAGCTCGGCCTCGCGCACGAACGCATCGGCGGCATTGACGAGCTCGGTCAGGTTATCGACGCGATCCTGGCCGTCCTTCTCGGCCGCATAGTGCGGCACGAGCCCGGACTTTTCGATGATGTGCTCGACCGCCTCGGGCAAAGGCAAGGCGCGGGTGTCCTCGCGCAGCTTCTCGATGAGCCGGCAAAAGGTGGCGAGCGCGGCGCCCGACTTGCCGGTCATCGCCCCCGATGCCGAGACGTGCCACAGCGACGTGCCGTGGCCCTGCGCCGACTCCTGCAGCTGCTCGAGCGTGCGCGCGCCGATGCCGCGCGGCGGGAAGTTCACCACGCGCAGGAAGGCGCCGTCGTCGTCGGGGGCGGCGATGAGCCGCAGGTAGGCAAGCGCGTGCTTCACCTCCGCCCGCTCGAAGAAGCGCATGCCGCCGTACACGCGGTAGGGAATGCCCGCGCCGAACAGCGCATGCTCGAGCACCCGGGACTGCGCGTTGGAGCGGTACAGGAGCGCCACCTCGTCGAGTGGCACGTTATCGGCCGCGAGGCTGCGCACGACGTCCACCACGAACGCCGCCTCGTCGTTGTCCGAAGGCGCGGCGAAGGCCCGCACCGGCTCGCCCTTGCCCTCGCTCGTCCACAGGTTCTTGCCCAGTCGCGCCTGGTTGTGCCGGATGAGCGCGTTGGCGGCATCGAGGATGTGGCCGTGGGAGCGGTAGTTCTGCTCGAGGCGGATGAGCTTGACCGGGCGCTCCGCCGTGGCGAAATCGTGCTCGAAGCGCTGCATGTTCGCGACCTTGGCACCGCGGAAGGCGTAGATCGACTGGTCGTCGTCGCCCACTGCAAAGACCGCGGCATCCGGCCCCGTGAGGGTCTGCAGCCAGCGGTATTGCAAGGTGTTCGTGTCCTGGAACTCGTCGACCAGCACGTGGGAGAAGCGCCGCCGGTAGTGCTCGCGCAGGCCCTCGTGTCCGGCCAGGAGCTCGTAGCTGCGCAGAAGGAGCTCGGCGAAGTCCACCACGCCTTCGCGCTGGCACATCGCGTCGTACAGCGCGTAATGCTCGACCTGGCGGCGGGTAAAGTCGTCGCCCGCCTCCACCGCCGCGGGGCGCTGGCCCTCCTCCTTGGCGGCGGCGATGAACCATTGCAACTGGCGCACCGGGTAGCGGTTGTCGTCGATGTTGTGCGCTTTGTACATGCGCTTCAGCAGCGAGAGCTGGTCCTGCGTGTCGAGGATCTGGAAGAGCTGCGGCAGCTTGGCGTCGCGGTGATGCGCGCGCAGCATGCGGTTGCACAGGCCGTGGAAGGTGCCCACCCACATGCCGCGCGTGCTCATTGGCGTGAGCGCGGACAGCCGCAGCATCATCTCGCGCGCGGCCTTGTTCGTGAACGTGACGGCCAACACCGATTGCGGCGTGGCTTGGCCGGTGGCGAGCAGCCACGCGATGCGCGTGGTGAGCACGCGCGTCTTGCCGCTGCCCGCGCCGGCGAGGATCAGCGCGGAGGCATGCGGCAGCGTGACCGCGGCCAGTTGCTCGGGATTGAGGTTTTCGAGGAGTTTCGAGGACATCGGGACGGCCGGCGAAAGACGAATGATAGCCGAGCGCTCCACCGTGGCTGCCCGGCGACGGGTGAGTGGACTCGATGCGGCAACTTGCCTTGCGCTCGGCCCTTGTCAGGTGGTGGTAGGGGACATCGGCGGGGCGCCCGACAAGAGGAATCCGCGACTCGCTGCGCCGTACAACCCCCGCGGTCGCGCGAGCCTCGCGTCCACGAGGGGTGCCGACGGGCCGGCCGACGGTCGGCCGGTGGGTCGGCCGGTCTAGGGCACCGGTCCCCGTCGCGAGGCGCCTTCGTGCCCCAGCGGGGCGCGGGCCCACGCCATTCACGCAGCGCAGCTCAGCGCAGGCTCAGCGCAACTCCGGCAAAGGCCTTGGCGAGCAGTTGCTACGGCGCGTGGGACGACCCGGCCGATCGGAAGCGGACACGCCGCTATAATCGCGCGCACCTTCGCTCCCACCCGCCATGACCACCGTCCCCGACAGCCAGCCCGCCGCGAACTCCGCCACGATGCGTTCGTTCGTGCACCTCATCCGCTCGGCGGCGCCCTACGTGCACGCATTCCGCGGGCGGACGTTCGTCATCGCCTTCGGCGGCGAGGTCGTGGCCGACGACGAGTTCCTGGGCGTGATCCACGACCTGAACCTCCTGCACAGCCTGGGCATCCGACTCGTGGTGGTGCACGGCTTTCGCCCGCAGGTGGAGGCGATCCTGGCCGCCCAGCGCATTCCCAGTCGCTACGCCCATGGCGTGCGCGTGACCGACGTCGATGCCATGGACTGCGCGCTCGAGGCCGCGGGGCAAGTGCGTGCGCGCATCGAGGCGCTGCTCTCGCTCGGCCTCGCCAATTCGCCCATGGCGGGCGCGCGCAACCGGGTTTCCACGGGCAACTACCTTACCGCCAAGCCGATGGGTGTGGTGCAGGGCATCGACATGCAGCTCACCGGAGAAGTGCGCCGGGTGGATACAGAGGCGATGCAGCAGCGCTTG
>CALFEY010000201.1 GCA_937958295.1 uncultured Pseudomonadota bacterium
TTTCGTGTCCCACGCGTCCACGAGCGGGGCCTCGGCCGCCGGGAACGCGATGGGGCAGCCGTAGGCGGCTTGGAGGGCCGCGTTGCCGCCCACGTGGTCGGAATGGCCGTGGGTGTTCACCACCTTCGCGAGCGGCGCGCGGCCGATCCCGGCGGGCGAGCGCAAGAGCGACAGCGTGAGCGGCGACTGTGTGACGTAGCCCGTGTCCACCAGCACGTGACCCCAGCGTTCGTCCTTCAGGAGCACGTGATTGGCGGACAGCCAGTCGCGCACGAACACGTGAACCTGCGGCGGCAGCGCGGCGCGCATGGACTTACGCGAGCTTGCCCAGGAACTCGCGCACGAGGGCGATACGCTGAACCAGCCCCGGCGCCGCCTGATCGATGCGGATGCGATCGGGCCCCGCGAAGCGGATGCGGCCGTCCTTCTGCACGAGCAGGATGAGCTTGCCCGGATCGAATGGCGGATGCTTCACGAACTGGATCGTGGTGCGCTCGGGGCCGGCATCGACCTTGCGCACGCCAAGCGGCTTGGCGAGCAGGCGGAGGCGGTGGCTTGCAAGGAGCGCCTGCGCCTGATCAGGGGTGGGACCGAAGCGGTCGACAAGCTCCTCCTGGATCGTGGCGATCTCGCTGAGGTCATCGGCGCTGGCGAGCCGCTTGTACAGGACGAGCCGCTCGTGCACGTCGGCGCAGTAGCGCTCAGGGAGCAGCGCCGGCGTGTGCAGGTTGATCTCGGTGGTGACGCCGAGCGGCTCGGTGAGGTCGGGCTCGCGTCCCGCCTTCAAGGCCGATACCGACGTGCGCAGCATGTCGTTGTAGAGCTGGAAGCCCACTTCCTGCATCTCGCCCGACTGGCCCTCGCCGAGCACTTCGCCCGCGCCCCGGATCTCGAGGTCGTGCATGGCGAGATAGAAGCCGGAGCCCAGGTCCTCCATCATCTGGATGGCTTCGAGCCGCTTCTTGGCCTGCGCCGAAAGGGCGTCGGCGGGCGGCGTGAGGAGGTAGGCATAGGCCTGGTGATGCGAGCGGCCCACGCGCCCGCGCAACTGGTGCAGCTGCGCGAGGCCGAAGCGGTCGGCACGGTCGATGATGATGGTGTTGGCCGTGGGCACGTCGATGCCCGTCTCGATGATCGTGGAGCACAGCAGAAGGTTGATGCGCTGCTGGTAGAAATCGCGCATCACCTGTTCGAGCTCGCGCTCGGCCATCTGTCCGTGAGCCACCGCGATGCGCGCCTCCGGCAACAGCTTGGCGAGGGAATCGGCGCGGGTGGCGATCGTGTCCACGTCGTTGTGCAGAAAATAGATCTGCCCGCCGCGCTTCAACTCGCGCAGCGCGGCTTCGCGCACGATGCCCGGCGAGTATGCCGAGACGAACGTCTTGATCGATAGTCGCCGCTCCGGCGCGGTGGCGATGACGGAGAAATCGCGGATCCCCTCGAGCGACATCGCGAGCGTGCGCGGGATCGGCGTGGCGGTGAGGGTCAGCACGTCCACTTCGGCGCGCAGCCGCTTGAGGAGCTCCTTCTGCCGTACTCCGAAGCGATGCTCCTCGTCGATGATCACGAGGCCCAAGTCCTTGAACTTGACGTCGGCCTGCAGCAGCTTGTGGGTGCCGATGACGAGGTCGATCTTGCCTGCGGCAAGGCCTTCGATCGCGATCCGGGTTTCCTTGGCGGTACGGAAGCGCGACAGCTCCGCGATGCGCACCGGGAAGTCGGCGAAGCGGTCCGAGAACGTCTGGAAATGCTGCTCGGCGAGGAGCGTGGTCGGCACCAGCAGCGCCACCTGCTTGCCGTCGGCCAGCGCGACGAACGCCGCGCGCAACGCGACCTCCGTCTTGCCGAAGCCGACGTCGCCGCACACGAGGCGATCCATCGCCTTGCCGGCCGTCATGTCCTTGATCACCGCTTCGATGGCGGCGGTCTGGTCGGGCGTCTCCTCGAAGCCGAAGCCCTCGGCGAAGGCGTCGTAGTCGTGCGGCTTCAGCGCGAAGGCGTGGCCCTTGCGGGCGGCCCGCTGCGCGTAGAGGTTGAGGAGCTCGGCCGCGGTGTCGTGCGCCTGCTCGGCGGCCTTCTTCTTCGCCTTCTCCCATTGCCCGCTGCCCAACTCGTGCAGCGGCGCGGCCTCGGGCGACGCGCCGCTGTAGCGGCTGATGAGGTGCAGGTTCGACACCGGGACGTAGAGCTTGGCATCGTTGGCGTACACGAGCTGCAGGAACTCGTTGGGGCCGTCGCCCAGGTCGAGCGTGAGTAGACCGAGGTAGCGGCCGATGCCGTGCTCCTCGTGCACCACCGGGTCGCCGATGCGTACCTCGGAGAGGTCGCGCACCATCGCATCGACGTTGCTGCGCTTGCGGGCCTCGCGCGCGGTGCGGCGCACCGTGCCGGCGTACAACTCGGTCTCCGTGACGAAGGCGAGCCCGCCTTCACGCCACTCGAAGCCTGCCGCTACCGGAGCGGCCAGCAGCATCACGCGGTCGCGCGACGCCAGGAAAGCGGCGAGGTCGTCCCCCAGGGGCGGGGCGAGGCCGTACTCGGCGAAGTAATGCTGCATCGTCTCGCGCCGGCCGCCGCTCTCCGCCACGATGGCGACCTTGAGAGGCGTGGTCGCGAGGTAGCGCTTGAGCGCCGCCAGCGGATCGTCCGCGCGCCGGTCGACGCTCACCGGCGGCACCGGTGCGGTGGGCCCGTCGCCGCCCGTGGCGAGCTCCACGCGTCCGAACGCCTTAAGCATGCCGTTGAAGCCGTCCTCGGGCAGGAAGAGTTCGGCCGGCGGCAGCAGCGGCCGGCCCTTGTCGCCGCGCAGGAGGCGGTAGCGCGAATCGGTGTCCTGCCAGAAGCGCTCGATGGCAGGGCGCACGTCGCCGTGCAGCGCGATCACCGCCGATGGCGCGAGATAGTCCGCGAGCGTGGCCGTGCCTTCGAAGAAGAGGGGCAGGTAATATTCCACGCCGCCGGGAACGACGCCGTTGCTGATGTCCTTGTACAGGGCCGACTTCGAGGGATCGCCCTCGAAGACCTCGCGGTAGCGGCTGCGGAAGCGGGTGCGACCTGCGTCATCGAGCGGAAACTCGCGGGCGGGCAAGAGCCGGATTTCCGGCACCGGATAGATCGTGCGCTGGGTGTCGACGTCGAAGGTCTTGATCGATTCGATGTCGTTGTCGAAGAGGTCGATGCGATACGGCAGCGGCGAGCCCATCGGGAACAGGTCGATGAGGCCGCCGCGGATGCTGAACTCGCCGGGCGACACCACCTGCGTGACGTTCGAGTACCCCGCGAGGGAGAGCTGGCCGCGCAATGACTCGACGTCGAGCGTGGTGCCCTGGCGCAGGAAGAACGTGAATGCCGCCAGGAACGACGGCGGCGCCAGGCGATACAGCGCCGTGGTGGCTGCCAGCACGACCACGTCGCAATCGCTCCGCGCGATCCGCCACACCGTGGCCAGCCGCTCGGAGACGAGGTCTTGGTGCGGCGAGAAGTGGTCGTAGGGGAGCGTCTCCCAGTCGGGCAGCATCGCCACCTGCAACTCGGGCGCGAACCAGGGAATCTCTTCGGCCAGCCGCTGTGCGGACCGCGGCTCTGCACTGATCACAACGAGCATGCGCTTGGCCGCTCGGGCGCGGCGCGCCGCGAGGGCCAGCGCCAGCGCATCCGATGAGCCCGCGAACGGACCCGCGCCACTGCGCCGGCCGGGATCCGGCAGGTCGTGGACGAGATCGGGAAGGGCGGTGGCCGCGGGGCTCACCGTCGCGGCAGGAAGGGGCGTCGCGGACACGGTGCCGGCGTACGTCGGAGGGGCGCTGTTCAAGCCGCAATTATACCGGCCGCCCCGCATCCCGGGACGAGGCATATACTGGCCCCATGGCTCCGCGCAGCGCCGTTTCGCCCTATCTGCTGCTCACGCTCGCACCGCTGTTCTGGGCCTGCAACTGGATCATCGGCCGCTCGCTCGTGGCCGAGGTGCCGCCGCTGGCGATGACCTTCTACCGCTGGCTCTTTGCGAGCGTCATCCTCGTCCCCTTTGCCCTTCCGCACGTGCGCCGCGACTGGCCCCGCATCCGGGCGCACTGGCGCGTGCTGGTGGTGCTCGCCGTGCTCGGCGGCGCTGCGCACAATGCGCTCGCGTACGTGGGGCTCGCGCACACCACGGCCACCAACGGCGTGATCCTCAACTCCTTCATCCCCGTGATGATCGTGGCGCTGTCGTGGCTCGTGCTGCGCGAGCGTCTGCGCAAGTCGCAGACGCTGGGCATCGCGGTGTCGCTCGCGGGCGTTCTCGCGATCATCGCCGACGGCAGCCTGCACAAGCTCGCCACGCTCTCGCTCAACACCGGCGACCTCGTGATCGTGGCATCGATGGCGATGTGGTCGCTGTACACGATCGCCTTGCGCTGGAAGCCCCAAGGCCTGCACATGCTGTCATTCCTCTTCGTGATCGCCCTCGTGGGCAATGTCGCCGTGTTCCCCTTCTACCTCGGGGAGATGGCCCTGGGCGCGCGCGTGATCTGGTCCTGGCAGTCCGTGGCGAGCATCCTGGCCGTTGCGCTCTTCTCGTCGGTGCTCGCGTATCTCTTCTGGAACTGGGGCGTGGAGGCGGTGGGCGCCAACGTCGCCGGTCTCTTCATCCACCTGATGCCGGCCTTCGGCATCGTGCTCGCATGGGCCCTCCTGGGCGAGCGCCTCGAGGCGTATCACATCGTGGGCATCGCGCTCATCCTCGCGGGCATCTGGATCACGAGCCGCCACCGCCGGCCGCGTCCGGATGCGCAGGAAGCCGCTGCCGTGGGGACCGATTGAAGGAGAGCGAGATGGACCACCACATGGAGAGCATCGGCGACCCGGCGCGGGTGGCGTTGCAGCAGCGCCTGGCGAGCCTCGCGCTCGAGCATCGCGATTTGGACGGCGCGATCGAGCAGATGCAGCAAGCCGCCGAAGCCGACGAGCTCGCGGTCCGCCGCTTGAAGCGCCGCAAGCTCCTGCTCAAGGACCAGATCGCCCGCCTCCAGCGCGAGCTGGATCCGGACGTGCCGGCCTGAAGGCGCAGCGCCTCGCTACAACTGCAGATCCGCGTTGACCCGCTTGTGCAGGAGCGCCTTCGCGTAGGCATGCCGCGCGCGCAGCCGTGGATCCTGCACGATCCCGGCCACCGTCCCTACGATGGCGCTCACCACTCCCGCGAGCGGCAGGGCGAGGATGAGTCCGGGAATGCCCGCCACCGCCCCGCCGATGAACACCATAAGCACCGTGGGCAGGGGATGCATGCGGATGCTGCGGCCCACCGTGAGCGGGATGAAGATGAAGTTATCGAGCATGCGATTGACGGCGAACACGGCGAGCACCGCGTATACGATCCACGGATCGTTCGGATGGTCGGTGGCCGCCACCAACACGGCCAGGATGCAGCCGGCGATCGAGCCCACCACCGGCACCCACTCCATCAGGGCCGCCGCGAGCCCGAGCGCGAACGGGTTTGGCACCCCCACGATCCACAGCCCGCCCCCCAGCACCACCGTGTCGATCGCCGTGAGCTTGAGCAGCCCGGCGAAATAGTTGCGCGCCGTGGCGTCGACCCGGTCGAACATGTACACCGCGCGCTCGAAGAACGCGTTGGGGATGCCGCTCGTGAGGAGCTTGGTGAACACTTGGCCCTCGCGCAACAGGAAGAACGCGAAGAACGGCGCGAGGAGCAGCGAAGGCAGCGACACGGCGGCGGCCACCAATGCTTCCCGCACCTTTTGCTGCATCACGGTATCCCCGAGCTCGGTCAAGCGGCGGGTCATCTCCGCATGGAAATCCAGCCGGGCGAGGAAGGCGAACTGCGCCTCCAGCGTGGCCAGCGTGCGGTCGGCCAGCACGCGCCCGCCGTCGAGGTAGCGCGACAGCGTCTCCTGGCCCGCCACCGATTGCGCGGCGAGCCAGGGCAGCAGCGGCCAGAGGATGGCCACCACGGCCAGCAGCGCCACCCCCGACACGACCGCGGCGGCCGTCTCGCGGCCGAGCCCCGCCAAGGCAAGGCGGCGCACCACCGGCACGAGTACGTAGTACATCAGGATGGCGATCAGCAGCGGCACGACGAGCCATAGCGCCTTGGTGGAAGCGACGAGCAGCAGCGTGGTGATGGCGATAGTCACGAGCCACACCAGCGGACCGCCGAGGAGGTAGTTCTTCACAGCGGCCGTGTGCGCGCTGCCGTGTGCGGGGCGACGAGCTTCTGGCCCAAGTCCCGCGCGAGCTGCAGGGCAATCCTGGATGCCGTGGCCGCGTGGGTGTCGAGCAGGCGGTTGAAATCAGAGCGGGACAGAGCCGCCAGCACGCAGTCCTCGAGCGCGCGAGCCTGGGCCGTGCGCGGAATGCCGTCCAGGAGCGCGAGCTCGCCGAACATCGCGCCTGCGGGAATCTCCGCGATGTGGCCGGCCTCGGGCTGGCCTTGGCGGCAGATCAGCACGCGGCCGCGGAGGATCACGTACAAGGCCTGGCCTTCCTCGCCTTCGTCGAAGATGACCTCCCCGGCAAGGTAAGTGCGCTCGTGGAGAAGACCGTCGACCACGCGCAGCTCGCGGGGCGAGAGAAGGGCGAACAAGCCGATCTCGCGCAGTTGCACGATGCGCGGGTGCTCCGACTTGGGCTTGAGGAAGCCAAACATGACAGACACGCTCCCGGCGCCGTGGGCGGGCGGCGACCGCGCGGCGAATTGTCGCACGGCGGAGGACGCGCCGTCCCGCGAAGGGGACGCGAATAATCGCGCCTTCCCTCCCTCGAGCCGATCCATTACAGTCGCCTCGAAAGGAGTTCCACGCGCCGGCGGAGACGCCGCAGCACGCTCTTCCGGCGCGCGCAAAGGAGGCAGATGACCATCCGGCATGCTCGCGCGAATGCCGCGCGGTTCCGGGCGCTGTGGCAGCGCTGCGTGGTGTCGCCGCCGTCCGCGGCCAGCGTGTTCGACGACCTCCGGGCGCGGCTTGAGGCGCCTGGACGCGAATTCCACAACCTGCGCCACATCGACGACTGCCTGCGCCACTTCGACGACGTGGCGCACCGGCTCGCCGATCCCGCGGCCGTCGAGATGGCCCTGTGGTTCCACGATGCCGTCTACGCGGCGGGCGACCCCGCCAACGAGCGTCGAAGTGCCGACCTCTTCCTCGCGCTGGCCGGGGGCGCGTCCGCGAGCTTCCGGAGACGGGTGACGGCGCTCATTATGGCCACCGAGCGTAAGCAGGCGCCGCGCACACCGGATGCGCGCTTCATCGACGACATCGACCTCGCGAACTTCGGCGGCACGTGGTCATCTTTCGCGCGCAACAGCGCTCGCCTGCGGCGCGAGTTCGCGACCATGAGCGACGACGACTATTCGCGCGGACAATGGCGATTCCTGTCGCGGCTGCGCCGCCGTCCGCGATTCTTCCGCACGGCGTACTTCCGCGAGCGCTACGAAGCGCAGGCGCACGCCAACCTCGACCGCCTGCTGGCGGACCTGGCGCAACGGGGATACGCCCCCGGCTAGAGGCTCCGGAGGCGGGCGGGGGTCTCGTCCCGGCGGCGGCGATGCCGATCAGCCGGCCACGCGGCCGTACATGTCCTCGAAGCGCACGATGTCGTCCTCGGCGATGTAGTCGCCGCAGGCCACCTCGATGATCGCGAGCACCCCCGTGCCCGCATTCTCGAGGCGGTGCTTCGTTTCCACCGGAATGAACGTCGACTCTCCGGCAGGGAGGTCGAACACCCGGTCGCCGGCCGTGACCCGCGCCGTTCCGCGCACGACCACCCAGTGCTCGCTGCGTCGGTGATGCAGTTGCAGCGAGAGCTGGCCTCCCGGCTTGACCTCGATGCGCTTGATCTTGAAGCCGGGGCCTTCCTCGAGCACAGTGTAGGTGCCCCAGGGACGTGCCACGGTGCGATGCAGCCGGTAGGTCTCGTGGCCGCGCGCCTTCAGCTCGACCACCACTTCCTTCACGCGCTGCAGGTGGTCGCGATGCGCAATCAGCACGGCATCGGGAGTGTCGACGATCACGAGGTTCTCGACGCCGATGGTGGCGACTACACGGTCCTCGGAGTGGACGAAGGTGCCGCGCGTGGCGATGGCCACGCGCTCGCCGCTACCGCGATTGCCATCGGCATCGGCGTCGGTGAGCTCCGACACCGCCTGCCACGATCCGACGTCGCTCCAGTCGAAGTCGCCGCGCACCACGGCCACTTCGCCGTTGGCCGCCGCCTTTTCCATGATCGCGTAGTCGATCGACACGTCGGGTGCGGTAGCGAAGGTGGCGGCGTCGATCTCGAGCATGGCCTCGCTGCCGCGTGCCGCGAGGGGCTGCCAGGCGGCGCGCGCCGCCTGGGCCACGGCCGGCGCGTAGCGCTCGCATGCGGCAATGAGGGCGGCGGGGGTGAAGGCGAACATTCCGGAGTTCCACACGTGCGTGCCGGCCGCGAGGAACTCGCGGGCCTTGGCGAGTGGAGGCTTCTCCACGAAGCCGCGGACGCGGAAGGCACGCGCGCCGATCGGCTCGCCGCACTCGACGTAGCCGAAGCCCGTTTCGGGCAGCGTGGGCGTGATGCCGAACGTCACCAGCTTGCCGTCGCGGGCGAGCTCGGCGGCGCGCACGACAGCGCTCGCGAAGGCGTCCTGGTCGCGGATGAGATGGTCGGCGGCGAGCACGAGCATGACCGCGTCGTCGCCATGCCGCGCGCGCACGAGGTGCGCCGCGAGCGCCACCGCGGGTGCGGTATTGCGGCCGAAGGGCTCGAGCAGATAGGCCACGTCGCGTGGCTCGTCCGGGCCGAGGCCGGCATACACGTCCTTGGTGCGGAAGTAATAGTCGCGGTTGGTGACCGTGACGAGGCCACCCACGTCGGGCAGGCGCACCGCGCGCAGGGCGGTCTTGCCGAGCAGCGTGTCGCCATCGGGCAGCGGCATGAACGGCTTGGGCGCGGCCTCGCGCGATAGCGGCCACAGGCGAGTGCCTGCACCTCCGGAAAGAATGACGGGGACGACAACGCTCATGCGGTCCGCAATGGGTATCGGAAGGCCAACATTCTACCCGCCCCGGTTGGTGGGACGCGGTCGTCCGTCCTACGCCCGTTCAGGACACTCGCCGATACGCAGGTTCCACGTCGCTGCGGAAGATGAGTGCATCGCGATGTTCCGCACGACAGGAGACCCCCATGAGATCACACTCTTCGCGAAGCTTGGGCGCGGCAGGTGGTCGCGGCGCACTCGTGGCCGCGCTTGCCGCGCTCGCGCTGTCCGGGTGCGCCACAACGTCCAACGCGCCGGTCGAGCAGCTTGCCGTGGCCCGCTCCGCGGTCAACGACGCGGCCAGCGCCGGCAGTGCCGAGTTTGCCCCGCTGGAGCTGCGCAGCGCGCAGGAGAAGCTCGACCGAGCGAACGCCGCAATGGCCGACAAGGCCTATGACGATGCGCGCCGCTATGCAGAGGCCGCGGAAGCCGACGCCAAGCTCGCCGCGGTCACCGCCCGATCCGTCAAGGCGCAGCGCGCCGTGACCGAGGTCGAGTCCGGCATTCGCGCCCTGCGCGAAGAGATTGCGCGCAGTACGCGCTGAAGGAGAAACCCATGAATCTGCATTCGAACAGGTGGCAGCCGCGACGGATCGCCGCCGGGATGGCGCCGGCCCTACTCGCCCTCGCCCTCGGTGCCTGCAGCACGATGGCCCCGCGTCCCATGGCGCTCGACGATGCTCGCGTGGCCGTGGATAACGCTCGCGCCGCGCCGCTTGTGGCCACGTTCGCACCGGTGGAGCTCAACGACGCCGTGAACACCTACCGGCGCGCGGAGGCGCTCTATGGGAAGGACGGCGATACCGCCGAAGTGCGCAGCCTGGGCTACTTGGCCAAGCAGCGCGCGGACATCGCACGCGAGACTGCCACGCTGCGCCAGTCGGAGCAGGCTGTGACCGCGGGCACGGCGGAGCGCGAGCGCGTCCGCCTGGCGGCTCGCGCCGCGGAGGCCGACGCCGCGTCGCGCAACGCGCAGCTTGCCGAGCTGCGGGCCGAGGTGGCGCGTCGCGCCGCTCGCGACGCGGAGGCGCAAGCGGCAGCGGCCCAGCAGCAAGCGGCGCTCTCGCAGCAGCAGGCGGCCATGTCGCAGCAGAGCGCGATGAGCGCGCAGGAGCAGGCCCGCATGGCCGAGGCCCGCACCCAGCAGCTCGAGGCAGAGCTACGCGAGCTCGCCGCGACGAAGTCTGAGCGCGGGATCGTGGTCACCATGAACGACGTGCTCTTCGACACCGGCAGCGCAACCCTGCGTCCGGGCGGCGTGCGCCTCGTTGGTCGTGTTGCCGAGTTTCTCCGCCACTATCCGGAGCAGACCCTGGCGATCGAGGGCTTTACGGACAGCGTGGGCGACGAAACCTACAACCAGGCACTCTCGGAGCGGCGGGCGGCCACCGTCCGGCTGGCGCTCGTGCAGGAGGGGATCGACAGCGCTCGCATCATCTCGCGCGGTTATGGCGAGGCATTCCCGGTCGCCAGTAACGATACCCCCGACGGGCGGCAGCGGAACCGGCGCGTGGAGATCGTGATCGGCAACGGCCGCGAGGCCGTGCCGCGGGTGGCCAGCTACGGCGCCCCGCGGTGAGGGCGGGGCCTTGAAAGCCGGCGGGTCGACCCTACCTTGGACTGGTAGAATGCAGGCGCGGTCGACCCACCGCAACTTCGTAGACACCGGGGGTGAACTGGTCTCGACGGGGATAGTGAAGCAGCTTGGGGCATGCCGAGGTGTTGGTCCTCGTAAAACTCTGACAATCGCAAACTTAACTGCGAACGACGAAAACTACGCTCTGGCGGCTTAATCCCGCCGGACCCTGCACCGGGCGGCGCTCAGCCCGGGTGACGAAGCCTTAAACAGCCAAGACACAGCAGGGACATTTCGAGCGATCGCGTCTGCCCGGGTCACTTGGGCAAGGCGCTAAATCAAGGTGACTGGTCCCGCCGCCGTATGTCAGTCAACGGTTTCGGGATGAGAGCACAATGACGCGACTAAGCATGTAGTCCTGACTGTGGAACGTCTTCGGACGCGAGTTCGATTCTCGCCACCTCCACCAAACCAAGCAATGACGCCCTCCTCGTGAGGGCGTTTTGCTTTCTGCGGCGTAGTGCGCGGGCGTCTTGCATCCCCCCTGCATCGACCGGCCGCCGATTGATCCGAGGGGCTGGAGACGCCTACTATGCCCGCATGACCGGCATGCGCTGTCGCTTGCATTCTCGCGATCCCCTGACGCGGACGCTGGGGCGCGGCTCTCGCCCGCGCCTCGGCATTGTGGGTGGCGCGACCTAAGGCGTGGCGATGCCTCTTGCGTTCAATCCCATTCGCTCTCGCAATCGCTCGGCAGCGGTGTTCTTGCTGGCCCTTGCCGTGTTCCTGCCTGCGCTGGTCTTGCCACGAGCGGGTGACGATCTGAGCCTCAGGAAGCTCGTGCTCTTCGGCAGCCTCGCGGTGCTGCTGATCAGCGGAGTTTGGCTCATCGTCCGCCTGGACGAGGCCAGACGGCTCATCCGCCTTCGTTCCGGGGTGGGTGTGGTGGCGCGATGGACGATCGACGCTGCTCGCTGGGAGGGATTCCGTCGTCAGAGCAACGAGTGGGACAAGCGCAAGGACATTCGTCCCAATGATGCCGATCTCTCGCAGACTCCCGGCAACGGTGGCATCGAGATCGTGGTGACGCGGGATGCGGTGCTCATCGGGGAGGATTTCAGCCCCTTGGAGAGGGATGTGCGGATCACGGTCAAGGCCGACTGGATGGAGTTCTATCAGATCATCCCAAAGCCCAAGGGCTCGGCATTGCATATGGTGCTTCGCGTCCCCCTTCAGCCCGGCAAGGAAACGCTCGCCTCCGATGTTCAGCAGTCCTATCAACGCGCGAACCTCGCGAAGGGATCAGGCGTCTCCCTGATGGGCATTGCACTGTTCATCTTCATCGGCTTACCGGGTGTAACGGCGGTGATCTGGTTGATCGCGAAGGTCACGGGCTGGGTGGAGTAGGTGCACACCGTCGTGGGGAGGGCGACTCGGTCACGAACCGGGCGTCTCAGGGTTCGACGCCATGTGGGTCGTACCACGCGAGCGGACTGCGCGACATTGAGGGCGTGCTGAATATTCGCCAGTCGCGGCGCTAACGGCTTGCGAGTTGTGCGTCGTATGATCATCCCGGGTTGAGTCCGCGCGACCGAATCGACGATCCCACGCCGAAGCTCGGAGAGGGAGCACGCCTTGTCCGGCGGTAGGCCGGCGAGGTTGAAACCAGTCTGTCATCCAAGGAGATTTCGCATGCGCAAGGTCGCTTCAGTTGCAGTCGCACTCGCGTTGGCCACTCTGACGATGGGCCCGGTTCATGGGCAAAGAGGAGGGGCCCCGACACCGCCGCCGTCCCCGCCGGGTGAGCCTACCGTCGCGCAGCCTGTCCTCGGGCCCCTGCCTAGCACGGCGCGTAGCAGCAGTTGGGATCCTGTGTACAACGTTTGTCGGGGCGTTGATCCAGGCTGCTATCAGCCCTGGGTGAAGACGCGTCAGAACCGCGTTCTCATCTTCAGCCGCACGACCGGACCCCGCCACGCGGCGAACGGGCCTCTTCTCGACGACGGTCTCAATCCGCCGCTGGATAGCGGCCATGTGATCCAGAAGGCGCTGATCGATTGGCTGGCCGCCAACGGGGTTGACGCCGACTGGACCGAAGACGTGACTCGCATCAGCAATCTCAACAACTACAAGGCCGTGATATTCGCCAACACGAGTCGAGACGCGCTGTTCAAACACGGAACCGCTGTGAGTGCGCAAGCCGTCAACACGTCGAACAGCGCACAACTCGATTCCGCAAGGACTGCGCTCATGCAGTACGTGCGCGGCGGCGGCGGAGTGGTGATGCTTCACAACGCCCTGGCCACCGAATACCAGTGGCCGTATTTCACGGGGTTGGCGGGTGCCGCGTACTATGATCACGCCGCCTTTCAGGAGGGCACGGTCTATTCCGCATCGCAGGACTCGTCGTTGGAAGGCGTTCCGACGACATGGCGCTTCAAGGACGAGTTCTACAACTACTATCCGTACCCGGACCGGGTGAAGTTCGTGCTGATGGTGGACGAGAGCTCCCTTGCGATCGGAGCCAGCACGCATCCCGGGCATGGGACGCAACATCCGATGGCGTGGTGCCAGTACTACGACGGCGGCCGATCGTTCAGCATCGTGCTAGGCCACGATACGCAGGCATGGCAGGATGGTTCCGGTTTCATTGGCCAGCAGAATTTCAAGAGGTTCGTGGTACAGGCGATCCTGGCCACCATGGGCAATCGTCCGTTCTGCACCGCGTCATAGGCACGCGCCCGCGCTAGCCTCCAATGCCAGGTTCGTGTCACGCTCCTGCTTCCGGTGCCGCGAATCAGGCAGGCGCCTACGATGGCTACGGGGTGGGGAGATGAGCTTTCTACACGCAGTTGCGGGGTTGGCGATGCTGGTCGCGGCGACGGTCGCTGGCGCAGGCGCGGAGGAGCGCAAGTTCATCCGTGAAGGCATGACCGAGGGTGAGGTGCTGATGAAGATCGGCCGCCCGGATAGCGAGAGCACCGACTCCGGGGGCGGCGCCAAGATTTCGCAGAAGCGCTGGATCTATCTGCCCGCACAGGCCGATCCGCAGACCATGACCACCATCGTGATCCGCGACGGCAGGGTCGTTGAGGTCTCTCGCCAGGTGGCGCGCTAGACGCCGGTGGCTCCGGCGGCGACCACGGCGGCCGTCCTGCCAGCAAACGAGCGCGGGTCGCCGCCGCGAGACCGGCGCGAGGGACGCGCGCAGGCGCCACGGCAGGGATGCGCGGGACGCGGCGCTCTTCCGACGGCGTGGCTTCTAGGCTGCCCGCGCCGGGACGAGCCGCGCTCGCCCAGGCGCGAAGGGTGACCGGGGCGGAATACGCGTCCGCAGTGGGCCTCTTCCGCGCTGACGGGCGGTGGCCACGACGTCGGGGACCATCCGGCACGTCCGCTACCTGCCTTGCGCCGAGGCTCCAGGCATAGGCCATTTGTAGTCGCCTCTGCGAGGCGATCACCTACAGCGGATCGCGCCTTCGCTGGGATGTCGTTGCTTCGCGGGCGTCGCCACCATCATGGTCCGGCATTGGATCCGGCGATCATCCCAAGGAGAGACGCGGTGAACAAGACAACGAACGGCCTTCCCTCGCGAGTACGGCAGAGTGACGGTGGTCAGCAGATGGGCGGGCGCGAGGGAGGGGCCACGGCGGCGAGGGAGGGGCGCGACGCGCAACCGGGCCTCGACGCCAACGTCCCGGACGGCGCGCCGCCGCCAGGGCGCCGTCCCGCCCCTGCCACGCCGACCGAGCGCGGCGATGGCGACTATACGGGCAGCGCCTCGTCGCTGGCTCGGCAGAACGCTCCTCGGGAGCCCAATCGCGGGCAAGACCGGGAGTCGGTCATTCCCGACGCGAAGCCGGAGCGCGCGGGACTGCGCGGCGTCGAGGACAAGTAGCGCGCGGCATCGAGGACGTAGCGCGCGGCATCGAGGATAAGCGACGCGCGACGTAGGGCGAGGCGGGCGCGACTTCCCAAGACCCACTCGCAGGGTCGGCGTGGGGCGGGCGGCCCTCGACCCTCCGGACGGCGGGCGTTGCCTCCGGCGGTAACGCGGCCGTACTATCATCTGACCGATCAATGCGCCCGGTAAGGCACGCCGTAAGGCGCTTCGTGGGAGGCCGTCGCGCGTTTCCTCGCAGGAGAGAAAGGTGATCGCAAGGCGGCCGGCGCTTGACGATGATTTCGCGGCGGTCCAATCCGCACGCTGGCTCGGAACTGTCGTCGCGGTAGTCGCGGCTACCGTATTGACGGGTTGGGTCCTCGACATCCCGGTGTTGCGCAGCATCCTGCCCTTTGGCGTGGCCATGCGTGCCAACGCCGCGCTCGCCCTGCTGCTCGGCGGGCTGGCGTTAGTCGCATTAGCTGGCCCCGACCCCGGTCGCTATCGCACGTTCGCCGCCGTTGCCGGGCTTCTCATCGCGCTGCTCGGGGCCGTTACGCTCTGGCAGGATATCTCGGGCACGCCACTTGGCATCGACGAATGGCTCGTCGACGACAACAATCGATCCGCGCGCACGGCCAATCCGGGACGGATGTCGCCTCCCACATCGTTCTGCCTGATTCTCGTGGGCTGCGCTCTCGCGCTGCAAGCCCGCCGCGTCGACTGGCGCTTCACGCATGTCGTTACGGGATCACTGGGTGTTGTCGTGATCGTGATCGGGGCGATCGCCATCATCGCCCGCGCGACCGAGAGCGTGTTCGACCTCGGCTTCCTGCGCTACACGCGCATCGCGACCTATTCGGCCGCGGCCTTCATCTGCCTGGGCGCAGGACTTCTGCTGCTCGCGCGGCGCTGGGAGCGTACGCCGTGGTCGCTCGATCGACCCACCACCATCGCCTTCGTGACGGGGGGCATCGCGATGATCGTGATGGCGGGCGTCTCGTATGAGCTCACCAATCAGATGCGCGTCGAGGTGGATCGCGTCAATCGTGTCCAGAACATCCTGCGCGACGTCTACGGACTGTCCGCCGCCCTGTCCGACTTCACGCTCAGCGCCGGTCGCTACATCATCACTCGCGACGAGCGTACGTTGCAGTCGCGCGCGGCGAGCAAGGCGGCCGTGGCGGCAAGGCTCGAGCGCCTGCGTTCTTACCTGGCCGGTGAGGCGGTGCAAGCGCAGCGCATCGAGGAGCTGGCGCGCTTGCATGCCCGGCGAGTCCTGCTGTCGGACGAGATCATCGAGCGGGTGCGCGAGAGCATGGCCGCGGGCATGCCGCTTGGCAGCGGGAGCGGGTCTCCGCTCGGGCGGGAGTATCCGGCACTGGGGTCGGAGATGGACCGCCTGCTGGCGGCCGTGGCCGCCAGCGAGCATGCGGCGCTTGCGGGGGAAGAGGCGAAGGCCGCGAGGGCGTCGACCGTCGCGTTCCTGCTACTTCCGCTGAGCCTGTTCGTGGCGATGACGATCCTGTCGCTCGCGTTCTTCTACCTCAATGCCGTCGCCGTGGACCGCACTCGCGCCGATGCTCAGTTGGCCACCAACAGGGAGCGGCTCGGCGTCCTCCTCGACATCGACCGTGCCATCGCCGCCGGGAAGAGCCCGGTGGAGATCGCCAAGGCGGTGCTGCCCCGCCTGCGGGAACTGCTCGGCGTCGCGCGCATCTCCGTCTACGCGGTCGATGCCACCCGGTCCCGGGCGGACTGGGTGGTCACGGTCGGACGTAAGCGCGCCCTTGTCGAGGAGGGCATCCATTACCCGCTGGAGCTCATGGGAGACATCGACGCGCTCGCACGGGGCGAGCCGCAGCTGGTGGACGTGGCAGACATTCGAGACCGGGGAGAGAAGACCGCATTGTTCAACGCCGGGGTGCATTGGTACACGGTCATTCCGCTGACGGTTGGAACCGACCTCATCGGTGGGCTCTCCTTTGGTGAGGCCTCGCGTTCCTTCTCGGCCGCGCAACGGGAGATCGCCTTGCCGATCGCGGCGCAGATCGCCACCGCCATCCGGCAGGCGCGCCTCGGCGATATCGCGCGTCAAGCGGACGCACGATATCGCCTCATCTTCGAGTCCGTGCCGGTCGGAGTAGCGATGACGACGCTCGACGGCACGCTGCTGTCGATCAACCCATCCCTTGCGCGTGCGCTGGGATTCGCCTCTGTCGCGTTGGCGGAGCAGGGACTGCGGCAGTCGATCAGGCGCGCTTACCTCGATCCTTCGCAGTTCGATGTCTATGTTCGCCGCCTGCTCGGCGAGCGGGTGGTGAGCAATTTCGAGACGCGTCTGCGGCGTTGCGACGGGACGCCCATCTGGGTCTCTCTCAGCGGCCGGCTCGTGCAGGATGTGCGTGGGGCAACGCAGCTTTCATCGACGGTGGACGACATCACCTGGCGCAAGGACCAGGAAAGGCGGATTGCCCGGCTGAATCGGGTGAAGGAAATGCAGAGCAGCCTCAACGCCGCCGTCGTGAGAATACGGGATCGTCAACTCCTCCTCGACGAGCTTTGCCGCATCGCCGTGGAGATCGGAGGTTTGCGCGCGGCCTGGGTCGCATGGCATGACAAGGATGAGCGCCGTCTGCAGGCCATCGCCTCTGCCGGCTCCCTGGACGGCTTCCTGGACCTCGTTGCGATAGCGACCGAGTTGCCCGCCAACGGGACGCTCGGTCCCACGCTGCGTGCCTTTCGCAGCGGCGTTTCCTGCGTGATCCACGATACGCGCGTTGCCACTGAGGTCGTCCATCGCGAAGCGGCGCTGGCCCGTGACTTCCTGTCCGCGATGCATCTCCCATTGACGCTCGGCGGTGTCGTTGAAGGGGTCCTGGTGCTATTCGCCGATGTCCCGCATTTTTTCGACGACGAGGAGCGCCGCCTGCTCGACGCGCTTGCCGCCGACGTGTCGTTCGGACTGGACGCGCTGCGAATGTCGGCCCGGCTCGACTACCTCGCGTACTACGACCCACTGTCGGGGCTGCCGAATCGAGCGCTCTTTCAGGATCGCCTGAGCCAGACCCTCCACTCCGGCGGCGGCGATCGGCCGGTGGCCATTGCGCTGATCGACATCGAGCGCTTCCATCGGATCAATGAATCGCACGGACGATCGGCCGGAGATCGCCTGCTGCGCGATATCGCCACGCGCCTCGGCCGCTGCAATGAGACGGCGGCGCACCTCGGCCTGGACGTGTTCGGCGTCACGCTGCCGCCAGCGCGCAATGTCGGCGACATCAATCGGTCTCTGGACGCTGTGCTGGCAGCGTGCTTCTCCGAGCCATTCGACGTCGGCGGCGAGAGCCTGCGGATCGCATCTCGTGCGGCGGTGTCGGTCTATCCGAGCGACGCCGCAGATGCGGAGTCGCTCGTGCGCAATGCCGAGGCCGCGCTCAAGATAGGCAAGGCGCACAACGAGCGGGTCGTTTACTACGCGCCGGAAATGAATGCCCGGGTGGCCGAAGCGCTGGCCACCGAGAACAAGCTGCGACTCGCGGTAGAACGACAGGAGTTCATCCTGCACTACCAGCCCAAGGTCGAGCTCGGAACCGAGCGCATCGTGGGACTGGAGGCATTGATCCGCTGGCGCGATCCGGATAGCGGGAGCATCGTTGCCCCGCTGGCGTTCATCCCGGTCCTGGAGGAGACCGGCATGATCGCCGAAGTCGGCCGCTGGGCTGTCGAGCAGGCCTTCAGGGACCTGCGTGCGTGGGCCGTCGAGGGATATCGGGTGCCTCGCGTTGCGGTCAACGTGTCCGCCGTGCAACTGCAGGCAAAGGACTTTGTCGCTTCCATGGTGAACGCGATCCGCACGGGAGGGGATACGCCGGAGCTGCTCGATCTGGAAATCACGGAGAGCCTCATGATGCGCAATGTCGATCAGTCCACGACAAAGCTCTCCATCCTGCGCGGCATGGGCGTCACGGTGGCCATCGACGACTTCGGCACCGGCTATTCATCCTTGAGCTATCTCAGCAGGTTGCCCGTGGACTCGTTGAAGATCGACCGGTCCTTCGTATCGGGATTGCCCCACAGTGCAGAGGCGGCGGCCATCGTCTCTACCGTCGTGGCGCTTGCCCATAGCCTCAAGCTCGAGGTTGTGGCCGAGGGTGTGGAGACCCGGGGTCAAGCCGACGCGCTCCTGCGCCTGGGCTGCGATCAGGCACAAGGGTATCTGTTCAGTCCGCCCCGTCCGGCCTCCGAGATCGGGCCTTTGCTGGACCGGGCTCGGACATCGCCCCTGGTTTGATGCAGGCGGTCCCAAAAGGGGCGGTGCCCCGCGCAGCGTTATCCCGCGCAGCGAGGTCGCGACCTCGTAGTTCCGCGGGCGGACGCGTAGGAGCACCGCCGGCAGGCTGTTGCGCGATGGGCCGGTTCAGTTTTCTCCTCCGGTGCGGACAATCGAGAGCATGAGCACTGCGCTCTTCCTCGCGGTCGCCGCGATCGGCCTCGTCGCGGCGGTCTATACCCACCTGCAGCTGCGCCATTTCGTGCGCGGCGCGAAGCGACTTCTCGGGCTGCGCATTTTTCTCATCGGGCTCGGTGTAGGCGTGGGTATCGCACTGAGCCTCCTGCCTGGCGAGCACAGCCGTGCGCTCGCTTTTGTGATCGGCTTCGGGCTCTCCCATCTGCCGCCGGCGTTCGTGTTGCTGCTAAAGCGCTTGCGCGGCGAGCGCCCTAGCTGATCGACATACTTCGACTACCGCACGAACAGCGCGATAAGGATGATGATCGGGATCGGTACACCGAGCAGCCACAGCAGCATTGAGCGCATTGCCTTCCTCCATTGCCATTGAACAGGTCAGGCGGCCGCGCGTGACCATTCGTCACGCTGGCGTCCACCGATGCTTGCCGCCAACGCCGCACAGAAGGCGCCGAGAAGCAGTGAGATGAAGATCCAGAGCGCGACGTGCAGCGTGGCGCGCCGTGCTTCTTCCGCCACGGCCTTCGCCTTGGCGGCGGCCGCATCCGCAGCGGCCTTCGCAGCGGCAGCCACCTGCACGACCCTCTGCTCCGCTTCCGTCTGCGAGATGCCCGTGCGCTGGCTCACAAGTTGGGCGACGTAGCTGCGATCGGCCGGCGAGAGGTCGCCATCGGGCAGGGCGCGGGCGATGATTGTCATGGCCTCGCCACGGATGGCGCGCGGGTCGGTGCCCGGATCGGCCGCGCGGGAGCCGCGAAAAAGCATGTCCACGAAATAGTTGGCAGAGTCGTCGTTCTTTGCTCCGGCTCCGGCTCCGGCTCCCGTGGCCGCCGACCCGGCGGCCACGGCCGCTGCCGTTACCGCGGTCCCCGCGACGGCGCCCGTGGCTTTGGCGGCTGTCCCGAGCATCGACGTGGCGGCACCTGCCAGGAGGCCGGCACTGAGCACGGTCGCCACCGCCCATGACAGGAAGCCGTGCGCGGTATCACGAAAGAAGCTCTCGTCCGACGGCACCTGCCACTTGGGCCGCAGGCGACCCGCGAGATAGCCGCCAAGACCCGAGGAGGCCGCGGCCATCACCATGAGCCACGCGATCGCGGCGATGCCGAGGCCCGTACCGCTTACGCCGGCGTAGCTCCAGGGCGACACGGCGGAAAGGCCGAGGCCGCTGCCCAGGGCAAGGAGGATCAGAGAAAGCGCGGCCGCCGCCACGGCGCCACCGAGGATCGAAGCCCAGGACACACCGCCGGCATCACGTTCCCACTGACCGACGATTTCATCTGTACGTTGCATGGTCTCCCCTAGTCGTTTGCCCGCTTGAAGGGGCAACACGACTATGGGGCGGCCAGCCGGCGCGCGCTGTAGTTGCCTTGCGGAAGGTCGCGTAAGCGCGCGCCTACGATGCGATCCGACGAAGCGCCGCGCGGCGGCGCTACATCTTCTCCCGGGCCGCGCGCAGGATCGATGCGCTCACGCCTTCGTACACGTCCGTGACCACGGTGGCCTTCTGCTCGGACAGGCGCGCGTGCTCCATGCGATTGGTCGCGGTGGCGATCACGGTGATGCGCGGATTGACCTCGCGTGCCGCGTGAACGATCGCGAGCTTCTGGCCGATGGTGCCATCGGTGACCACGAGCACGCGCGAATGCTCGCCGTGCGCGGCGCGCAGCACCTCCTGGCGGGCCGGATCGCCGTAGATCGTTTCCACGCCGGCTTCGCGTACGGACGCCAGCGCCTCGTCGTCGTCGCTCACCACCACGATGGGCACCCCGGTGCGCGTGCTCCTTCCGATCACGCGCCGGGCGATGTCGCCGCTGCCGGCCACGATGAGCGGGCGCGCGGGAGCGTCTTCCAGCTCCTCCACTTCGGGGGCGTGGCGAGGCTCCAGCGTCCAGCCGCGCTCGACGTACGGCAGGAGGCGAAACAAGATCGGATTGAGCGCGATGGAGAAGATCGCGGCGGCCACCAGCGCGTCCAGCGCATCGTCGGGCAGGATGCCCATGCTGGTGCCGAGCGCGGCCATGATGAAGGAGAACTCGCCGATCTGGCCGAGGCCTACGGCGACGGTGGTTGCCGTGGGCCACTCCCCGCGGATCGCCATTACGAGTCCGAGCGCGACGAGCGGCTTGACGATCAGGATCACCCCAAGCGCACCGAGCACGATGAACGGATGCTCGACCACGTAGCTCGGATCGAAGAGCATGCCCACCGACACGAAGAACAGCGCCGAGAACACGTCGCGGAACGGGGTCATGTAGATGGTGGCCTGCGGCCCGAAGCGCGATTGGCCGACCACGAGGCCGCCGAAGAACGCGCCGAGCGCCACCGAGACGTGGAAGCCTTCGGCCGCGATCACCGCGATGCCCAACGCGATCACGAACACCATCAGCGTGAACAACTCTTCGGAGCGCGTGCGCGCCATGCGCTCCAGGAGATTGCCGACGAGCCGCGTGCCGACGAACCACACGATAGCCGCGAACAGCGCCGCCTTGCCGAGCGCGATAAGAAGGGGCATCCCGAACGCCGACATGCTCGTGACGTCGGTGGCGAGCACCGGCAGCACGACCAGCGCGACCACCGTGAAGAGGTCCTCCACGATGAGCCAGCCCACGGCCACGTGGCCCGCTTTGGTGGCGAGGCGGCCGCGATCCACCAGCATCCGGATGAGCACCACGGTGCTCGCCACCGACAGTGCCATGCCGAACACGAAGCCGGCGGCGTTGCTCCATCCAAAGGCGCGGGCGCAGGCCCAGCCCGCGACCGTGGCCACCACGCTCTGGACGATGGCGCCGGGCACCGCGATGCGCCAGACCTTGAGGAGCTCCTGCGGATGGAAGTGGATGCCCACGCCGAACATCAGCAGCACGACGCCGATCTCGGCCATCTGCGAGGCAATGCGCGGATCGGCGTCGAAGCCCGGCGTGTTCGGGCCCACGAAGATGCCGGCGATCATGTAGCCCACGAGCGTGGACAGGCCCAGGCGCTGGGTGATCCAGCCGAAGACGAGTGCGGCCGCGAGGCCACCGGCCAGCGTGGAGAGGACGGCGAGATCGTGCATCGTGGCTCTCGGTTGGGCCGGCTGCCGGGCTACGCCTCTGGCGGTCGGACCTTTCGGCGGGGCCGCATCGCGGCGAATCGAATACTTTAGTGGGGCTTGGCCGTCCTCGCCAGTGTGGGGAGCCGGTTCTCCTGACGCCCTGCCTTGTCGGGGTGTTCAAAATGAAACATAGGGTTTCGCGTACGAAACTGACGAAATTGCGGTTTCAGGGCGCGGTGGGCCACCTTTCGTCGGCTGGCCCTCGTGGTCCTGACCTCGTGGTATCGAATTTGCTGCGCTGCATGTATGGAAACGACCTCCCTCAAACTCGAGCTCATGGATGACGGCGGCGGGACGCCCCCTGAGGCTCCCGTGGCGGCCCCCGCCGCCTTCCCCGCCGCGACCGCCCTGTCGTTCGACGCAGGCGACGCCGTGATCGACATCAAGGTCCCAGGGCGCTCGCCGCCGGCACCGCCGCCCACCCCCGTCAAGATCGACGTCTATGCCCAGCAAGCGGCCCGGGAATATGCCCAAGGGCTGGTCGATCAGCCGCTGTGGGATCGCTCGCTGCTGAAGGCGAACGGCGACAAGGTGACTGCCGCCGGCATCTATCTGCAGGCGCGCGGCATCGCGCTGCGGGTGCAGGATCGCCACGGAGCGCTCGAGGCCACTCAGCCGCTCGATGCGCGCTCGCCCGAGGAGATCGCCGAGGAGCGCCGCCGGTTCGTCCGCCGCAAGACCTGGCTGCGCTACCGCTACCCCGCCATCGGTGCCGCGGTGCTGCTGGCCGTGGTCGCGCTGGGGACCGTGTTCCTGCTGCGCGACGACGGCGCTGCCGTGTCGCAGGCCAATGTGCCGGCGAACGTCGTCACTCCCGCCCCCACAAGGGCGGCGCCGCCGCCCGCCGTCGTGGCGACACCGGCGCCCACCCCCGACGCGGGCGGGCCCGTCGCGGCCGTGAAGGCCAGGATCGAGGAGCTCCGCGCCGCGGGGAACTGGAACGTGCTCGTCCTCCACGCGGTGGAGTGGACGCGCCTGCAGCCCGAAAGTGCAGAGGCTTGGAACCAGTTGCGCGCAGGGTACGTCTTCCTGCGCCAGTACGACGATGCCCTGCCGGCCGCCCGCAAGGCGGTGCAGTTCGCGCCCAACGACGCTTCGATGTGGCGCCGCTTGGGCGAGGTGAACGTGGCCCTCGACGATCCCGTCGCGGCGCTGCTCGCCTACAAGGAAGCGGTGGCGCGCGACGCCGCGGACGTGGCGAGCCTCCAAGCCATTGGCATGCTCGCCACGCGCCTCGCGCAGCCGCTGGAAGCGAAGGCCGCCTTCGACCAGGCGCTGGCGCTGAAGCCCGGTGACGCCGTCACGTCCTGCCTGCGCAGCGGGGCCTCGCAGTTGCTGCCGGTGCGCGATCCCCAACTCGCCTACCGCCAGGTGGCACAACTGGACGCCAAGTGTCACGGGCGCAGTGAAGGCTCGGTGGCGGTGAGGTAGCGCCCGCATTGCCGGCGGCGGCCGGCGATCATCGCGCCTTCCTGCTCCCGTGGGGGAGCTTGGAGCCGGGCGGTCGAACCGCGTGGGACGGAGGGGCCTGACTTATCATCGGTCTCGCCGCCTTTCCGATCGTCCGCCTTCGATGACCGCCCCGCTTTTGACCGATGAGATCTACCGCCTGCTCGTGGAGCAGGCGCGCGACTATGCGGTCTTCGCGCTCACGCCGGAAGGCATCGTCGCGACCTGGAACCAAGGCGCGGAGCGGTTGAAGGGTTATCGCGCCGACGAGATCGTGGGCCAGCACTTCAGTCGCTTCTACCTGCCCGCCGACCTCGCCCGGGGCTGGCCCGCGCGCGAGCTCGAGGTGGCGGCCGCCGAAGGTCGCTTCGAAGACGAAGGCTGGCGCCTCCGCAAGGATGGATCGCGCTTCTGGGCCAACGTCGTGATCACCGCCTTGCGCGACGACGTCGGCCGGCTCGCGGCGTTCTCCAAGATCACCCGCGACCTCACCAGCCGGCGTCAGAACGAGGAGGCCCTGCGGCAGAGCGAGGAGCGCTTCCGCCTGCTGGTGGAAGGCGTGACCGACTACGCCGTCTACATGCTCGACATCGATGGCCGTATCTCGAGCTGGAACGCCGGCGCCGAGCGGATCACGGGCTACACCCGCGGCGAGATCGTGGGCCAGCATTTCTCCGTCTTCTACTCGCCCGAGGATCGCGCGACCGCGCCCTGGATGGAGCTCGCCACCGCGCGTGCCGCCGGTCGCGCGGAAGCCGAGGGCTGGCGCACGAAGAGGAGCGGCGAGCGCTTCTGGGCCCGCGTGGTGGTCACGGCGCTCTACGACACCGACGGACGCCTGCACGGCTTTGCCAAGGTCACGCAGGACCTCACCGAGCGCCGGCATATTCAGTCGCTCGAGCAGGCCGCGCGCAACGTGTCGGAGTTCATCGCGGTGCTGGCCCACGAGCTGCGCAATCCGCTCGCGCCGATCCGCAGCGCCGCTCAGCTCATGACCCGCCTGCCCGCCGACCATCCCTCGCAGTCGGAGCTGCACGCCATGGTCGACCGGCAGAGTGCCCAGCTCGTGCGCATCGTCGACGACATGATCGACATGGCCCGCATCTCGCGCGGCACGCTCGCGGTGGAGCGCGTCCCCTGCGAGCTCGCCCCGATCGTTCAGGCGGCGGTGGACACGGCCCGTCCGCTGGTGGAGCGTCAGCGGCACCGGCTCACGGTCATTGTGCCCCCCACGCCGATCATGGTGAACGGCGATGCGCACCGCCTTACGCAGCTCCTCACGAATCTGCTCAACAATGCGGCGCGCTACACGCCCGCCGGCGGCGAGGTCGAGGTGCGCGTCTCGGTGGCGGGCCGCCAGGCGCAGATCGCCGTCACCGACAACGGCCCTGGCGTCGACCCCGCGATGCATCGCCGCATCTTCGACATGTTCGTGCGCGGCGAGGGCGCGCCCAAGTCTTCGGACAGCGGGCTCGGCGTGGGGCTTGCGCTCTCGCGCCGGATTGCGGAGCTGCACGACGGCTCCCTCGACGTGGACAGCGAAGGCGCCGGCAAGGGCGCCACCTTCATCGTTCGCCTCCCGCTGTCGGGTCAGGCGCATGCGGCGCCGAGTATGCCGTCGGCCACGTCCGCAGGCGCGCGCCATCGCGTGCTGGTGGTGGACGACAACGCCGACGCTGCCCGCGCCCTCGATCTGTTGCTGCAGGATCTGGGGCATGAGTGCGTCGTGGTGCATCGAAGCGTGGACGCGCTCGACCACTTGCGCACTTTCGCGCCCGACCTCGTCGTGCTCGACCTCGGCATGCCCGGGCTCGATGGCCTCGAGCTTGCTCGACGCATCCGCGCCGCCGATCTCCCGCGCCAGCCCATGCTTCTCGCCGTCACCGGCTGGGGGCAGGCTGCCGACCGCGTCCGCACGACCGAGGCGGGCTTCGACGCGCACCTCGTAAAGCCGGTATCGCGCGAAGTGCTCGCTGCGGCCCTCGGGGCGCTGCAACGCTAGCAGCGCGGCGGCCGGTCGTCGCTTGTCCTACGCGCCGTTGCGGCGCCTGCCGACTCTGCACGCGGCCGCGCGAAGCCTACCCTTGTTAGGGTCGCGGTCCGTCTTGGACCGCATCCCTTAAGCGAGAGGCGAACATGAACAAGGATCAGGTCGTCGGTACGGCCAAGGACGTCGCGGGCAAGGTCCAGCAGAAGACGGGCGAGCTCACCGGCAACACCTCGCAGCAGGTCAAGGGCGTGGCCAAGCAAGTCGAAGGCAAGGTGCAAAAGGGCGAGGGTGACGCCCGCGAGGCCGTCAAGGACGCCGGGAAGTAACAGCGCGCTTTTGTGGGGACCGGCCGGGCCCCGTCAGGCCGCCGCGGCGGGTGCGGCAGGCGGCGCCTTGTGGCGCCGTCGCCGCTGTTCCTTGCCCGCTGGGGCCGCCCGCTGGACGCGCGATGCGCGACGACGAAGCGTTACCGTGAGCATGGCAAGGACGAGCCGGTCATATCGCTCCCGCAACCGCGCGACCGCAAGGAGCGCAGGATCGTCGGGGGCCGTGCCGGCTTCGAGCAGGTCGATGTCGATGGCGTCGAGGAGAGTTGAGGCGTAACGTAGCAGCGCCGACACCCGCGGGCCATGCTCGCCGGCGGCCACGAGGCATTGCGCCCCGTAGACGGCGCCGCAGAACTCGCGCAATGCCCGTTGGGTGCCGGGGTGTTGAAGAGATGCAGTCATGGAGCGGACTATAACAAGCCTGCTCCCGTGCGACGAGGAGACTGCCGTGACGAACAGGCACGACACCGACGACGACCTCATGGTCCGCCGCATTGCGGATCGCCACGGCTTCACGCCGCAGGCCGTTCGCCTCATGCATACCGCCGTCAGCCAAGGCCATGGGTCCATGGCGCAGTTCGACCATCCCGAGTTCGGCGGCCTCGGCCAATGGATGCGCGGTGGCATGGTCATGCTCCCGGCCACGCACGACGATGGGTTGAGGTCGCGCGTGAACGCCCTGTGCGTGGAGCTTGCCGACCTCGAGACGAGGCCAACGAGCGAACGGGACAAGGACGCCGCGGAAGGAAGGGAGCCGGTGCCGGCCGCGCCGTTGCAGGGCTCGTGAATCGTGACGGGATCGGGGTGATTTCGCGGCGCGCAGAAACGCGGTGAGCGTTGATCTCATTGCACATTCGTCCAAGCGAGGATCGATTGACAGCGTCGTCGGGGGCAGGCAGCATGCGTCCCGCCACGCTACCAGCCCGCAGCAACACGTCCACTTCCATGAATACCGCGACCCGAGGCAATTCGGTGCTCGTCATCGACGACAACCGCGACGTCGCGGATGCGCTCGCTGCGGTGCTGGAGATCGCGGGCTACAAGGTCACCGCGCTTGTCTCCGTGCGCGATGCGCTGGATCTTCTCGATAACGATGGCGACATCGGAACGGTGATTTCCGACGTACGGATGCCCGACCTCGACGGCTTCGACTTCCTGCGTGTGGTCAAGCACCGCTTTCCGCACATGCGCGTGTTCCTCGTCACGGGCCAGGAAGTCACGCGGCAGGACGTTGTGCCGCATGGCGCAGTGATCCTGAAAAAGCCCGTCGAGTACGACGAGCTCCTTCGCCTCCTGCGGCCCGAGGGCTGAACCCGCCCAAGTTCGTTGCCGGGGATGTCCCTGGTGCTCGTCTGGCGGCGGGACACCCTCGCGGCAAGGAGGCGACTGGTGCGTTTTCCTGGCCGCGGGCTCGTCGTGCACCCCCTTCCGGCGCGCGCATCCACTGTGGCCGGCATCCCGCGGCCTGACCGCGGTGTCGGTCCCGTGAGCGACCGCCAGGCCGCTTGAAATGGCCCTCCTGCGGCGTCACCTATGCCCCTGTTCAAACCCATTCCGCCCCTCTTTTCGATCGGAAACGCCCGTGCGTAATTCCCAGTCCGGCCTCTTCGGAGAGGCACTCGAGATGCTGCGCGAGGCTGACCGCATGCATCGCCAGTTCTTCACGCTGGCCCGCGGCCCGGCGGGGCCTTGCTGGGAGCCGCCCGTGGATATCCTCGAGGATGCCCACGCGCTCGTCATCCGCGTGGCACTACCAGGCGTGGCGGCGCAGGACATCGAGGTGCGCTCCGACGGCGCGCGCCTGTCGGTGGTGGGCGGCCGCAGGCTCGGCGCTGGCCGCGACGCGGTCATCCACCGCCTCGAGATCCCCTACGGCCGCTTCGAGCGCACGATCGACCTTCCGCCGGGACGCTACGAGATCGTGGCGCGCGATCTCGTCGACGGCTGCCTCGTGCTGTCGCTGCGCCGCCACGCGTGAAAGAGACCATGACCGCTGAAACCACCACCATCGATTCGGCCAAGCCCGCGGCGTTGCCTGCGGACGCGCTCATCATCCTGCCGGTGCGCAACATGGTGCTCTTCCCGGGGCTCATCGCGCCGCTGGCGCTCGGGCGGGCGGAGACGATTGCCGGCGCCCAGGAAGCTGCGCGCTCGCAACGGCCGGTCGGCATCGTGCTGCAGCGCTCGCCCGAGCTCGAGCAGCCATCGGCGCGCGACCTCCACAACGTCGGTACCACCGCCGGCATCCTCCGCTACATGACCACGCCCGACGGCGCGCACAACCTCGTGCTCCAGGGCGAGCAGCGCTTCCGGGTCCGCGAGTACCTCGATGGTTACCCGTTCCGGGTTGCGCGTGTGGACATGCTCCCCGACTCGGCGGCGATGAACCGCGATCTCGAGGCGCGCATGCTGCAGGTCAAGCAGCGCGCCAACGAGCTGCTCGAGCTCCTTCCCCGCGCGCCCGAGGGCCTGGGCGCGGCCGTGGAGCAGGTCACCTCACCGGCGGCACTCGCCGACTTCGTGGCCGGTCTGCTCGACATCAAGCCCGCGGAAAAGCAGGACCTCCTCGAGACGTTCGACGTGCAGATGCGCCTCGACCGCGTGCTTGCCTTCATGGCGGCACGCATCGACGTCCTGCGCCTGTCGCGCGAGATCGGAGAGCAGACCCAGGGCCGCCTCGAAGGCCGCCAGCGCGAGGCGCTCCTGCGCGAGCAGTTGAAGACCATCCAGAAGGAGCTCGGCGACAACGAGGGCAGCGGCGCGGAGATCGAGCAGCTGCGCGAGCAGATCGACAAGGCGAAGATCCCCGAGGAGGTCGACAAGCACGCCCGCAAGGAGCTGGGCCGGCTCGCCCAGATGTCCGAGAGCTCGCCCGAGTATTCGATGGTGCGTACCTACCTCGACTGGCTCGTGGAGCTGCCATGGGGCTTGCCCGACGAGGCCCCCATCTCCATCGACGACGCCCGGCGCATCCTCGACGAGGATCACTTCGGCCTCGCCAAGATCAAGCGGCGCATCCTCGAGTACCTCGCGGTGCGCAAGCTCAATCCCGAAGGCAAGACGCCCATCCTGTGCTTTGTCGGCCCGCCCGGCGTGGGCAAGACCTCGCTTGGGCAGAGCATCGCCAAGGCGCTCGGGCGCCAGTTCCAGCGCCTGAGCTTAGGCGGCGTGCACGACGAATCGGAAGTGCGCGGGCACCGCCGCACCTATATCGGCGCCATGCCGGGCAACATCATCCAGGCCATCCGCAAGGCCGGCACGCGCAACTGCGTGCTGATGCTCGACGAGATCGACAAGCTTGGGCAGTCGATGCACGGCGACCCGTCGGCGGCGCTGCTCGAGGTGCTCGATCCTGAGCAGAACGGCACGTTCCGCGATACTTACCTCGGCGTGCCGTTCGACCTGTCGCGCATCGTGTTCATCGCCACGGCGAACGTGCTCGACCGCATCCCGGGGCCGTTGCGCGATCGCATGGAAGTGATCAGCCTGCCGGGCTACACCGAGCAGGAGAAGCTGGAGATCGCGCGCCGCTATCTCGTCGCGCGGCAACTGAAGGCCACGGGGCTCACCGCGGACCAGGTCGAGGTCACCGACGACGCGCTGCGCGCCGTGATCGGCGACTACACCCGCGAAGCGGGCGTGCGCAACCTCGAGCGCGAGATCGGCAATCTCTTCCGCCACGCGGCGATGCAGATCGCCGAGGGGACGGCGAAGGAGCGCGGGAAGATCGTCATCGACAAGGATGAAGTGGTGGAGGTCCTCGGCGCGCCGCGCTTCGAGAACGAGGTGATGATGCGCACGAGCGTTCCCGGCGTGGCCACCGGCCTCGCCTGGACCCCCGTGGGCGGTGACATCCTGTTCATCGAGACCTCGCGCACGCCGGGCACCGGCAAGCTCATCCTCACCGGCCAGCTGGGCGACGTGATGAAGGAGAGCGCGCAGGCGGCGCTCACCCTCGTCAAGGCGCGTGCGGTGTCGCTGGGCGTGGATCCCGCCACGTTCGAGAAGAGCGACATCCACATGCACATCCCGGCAGGCGCCATTCCCAAGGATGGCCCGAGCGCGGGGGTGGCGATGTTCACGTCGCTCGCGTCGCTGGCGCTCGATCGGCCGGTGCGCCACGACCTCGCCATGACGGGGGAGATCAGCCTGCGCGGCTTGGTGCTGCCGGTGGGCGGCATCAAGGAGAAGGTGCTCGCAGCGCTGCGAGCGGGGATCAAGACGGTGCTCCTGCCGGCCCGCAACCGGCGCGACGTGGACGACATCCCCGCCGATGCGAGGGAGCAACTGACGTTCCACTTTCTCGACTCGGTGGACGATGCGCTGCGCCATGCGGTGGGCTACGAACCCGCGCCCACCCGCGAGGGCGCGCCAGTGCGCGACGAAGCCGTCAGTCCGGCGTAAGTCATCTGTAAGTTGATCACGCGAGGCGCCGCCGGGTGGCGGCGCCCGCGTGAGCACCGGCCCTTGTCGCGGGCATTTATTCCTTCTTGTTCAATGTATTAGAGGGGGTCGTCGCTCTTGCGAGCACCCCCTGGATGCGCTGGCGCATCCGTCAGCTATCGGCCAGCCCCTGCGTCGCACACTGCGCTCCATCGAAAGAGCACTCCGGGAATGCCTCCGGGAGCTGAAACGAGGGAATCATGGAAGCCAGGATCGCCGCCCGCGCCAAGGACATCGGCCAGCTGCTGAAGCGCGCGGGTCCTTACGTCGTGCTGGAAATCGTCCTCCCCGGAGGCACGCTCTTCGCGCTGCTGCTCTACCTGCACCGGTCGGGACAGTTGCGTCGGTTCGCGCTGCCCGACCGGATCGGCCGTGGCCTGCTGCGCCTGACTGGCCAGGCGTTCGGCGCGATAGCCTTCGCCCTGCAACCGGCGGGAAGCCTGGAAGCGGCGGAGCGCCAAGACGGACTCGAGCTCCAGATGCTGGCCGCGAGCCGCTAGGGCGCGGCTGGGCGCGCGAACTCGAAGGGCAGGGTCCCCCGCGCAGCACCCAAAAAGAAGCGGCCGCGTGGAAGCGGCCGCTTCGGTCGATGCTGCGGACCAGGGGAGTAGTCCGTGGCGGCGACGTATCCCTGCCAGACCGACGGATCGTGAGAACCGCCTGCCCCTGGCATCGTAGATGCGCCTTCGGCAATCGCAATCGACGTGTTGATCATGTCTGCACCGAGGCGGCGCCGCCACCGGCGGAACGCGCAATCGGATGTCAGTCGTCGGCCTACGTGGTTGGGGCGGCGTGTGCCGGCCGACTCGGGGCCAAGCGCCGCGCACGAAAAAAGCGACCGCCGGTGAAGGCGGTCGCTGGGTCTAGAACACGAGGCTCGGGAGTAGCCTTTCCTTCACCGGGGGAGTGCCACTGCCCTCGGGCGGTGGCTCGGCGTCTGCAGTTGCCCGCTACAGGTTGCCGGTGGATCGATGTCGGAAAGTGTTCAGGACGACTCGATGATGCGCCTCGCGCCGGCCACGCCCTACCGGCCTGACCGCCATTCTCGCGTCGGACGAGTCCTACGCTTTCAGGCAGGTCATCGCGACGGCGGCAAGGGGGGCGAGAGCGATTCGAGGAAGGCCACGAGGGCATCGACGTCGTACTTGTCGAGGCCGAGCGGGCGGAGGATGCGCTCCCCGTCGGCGTGCAGGCGGTTCTCGTCGAGGTTCGAGTAGTGCCGAACCACCGCGCGCAGCGTGGGCAGGCTGCCGTCGTGCATGTAGGGCGCCGTGCGCGCCACGTTGCGCAGCGACGGCACCCGGAACTCGCCGAAGTTGCGATGCGCCGCCGCCACGTGGCGTGTGCTCATGGCGGTGGCGCGGGTGGGGTCGTCGTTGAACTCGCCCAGGAGGTTGTAGCGGCTCGCGGTGAGCTTCTCGATGCCGCCGTGACGGCCCGGATCCACGCGCCCCGGCGCCACGAAGAAGGGCACGCCCACGTCATGGAACTCGCCGTGCGACAGGCGCGGACCACCGTGGCACATCGTGCAGTTGCCGCTGCCCACGAAGATCGCGAGTCCGCGCTGGGCGAGAAGGGGATAGCGGGCCATCGCCGCGCGGTCGCCGCGGGCCATGGCGTCGCGGAAATCGTCGAACGTGCTGCGGGGGAACGGGAGCGTTTCCACGTAGGCCGCGAGCGCCTTGCCCACGTCCACCGCCACCACCTCGTCCCGAGAAGGCGGCGCACGGCCGAAGGCGGCCTCGTACGACGCGCGCAGTGCAGGATCGTCGCGCACGCGGCGCGCCACGTGCGAAAGGCTGCCACCCATCTCGGTCTTGTCGAGGAGCGGCCGCAGGCTCTGTGCCCACAGATTGTCCTGCGCGCCGTCCCAGCCGAACCACCGCTGTCCCGCCACGCCGAGGAGCGTGGGTGTGTTGCGCTCGCCGGGACCTTCGCCATGCGCCTGCGCCTCGCCATCGGCGAATGCGCGCGCCGGGTCGTGGCAGGTCGCGCACGACACCGTGCCGGTGGAGGACAGCGACAGGCTCGAGAAGAGGCGGGCGCCGAAGGCGATCGCCGCGGGCTGGCCGGACACGCGGTTGGTGGGATCGCGGGGCGGCGCAGGGGGCGGACCGAGCGCCAGTATCGCGGCCACTTCGGCGGGGGTGAACTCCACATGCCGCGGGGCGTCGCCCGCCGCCTGCGCGGCCACGGCCGCAGCCGTGACGAGCACCGCCGCTACCGCCACGGTCGTGCCGATTCGCTTCCAGCGCTTCATCGCACCTCGACGGCGTGGGCGAGGCGCTGCGTGGTGTTCCGCGCGGCGATATCGAACGTGAGGTCCCAGCGGCCCGGCATGTGGAACAGGAGGCCCTCTGCGCGATACGTGGCATCGGGCCCGCGCGTGATCGTCGCGCGATAGTTCATGCCGTGCTTGTGCGCGGGCATGTGGGCATCCACCCGCACCGACTGCGGTGCCGCGGCGCCGCCTTTCGGGCACACCGCGAAGGCCACGGCAAAGTGCTGTCCGACTGCCACCGGCGCGGGCTCCGTGCGATAGGCCACGACGTAGCCGCTGTTCTCCACGAGCGACGTCCCCGGCCCGAGGGCCTCGCCGCAGGCCTGGGCCGCTGCGCCGCTGGCGCACCCAAGCCCCGCCGCCAACGCGAGCAATGGGCGCCAAGTGCGCACGGGCGTCATGTCAATGCGTCTCGACGGGCGGCTTCCAGAAGCCGAAGAGCGCCTCGCCGTTGCGCCACGCGATCTTCTCCGCCACCGGCGCGGGCAGGTCGGCGAGCCATGCTCGCGACCACGTGGCGTGGGGCCCGATGTAGTGCCAGCGCTCGGGCGTGAACGTGTCGGTGCCCACCATGAACCGGTCCGGAAATTCGGTGAAGAGCGCCTTCCATTCCGCGGGGATCCGGCCGTTCGCGCCGTGCTCGTTGCGGAACGCGAGGTCGCACCACAGGTTGCGATGCTTGCGCAGCATCTCGCGAACTTTGTCCGGTGCGTCGAAGCCCGAGTGCGCCCATAGCACGCGGGCCTGCGGGTCCTGCCGGTAGATGCGCTCGATGGCGTCGACATCGGAGTGCGCATGCAGGACGAGCTTGTACTGCCGGGCCAGGGCGATCATGCGCCGCGGGACCGGAAGGTCGGCGTCGGCGCCGTAGAGGTGGAACTCGCCGATGGCGGCGTAGCGGCTGTTCTTGAGGCGCTCCTCGAGGAACGCAGCGACGGTGTCGTCGCGGACCCACGTGCCGATCTCGCCGCGGTTGCGGTAGGGCCGCAGCGACGGGATGACGAGCTCCGGCGCCTCCGCCACGAGGCGCTGGGTGCCGTCGTCGCCCGAGCTCGACACCACCGCCCGCTTGATGCCCGCTTGGCGCAGGAGCGCGATCGCGTCCTTGGGCGGCAGGTTGGCCCAGGCGTCGTGGCTGTAGTGGACGTGCGCATCGAAGATGGGAAGTTCGGCGGCGGCAGCCCCTGCGGCCGCTGCCGCGAGCGCGAGCGCGGCCGCGAGACGCAGCGGGGCGCGAAGGGCCCGCGCAGCCGGTGCGGCAGGGCGAAAGTTCGGAGGCGGTTTCATGCATCTATCTTCATGCTTTAATCGGCCGATGCCAAGCCCGCTGCCTGCCCCCCGACGCTGCCCCTGGTGCGGGGAGGATCCGCTCTACGTCCACTACCACGACCACGAATGGGGCTTCCCGGTGGCCGATGACCGGCGGCTGTTCGAGAAGCTCTGCCTCGAAGGCTTCCAATCGGGCCTCGCGTGGATCACGATCCTGCGCAAGCGCGAGGCCTTTCGAGAGGCGTTCGGCGGCTTCGCGCTCGAGCACGTCGCGGGCATGGCCGCCCGCGACGTCACGCGGCTGCTCGGCAATGCGGAGATCGTGCGTCACCGCGGCAAGATCGAGTCGACCATCAACAACGCACAGCGGGCGCTGGAGCTGCGGGAGGAAGCGGGGTCGCTGGCGGCATTCTTCTGGCGCTTCGAGCCGGCGCCGTCGGCGCGGCCGCGCAAGCTCACGCGCGAGGCGCTGCAGGGGATGGCCACGTCCCCGGAATCGATTGCGCTCGCCAAGGACCTCAAGAAGCGCGGCTGGTCGTTCGTGGGCCCCACGACCGTGTACGCGTTCATGCAGGCGATGGGCCTCGTCAACGATCACCTGCACGACTGCGTGACACGCGAGGCCGTCGCGGCGGCGCGCGAGGCATTCACCGTTCCACGCTAGCGGCGGGCCGCGGCCCGCCGCGTCCGCCTTACTCGCCTACCGCGAAGAGCGTGGCGTTGTTGATCGCATAGACCTTGGCGTCGGCGCCCACGGCCGTGGGCGTGTACGACTCCGCGAAGCCGTTGTTGAAGCGGACGGTCTGCGTGAGGCGGTTGGAAGGCAGGTGCCAGCGGTATAGGCGCCCATCCTCGTTGTTGACGAGCACGGAGCTTGTGGCGGCGTCCACGGCCACCGTGTTGACGCACCATTCGCGTACCGCTCCGGGATAGTTGCCGTCGGGGGTGGGGCCGAGGATGGTGAGCACCTCGCGCATCACGGGGTGGCCGGAGATGACGTCGGTCTGCGCGGTGAAGGGATCGAGGATCGCCATCTGGTTGCGGCCGTTGCCCGTGCCCACGCCGTAATAGTTGTTGTACTTGGACACGACGAGATAGGGCGAGTTGCCGGTGTACTGCGGCACCATCGCCGGCGTGACGAAGGACACCGTCTCGTCCCAGCCGAACGACCCCGCGAGCTTGGCGGTGGCGAGGGCACCATCGAAGTGAAGGAGCCAGCCGCGGAAATTGTGCGCAGGCACGTTCGACTCCAGCACGCCGAAGTAGACGTCGCCGTCGGGGCCCACCGCGGGCGAGGACGTGCCGTTGTCGCTCACCCACGCGAGCTGCCCGGTGGCGGGATCGCGCAGCGCGATGCTCTCGCGCGTGGCGAGCGTGGTGGCGTCGAGCGCGAGCAGCGTCCCGCTGGGGCGCTCGCCGGCCGGCGGCTGCGACACCACGGCCACGTACACGGTCGACAGGTCGGGCGAGAGCGCCGGCGCGCTGTTCGTGGCGACCTTGGTCATCGCGGGGTTTGCCGCACCCGCAGCCTCGCGCACGCTCACGAAGCGGGCGCTGCCGTCGGGGGCCACGCGCGCGATGCCGTTGGCGAGGTTCTGTGGCGTGTTGCCCTGCACGAGGTAGCCGAAGAAAACGTTGCCGCGCGCATCGACGGTGAGCGGCGTGGTGATGATCACGTTCGCGTTGTACTGCGCGGCGGCCGCGGCATAGGCCTCGTTGCCGTAGAAGGCAACCGTGGCGAGCGTGCCCGTGGCGGCGTCGGCATTGTCGCGATAGCCGAGCCGTCCGCCCGCCAGGGGCAGGTAGAGGCGATTGCCGGGAGTGAGCGCGATGTTGTAGCTTGGCACCCAGTCGTGCGGCGGCAACACATAGTCGGAGTCGGTGGTCCACATGAGCGCCCCGTTGCTCCCCGCGCGCGCCTCCACGCGGAACCCGCCGCTGCGATTGACCTTGACCGGCACGAGCACGGTGTTGCTTGCCGTGATCACGGGCGAGCCGTAGTGGATGTGGAGGACGTTGCCGGGCAGATACGGCGGCACGAGATCCACGGGGGTCTGCCACACGATGCGCAGCAGGGATTGAGTCGCCACGCCGCTCTGGGCGGCGTGCTGCACGTCGCGGCCGAAGTTCCACCATGCAGGCCCCGTGACCACGGGAGGGGGTGGCGGGGGCGGAGGCTCGGGCGCGCCGCCGTCACCGCCGCCGCACGCGGCGAGGAGACACAGTGCGACACCAGCCGGAAGCAGCAGGAAACGACGCATGAGGCTCGCCTTGGAGAAAGAGGGTGAGCCGATTGTCGCGCAGCGCGCGGGGCCTGCCTACCTGACGCGGGCACGCCGCCGGCGAGAAGGCGAAGGGCGGATACCTGGCCTCCAAAAGCAACGGGCGCCGTTGCGAGGCGCCCGTGGCAGCACATCCGGTCGCGCGGAAGTTACACGCGCCGCTTGTACTCGCCCGTGCGGGTGTCGATCTCGATGCGGTCGCCCGTGGTCACGAACAGCGGCACTTGCACTTCGAAGCCGTTGGCGAGCTTGGCGGGCTTCATCACCTTGCCCGAGGTATCGCCCTTGACCGCCGGCTCAGTGTAGGAGACTTCGCGCTCGACCGTGTTGGGCAGCTCTGCGGAGATCGCCCGGCCTTCGTAGAAGGTGAGCTCGCAGGCGAGGCCTTCTTCGAGGTAGTTGAGCGCGTCGCCGAGGTTCTCCTTCTCGACATCGTACTGGTTGAACTCGCCGTCCATGAACACGTACATCGGATCCGCGAAGTAGGAGTAGCTGACTTCCTTCTTCTCGAGCTGGATCGTGTCGAACTTCTCGTCGGCGCGATAGATGGTTTCCGTGGGGCTGCCCGAGAGCAGGTTCTTGAGTTTCATTTTGACCACTGAGGCATTGCGGCCGGATTTGCTGAATTCGGCCTTCTGCACGACCATCGGGTCCTTGCCGACCATGATGACGTTGCCGGCGCGCACTTCCTGAGCGAGTTTCATGACGAGTCCTGAAGGGTTGGGGCCGCTGCGGGTCGTCTTGGGGCGAGCGCGGGAGCGGCGGTCCGGTGCCAGGGATGCGAAGGCGGCAGCCGGGAATGATCAACCCGAAATTATAGCTTGCTTTCGCAGAACCTGACCAGTCCCCCAGTGAGGTCGGGCTGGGTGGCGAGGTCGCTGGCCCAGGCGCGCGCCGTGGCGGCGATCGCGGGCAAAGCCTCTCGATATGCCGGCCAGGCCTGCGCGGAGGCCACGGGATCGGCGGCATTCCAGGCGTACCAGAACGCGCGCTGCGCCGCCCGTGCATGCGGCTCCATGTGCGCTTCCAGCCGGTTCAGGAAGGCATCCATCTTCGCGAGGTGCGCGTCGGCTTCCTGGGGGTAGGCATGCCACACGAAGGGAGCCGCGGCCCATTGCGCGCGCACGAAGGAGTCCTCGCCGCGCACGAAGTCGAGGTCGCAGGCCCACAGGCGTCGGTCGAAGGCGTCCTGGTCCACGAACGGCGCCACCGCCAGCGTGAGGCGCCCGCGCGTGAGCGGCGCGCCGGGATGCGGCACTTGGCCGCCGCTCCAGCGATCGAGCTCCGAGCCCGCGACGCCCTCGGGCACGATGCACGTCACCGTCTCGTCGCCGTCGGCCCACGCATCGAGTAGCACCGGCAACGCCGCGTTGGCATAGCAGAACAGCGACACCCAGAAGGCACCGGGGGTCGGGCGCACGCCGACCGCGCGCGCCAGCCCCTCGCGGTGAGCGTCGCCGCCTCGGAAGGCATCGCGCCGGGCGAAGAGATCCGCCTCGCGCAGCAGGCCGCCGGTGCTGCGCGTGAAGCCCGGGAACCAGAACCATCGCGTCAGCGGCAACTGCGGATGCGGCGACGGCAGGGCGTGCGAGGACTCGATCCACGGCTCCGCCGAGAGATACTCGAGCACGATCCACACCGGTGCCTTTGGCGCGGCGGCCATCGCCGCGACGTAGGCATGAGGCAAGCCGCAGCCGAAGCCCTCGATTACAACGTCGGGCAGGGGCGAGGCGGGCGGCGAGGCGTCGTCGAGGGCGCGCACGCGGACGCCCTCGGCGACCTGGTCGCGGCCGTCGGCGGCGAGCGATGGCACGAAGTGCGCGAGACTGCGCACGTCGTCGATCCAGAGCGTGACGGCGATGCCGTGCTCGGCCGCGAGCTGCCGGGCCAGGCGAAAGCAGACGCCGGCATCGCCGAAGTTGTCGACGACCCGGCAGACGATGTCCCAGCGCAGGGAAGGCGCCATGGGGGTTGGGTTCCCGCGTGTCGTGCTGCATTATCGCAATGTCGGCGCGCCGCTGCAGCTTGTGCGCACGCGCGGCATGTCTGCCGGCCAAGTCCGGCTCACGGTAGCGAGAGGAAGAGGTTCATGCTTGGAGCGTTGACGGTGGATGTCGTGTCCGACGTGGTGTGCCCGTGGTGCTTCATCGGCAAGCGACGGCTCGAAGCCGCGCTCGCGCAGCTGCGCGAGCAGGATCCCGCCTTACCCGTGCAGGTGCGCTGGCATCCCTTCCAGCTCAATCCCGAGTTGCCTCCCGAAGGCGCGGATCGCAAGGCGTACCTCGAGGCCAAGTTCGGTGGCCCGGCGCGCGCGACGCAAATCTACGAGCGCGTGCGCGAGGCCGGCCGTACCGCGGACATCGAGTTCGATTTCGACGCCATCGCGCGCCAGCCCAACACCCTCGATGCGCATCGGCTGATCGCCTGGGCGCAGTCGCGTCCCGAGGGCGATCCGCAGGCGCTGGTGGAGGCGGTGTTTTGCGCCTACTTCCTCGAAGGACGCTACGTCGGCGACCCCGCGGAGCTCGCCGCCATCGCGGCCTCCGCGGGCTATGATCCGGTGGATGCACGGGCCTTCATCGCGTCCGACGAGCTGCGCGCGCAAGTGAGCGAGGCCGACGTCCGCGCCCGCGAGATGGGCATCTCCGGCGTGCCGTTCTTCATCTTCGACGGCAAGACCGCGTTGTCCGGCGCGCACGAGCCGTCCACGCTGCTCGAGGCGATCGCCAAGGCACGCGCGGCGGCGTAGGTCCGCGGCACCCCTGACCAACACCATCACCCGGAGGACGCATGACCGATGCCGCCCTGCGCGAGGCCGTCGCGCGCGACCTGTACACCGCCGTGCTCAGCGACGTGCTCGACGAGCTCGGTTATCGCGATCAGGCCATGCCCGCGCACATCCGGCCGCTCGACGACGAGATTCCGATGGTCGGCCGCGCGCGTACCGGCGCGTATCGCGAGGTGTACACGGTGGTGCCCGGCGACAATCCCTACGCGCTCGAGATCGCGCTCGTCGACGACCTCAAGCCGGGGGAGATCGCCGTGCTGGGTTGCGGGGGCTCGACGCGCATCGCTCCTTGGGGGGAGCTCCTGTCCACTGCGGCGCGGGCTCGCGGCGCCGCGGGGTGCCTCACGGATGGCTTCGTGCGCGACATCCGCCCGATCCGTCGCATGAAATTCCCTGTGTTCCACGGCGGCATCGCGCCGCTCGACTCCAAAGGGCGAGGTAAGGTTGCGGAGATCGACGTGCCCATCCACGTGGCGGGCGTGGCGGTGGCGCCGGGCGACCTCGTGGTGGGTGATGCCGATGGCGTGGTCGTCGTGCCGCGCGCGGTCGAGGCGACGGCACTGGAGAAGGCCTTCGCCAAGGTGCGCGGCGAGAACGACACGCGGCAGGAGCTCGAGCGCGGCGCCAAGCTCGCTGACGTCTTCGCGCGGCACGGCATCCTGTAGGGGCTTACTCCGCGGCGTCCTTCTCGCGCGACGTGTCCGATGCGTCCGCCGCCTCCGACCCATCCGCTGCCTCCGGCGAATCCTGCTGCGCGGTCGCCGTGCGCAACGGCGAGTGAGGGTTCGTGGCCGGCGCGGCCTTCGGGGATGCGGCGGCAGATCCCACCGCCTCCGCGATCGG
>CALFEY010000202.1 GCA_937958295.1 uncultured Pseudomonadota bacterium
GGGCGCAGCCAGTACGCCGCGGTGAAGTCCGCGCTCGGGGCGCTCGCCCGGAGCTGGGCGGCGGAGGTGGCCGACCGTGGCGTCACGATCAACGTGGTGTCGCCCGCAGCGACCGCCACGACGATGCTCGCGGACCCGGCGCGCGCGGCGAGCGCGCCGCGTACCCCGCCGATCGGGCGCCTCATCGCGCCAACCGAAGTGGCCGAGCTCGTGGCCTTCCTGCTGTCGCCCGCCGCCGCGGCCATCACCGGCCAGGATCTTGCGATCTGCGGCGGCGCGTCACTTCCTTCCTGAAAACGCTCTTATGAAGATCGTCGAGATCCTCGAGTCCACGCGGCCCATCCGCTCGGACATCCGCAATGCGTACATCGACTTCTCGAAGATGACGCTCTCGCTCGTGGCCGTGGTCACCGACGTGATCCGCGACGGTCGTCGCGTGGTGGGATATGGCTTCAACTCCAACGGCCGCTACGGCCAGGGCGGCCTCATCCGCGACCGCTTCGTGCCGCGCGTGATGGAAGCCGATCCCGCCTCGCTCCTCGACGACTCCGCAGACAACCTCGATCCCCACCGCATCTGGTCGCGGCTCATGACCAACGAGAAGCCCGGCGGCCACGGCGAGCGCTCGGTGGCCGTGGGTACCATCGACATGGCGGTGTGGGATGCCACCGCCAAGATCGCCGGCCAGCCGTTGCACCAGCTCCTGGCCACCCGCTACGGCAGCGGGGTGGCCGATCCGCGCGTGTTCGTGTACGCCGCGGGGGGGTACTACTATCCCGGGAAGGATCTCGACGGGCTGCGCCGCGAGATGACCGGCTATCTCGAGCGCGGCTACACGGTGGTGAAGATGAAGATCGGCGGCGCGAGCCTCGCCGACGATTGTGCGCGTATCGAGTCGGTGCTGAAGCTCCTCGGTCCTGGCCGGCAGCTCGCGGTGGATGCCAACGGCCGCTTCGACCTCGACACTGCCATCGCGTATGCGCGCGCGCTGTCGCAATACCCGCTCTTCTGGTATGAAGAGCCGGGCGATCCGCTCGACTACGCGCTGCAGGCGGAGCTCGGGCGCGTGTACCAGGGGTCGATGGCCACGGGCGAGAATCTCTTCTCGATGCAGGATGCGCGCAATCTCATCCGCTACGGCGGCATGCGGCCGGACCGCGACTGGCTGCAGTTCGACTGCGCACTGTCCTACGGGCTGGCAGAATACCTGCGCACGCTGCAGATGCTGCGCGAGCACGGCTGGTCGCCGCGTCGTTGTATCCCGCACGGTGGCCACCAGATGTCGCTCGCCATCGCGGCGGGCCTCGGCCTCGGCGGCAATGAGAGCTACCCCGACCTGTTCCAGCCCTACGGCGGCTTTCCGGACGGCGTGCGGGTGATCGACGGCTACGTGGACCTGCCGCCGTTGCCGGGCATCGGCTTCGAAGGCAAGGCCGATCTCATCGCGGAAATGCGCGCGCTGGCGGCGTAGCAGGGCGCGGCGCGGGCCGCGGTGCATGCGGCCGCGGCGCAAAGCGCCGCCGTCAGGCGTCGGCTCGCGTCTCGCTCAATCCGGCGAGCACCCGTGTGTACACCTCGCGATCGACGTTGCCGCCGCTCGCGATGACCGCGTGCCGCTTGCCGCCGCGGTCGCGCACGCGCATCAGCGCGGCCAAGCCGGCCGCACCGGCGCCTTCCACCGTCTGGTGCGTGTCGTCGAAGAAAGCGCGCATCGCGGCCTCGACGTCGGCATCGCTCACCTCGACCACGTCGTGCGCGCCGCGCCGGATCACGTCGAGCGCGGCGGGCACCGGCACGCGCACCGCCATGCCGTCGGCCACCGTTACCGCGGTGGCCGTTTCCACCGTGCGTCCGGACCGGAACGATTGCGCGTAGGCATTGGCCTCGGTCGACACCACGCCTACGACCCGCGTGCGCAGGCCCAGGGCGTCGCGGGCGGCAATGAGGCCGCAGATGCCCGATCCGCAGCCGATGGGTGCGAAGACCGTGTCGATGTCGGCAACGGCGCGGAAGAGCTCGAGGGCATAGGTGGCCACCCCCGCCACGAGCTCGGGGTCGAACGGGCCTACGAGGCGCAGCCCTTCGCGCGCCGCGAGCGCAAAGGCATGCTCGCGTGCCGCATCGAAGTCCGCACCGTGCACGGTGAGCTGCGCTCCCAGCGCTTCCATCGCGGCATTCTTGCTGCGCGAGTTGCCCTCGGGGACCACGATCCGGCAACGCATTCCGTGTCGTCGCGCGGCAAAGGCCAGGCTCTGTCCATGATTCCCGCGGGTGGCACTGATGACCCCGGGCACGCGCGGCGCGGCCACGGCGAGCTGCGCCATGAGGTTGAGCCCGCCGCGCACCTTGAAGGCGCCGATGGGCGTGTGGTTCTCGTGCTTCACGATCACCTCGCAGCCCGCCCGCTTCGACAGGAGCGGCCACGCGAACTGCGGCGTGGGCGCCATCGCGGCGTAGACATGGCCGGCCGCGGCTTCGATGTCGGCGAGGGTCAGCATCGGCGAGTGCAGTTCAAGGCGGCGGCCCGTTCAGGCGAGCGACGCGATGAGCGCCTTCGTGGCCGCGAGCGCGCGTCGCGCGCGCTCCACGGCCGGCACGCTGCGGACGAGGGCTTCCTGGGGTATCTCGATGCTGATGGGCGTGTCGGCAGGGACGCTGCCCAGGATGCCGCGCAGATCGATGCCGCCTTCGCCGGGGAGCAGGCGATCGGAGCGGGCCTGGCGCAGGAGCTCCGCCACCTCGGTGGGACGCGCCGCCGGCGCATCGCACATCTGGACGTAGCGGATGAGCGAGGGCGGCGTGGCGACGATCTCATGCGCGTGGCCGTTGCCGCGATCGAAGTGCAGCGGATCGATCAGCACGCCGGCATTGTCGCGTGCCGCGGCCTGCACGAGGGCCACGCCTTCCACGAAGCTCTTCGCGTCCGTCCACGGCATGGGCTCGAGGTTGGGGGCGATGCCGTAGCCCGCCGCGAGGTCGCACAGCGCGGCGAAGTTGTCGATGAAGCGCGACGCTTCCGGGTCGTTGTCGGCAACGAGGGCGTTGCCCGCGCCGAGGCGGGCGGCGGTGGCGAGCACCGCCTCGAAGTCGCGCACGTCCGTGTCCGGCGTAAGGCGCAGGATCTCGACGTCGAGCACGGCAATGTTCGTGTCGGCGAGGCGCGCGAGCGTGTCACGAATCGTGGGCGTGTCGCCGATCGTGGCCCAGCTCACCTCCGTAGCGGTGGCGGGGATGAGACGCAGGCTGACGTGCGAGTAGCCGGCCTCGCGCGCGCACGTGACCATGTCCGGGGGCGAGAGCTCCAGCACGGTGAGGGCGGACAGGGAGAAGGCGCGGCTCACGCGACGCCCCCGCCCCTGAGTGGCGCGAGAGGCGCCGAGCTCACGATGCCCCGCCCGCGGCGTCCATCTCGTCGAATACCTGCTGCGCCTGGTGGAAGGCGGCGTTCGCGGCAGGCACCCCGGCGTACACCGCGCATTGCAGCAGCACTTCCTTGATCTCGTCGCGGGTGACGCCGTTGTTGAACGCGGCGCGCACGTGCATCTTGAACTCGTCGCCCCGGTTGAGCGCAACCATGAGGCCGAGCACGAGGAGGCTGCGCGTGTGCCGCGGCAACCCAGGGCGGGTCCAGATCTCGCCCCACGCGTAACGCGTGATGAAGTCCTGGTAGTCCTCGTTGAAGCTGTTGCGATTCTTCACCGTGCGGTCGACGTGCGCGTCGCCGAGCACGGCCCTGCGCACCTTCATGCCGTCGTTGCGGCGGTCGTCGTCGTGCATGGGTCTTAGCGGTAGCCGAGGAAATCGAGGAGGGTCGCATTGAAGGCCTGCGGCGCCTCGACGTTGGAAATGTGGGCAGCGTCGAGCTCGACGTAGCGCGCTCCGGGGATTCGCTGCGCGAGAAACGCGCCGTCCGCGGGGGTGGTGGACACGTCGTGCGTGCCGGCGATCACGAGCGTGGGCACCTCGAGAGTGGCCAGGGCATCGCGGAAATCGGCGTCCCGCACCGCCGCGCACTGCGCGGCGTAGCCCGCGGTCGGCTGGCTGCGCATCATCGCCTTCATGCGGGCGAGGACGGCCGGCTCGCGCTGCGCGAACCCAGACGTGAACCAGCGTTGCAGCACGGCATCGGCCACGGCCGCCACGCCCCCGGCATTCACGGCAGCGATGCGCTGGTTCCAGGCGTCGGGCGTGCCGATCTTGGCGGCGGTGTTGGCGAGCACAAGGCCGGTGATGCGGTTCTTGGCATGCAGCCCCACCCACTGTCCGGTCGCGCCGCCGAGCGACAGACCGCAGAACGCGGCGCGCTCGATGCGCAGGTGATCGAGGAGCGCGAGGGCATCCTGGCCGAGCAGTTCCACCGTATACGGCCCCGGCGTGACGCCCGATTGCCCATGGCCTCGCGCGTCATAGCGAATCAGGCGCCAGTGCGCGGACAGCGCGGCGACCTGCGGCTGCCACATCGTGTGATCCGCGCCGAGCGAATTGGCGAAGAGCAGCGCGGGCGCGCCGGCGTTGCCGTCGCACGTGTAGTGGAGCGTGGTGCCGTTGACCTGCGCCTTGAGCATGATGGCTACACGTCGAAGAACACGGTCTCGCCCTCGCCTTGCAGGCGGACGTTCCACTCGAGGGCGCCCGTCTGGCCCGCCACCGGGGCGGCGACGAGCGTGGCGCGGCGCTCCGCCGGCACGGAGGCGAGTACCGTGTCCGCGGCGTTGGCCGGGTCCCCGGGAAAGTAGATCCGCGTGGTGAGGTGCCGGAGCATGCCGCGCATGAAGAGCGTGACATTGATGTGCGGGGCCTGCAGGGCGCCGCCGGCGCCGGGCACGCGTCCGGGCTTGATCGTGGTGAACTTGAACCGCCCCTGCGGGTCGGTGGGCACCCGGCCGAACCCGGTGAACGCGGCTTCGAGCGGGGCGCTACCCCTGTCTTCAGGATGCGGATAGCGGCCGTGGCGATTGGCCTGCCAGATCTCCACGAGCGCATCGTTGACGGGCGCGCCATCGGCATCGGTCACGCGGCCCTCGATGGTGATCGGATCGCCCTCTACTCCCGGTGCCACGAGGTTATCCGTGACGAGCCAGGTGAGGCCGATGTGCAGGTACGGTCCGACGGTTTGCGACGACGTGGTCTGCAAGCTCATTTCACGCCCCCGGGGAGATAGTTCTCCATCGGCGTCTCGTCGCGGCCGCGCAGAACGATGTCGAAGCGGTAGCCCAGCGCCTGCTCGGGGATCGTGCTCTCCCAGTCGAACGTGGACACGAGACGCTTGCGCGCACGGTCGTCCGGCGCGCTCATGTACATAGGGTCGTACTCGAGCAGCGGGTCGCCGGGGAAATACATCTGCGTGACGAGGCGCGTGGCGAAGGCCGGTCCGAACAGCGAGAAGTGGATGTGCGCCGGACGCCATGCATTGTAGTGGTTGCGCCACGGATACTCGCCGGGGCGGATCGTGACGAAGCGGTAGTAACCGCGTTCGTCGGTCATCGTGCGGCCTGCGCCGGTGAAGTTGGGGTCGGTGGGCGCGTTGTGTTGGTCGCGGGGGTGCGGGTAGCGCCCGGCAGCGTTAGCCTGCCAGATCTCGACCAGCGTGTTGGCCACCGGCCGCGCATTGCCGTCGAGCACGCGTCCCACGACCACGATGCGCTCACCGATCGGCTCGCCGGCATGCTGCTTCGTGAGGTCGAAGTCGTTGGCATGGATGCGGTCGTAGCCGAAGATCGGGCCGGTGATTTCCGACAGCGTGGCGTCGATGGGCAGCAACGGCTGCGACGGCGCGCGCTTGACGGTGGACGCGTACGGCGGATAGAGCAGGTCGGGCTGCGTGCCGCGGTCGTTGGGCCGGTAGCCGGCCAGCGCTCGTGGCGCGAGATTGCCGGGTCGAGAGGTCATGGCGTGCAGGCTCCTTACAGGCGCTCGATCGCAAGCGCAATGCCCTGGCCCACGCCGATGCACATGGTGGCGAGGCCGTAGCGGCCGCCGGTGCGCTCGAGTTGGTACAAGGCGGTGGTGACGAGGCGCGCGCCGCTCGCGCCGAGCGGATGCCCGAGCGCGATGGCACCGCCGTTGGGATTGACGTGCGGAGCGTCGTCGGGCAGGCCCAGGTCGCGCGTGACGGCGAGGCCCTGCGCGGCGAAGGCCTCGTTGAGCTCGATGACGTTCATGTCGCCGATCGAAAGGCCGGTCTTGGCGAGGAGCTTGCGTGTGGCGGGAGCCGGGCCGAAGCCCATGATGCGCGGCGGCACACCGGCCACGGCGCTGCCCACCACACGGGCGCGCCGCTTGAGGTTGAAGCGCTTGGCCGCGGCTTCGGAGGCGAGCAGCACCGCGCAGGCGCCGTCGTTGACGCCCGAGGCATTGCCGGCCGTCACGGTGCCGTCGGGCTTGACGATGCCCTTGAGCTTGGCGAGCGCCTCGAGCGAGGTGGCGCGCGGATGCTCGTCCTGGCTGAACACCACTGGCTCCCCCTTCTTGCCCGGTAACGTGACCGGTGCGATCTCCTCGGCCAGGCGTCCGGCGGCGAGGGCCGCCGCGGCACGCTCCTGGCTGCGCAGCGCGAACGCGTCCTGGTCGGCGCGGCTCACGTGAAAGTCGGCCGCGACGTTCTCGGCAGTCTCCGGCATCGAGTCGATGCCGTATTTGGCCTTCATCAATGGATTGACGAATCGCCAGCCGATGGTGGTGTCGAAGATGCTGGCACTGCGCGAAAAGGCACTGTCCGCTTTGCCCATCACGAAAGGCGCGCGGGTCATGCTCTCCACGCCGCCAGCGATCACGAGGTCGACCTCGCCGCTCTTGATGGCGCGCGCCGCAATGGCGATGGCATCGAGGCTCGAGCCGCACAGCCGGTTAATCGTCGCCCCGGGCACCTCCGGCGGCAGGCCGGCGAGGAGCAGCGCCATCCGGCCCACGTTGCGGTTGTCCTCGCCCGCCTGGTTGGCGCAGCCGTAGATCACGTCGTCGACCGTGGCGAAGTCGACGTTGGGATTGCGGGCGACGAGCGCGGCGATGGGCAGCGCAGCGAGATCGTCGGCGCGCACGGCGGCAAGGGCGCCGCCGTAGCGGGCGATAGGGGTGCGGATGGCGTCGCAGATGAAGGCTTCGGACATGCGTGGGATTTCCTGTCAGGCGGGGGTGGGCGCGGCCGCGAGGCCGTTGGCAAGGGGAACGCCGGTGAGGCGCGCGAGCTCGTCGAAGGCGAGGCCGGGAACGATGTCGATCGCGACCAGGCCCTGGGGCGTGACGTCGATCACGGCGAGATCGGTATAGATGCGGTTGACGCAGCGCAGCCCCGTGACCGGGTACGTGCACTGCGCCACGATCTTGCTCTCGCCCTGCTTCGTGAGGTGCTCCATCATGACATAGACGCTCTTGGCGCCGATGGCGAGGTCCATCGCGCCACCCACGGCGGGAATGGCGTCCTTAGCACCCGTGTGCCAGTTGGCGAGGTCGCCCTGCGCCGATACCTGGAACGCGCCGAGGACGCAGCAGTCCAGGTGACCGCCGCGCATCATCGCGAACGAGTCGGCATGATGGAAAAACGACGCGCCAGGCAGCGTGGTGACGGGCTGCTTGCCGGCGTTGATGAGGTCGGAGTCCTCCGCGCCCGGGGCGGGTGCGGGGCCCATGCCGAGGAGGCCGTTTTCGGTGTGCAGGATCACCTCGCGATCCTTGGGCAGGTGGTTGGCCACCATCGTGGGCAGGCCGATGCCGAGGTTCACGTAGGCACCATCCTCGATGTCGCGGGCCACGCGGGCGGCCATCTCATCACGGGTAAAGCGTTTCATGTCGGGTCCTTCGGCGAATCAGGCGGCGGCGCCCGGAACGGGCACGTCGCGCGCGGCGGCAGGGATCTCCACCACGCGGCGCACGTAGATGCCCGGGGTGATCACGGATTCGGGGTCGAGGTCGCCGAGGTTCACCACCTCGCGGACCTGGGCGACCGTGCACTTGGCCGCTGACGCCATGATCGGACCGAAGTTGCGCGCCGTCTTGCGATACACGAGATTACCCCACCGGTCGCCACGCAGCGCCTTGATGAGGGCAAAGTCGGCGTAGATGGGGAGCTCGAGGACGTAGGGGCGGCCGTCGATCACGCGCGTCTCCTTGCCCTTGGCGAGCTCGGTCCCGTACCCCGTGGGCGAAAAGAAGGCGCCGATGCCGGCGCCCGCGGCCCGGATGCGTTCGGCGAGGTTGCCCTGCGGCACCAGCTCGAGCTCGATCTCGCCGGCGCGGTACAGCGCGTCGAACACGTGGGAATCGGTTTGTCGCGGAAACGAGCAGACGATCTTGCGCACGCGCCGGGCCTTGAGCAGCGCGGCAAGGCCGGTGTCGCCGTTGCCGGCATTGTTGTTGACGATGGTGAGGTCACGCGCGCCCTGGTCGATGAGGGCGTCGATGAGCTCGGCGGGCATGCCCGCCGTGCCGAAGCCGCCGATCATGACGGTGGCCCCGTCGTGGACGTCGGCGACCGCGGCGGCGGAGGAGGAAACAATCTTGTTGACCATGGGCGGTGAATCCGTGAAGTGAATCAGTCGGCGAACGGCAGGCCGACGTAGTTCTCGGCGAGGCTGGCGGCGGCGGCCGGGGAGCCCGTCACGTAGCGCAGCTGCGAGCGCTGCAGGCGGTGGCCGAAGGCGTCGTCGTGGGGGAAGCGGTGGAGCATGGACGTCATCCACCAGGAAAAATGCTCCGCGCGCCACGCGCGCGCGAGGCAGTTGTGCGAATAGGCGGCAAGGCGGTCCTCGCGGCCGGTTGCGTAGAAGTCGACGAGCGCCCGCGCGAGCACGCGCACGTCGGCGAGCGCGAGGTTCATGCCCTTGGCCCCGGTGGGCGGCACGATGTGCGCGGCGTCCCCGGCGAGGAAGAGGCGCCCGCGCTGCATCGGCTCGGTGACGAAGCTGCGCATGCCGGTCACGCCCTTCTCGAGCACCGGTCCTTCGCGCAGCTGCCAGCCGCCGCCGTCCGCAAGGCGCACCCGCAATTCGTCCCAGATGCGGGCATCGGGCCATTGCGCGAGGTCCTCGTCGGGGGGGACCTGCAAGTACAGCCGGGTGATCTCCGGCGAGCGCATGCTGTACAGGGCGAACCCGCGCTCGTGATAGGCGTAGATCAACTCGTCGTGGGTGGGCGCCGCCTTGGCGAGGATGCCGAGCCAGGCGAATGGATACGCGCGCTCGAACACCTCGATGTGGGGCGCCATCGCCTGGCGCGACACGCCGTGGAAGCCGTCGCATCCGGCGATGAAGTCGCAGTCGAGCGTGCGGCGCTGGCCATCCTGCACGTAGCGGATCGAGGGCCGCGGACCCTCGTAGTCGACGGGGACCGCATCCCGCACCTCGAAGGCGAGGGCGCCTCCGGCCGCGAGCCGCAAGGCGATGAGGTCCTTGACCACTTCCTGCTGCCCGTACACCACGATGGCGCGCCCTCCGGTCAGCGCCGGGAAGTCGATGCGATGGCCCTCGCCGTCGAAGCGCAGCTCGATGCCGCGGTGGACGAGGCCCTCGCGGTCCAGGCGTTCGCCAGCGCCGCACTCGCGCAACAGATCGACGGAGCCTTGCTCGAGCACACCCGCTCGCACCCGGTGCTCGACGTAGGCGCGGTCGCGCGTCTCGAGGACGACCGAATCGATGCCGGCTCGCGCCAAAAGATGCGACAGCAACAGGCCGGCGGGGCCGGCGCCGAGGATGCCCACCTGCGTGCGGGACTGCATGACCCCCGTCATGCCGCGCTCTTCCTCGCATGTCCACCGAGGAAGAGCCGGTTGAGGTCGGGCTCCTGCAGGAGCACGGAGGCGGGGCGATCAAGCGCGAGCCGGCCCATCTCGAGCACGAGCGCGCGGTCGGAGAACTTGAGGGCGGTGCGCACGTTCTGCTCGACCATGAGCACCGTCACGCCGCTGTCGGCCAGCTGGCGCAGGAGCGACATCACGTCCTGCACCAGCTTGGGGGAGAGCCCGATCGAGGGCTCGTCGATCAGCAGCACGCGCGGCCGCAGCAGCAGCGCGCGGCCCACCTCGAGCTGCTTCTGCTCGCCGCCCGACATCGTGGAGGCCTGGTTGTCGATGCGCTCGCGGATGCGCGGGAAGCGCGCGAGCACCTCCTCGATGCGTCCGGGCAACTCCGCCCGCGGCAGTGTGATGCCGCCGAGCTCGAGGTTGTGTCGTACCGACAGCGACGGGAAGAGGTTGCGTCCCTGCGGCACGAAGGCGATGCCGCGGGCGAGGAGCTCGCGCTGCGTGGCGCCGTTGATCACGTGGCCCTCGAAGCGCACCTCGCCGGAGCGCGGCGTGAGGAGGCCGAAGAGCGTCTTCAGCACGGTGGACTTGCCGGCGCCGTTGGGACCGATCAGCAACGTGATCTCGCCGCGGCGCACGTCCAGGGTGGTCTCGTTCAGGATCGTGAGGCTCGGCGTATAGCCTGCGACCACGCGGTCGAACTCGATGATCCTGGGCGGCAAGGCCGCAGCATGCTCGGGCGCTGCCGCGTCAGTTGCCAAGATAGGCCTCCAGCACCTGCCGGTTCGACTGCACGGCCGCAGGCGGACCCTCCGCCAGGACCTTGCCTTCCACCATGCAGATCACGTGCGGGCACAGCCGCATGATGAAGTCCATGTTGTGCTCGATCACCACGAAGCTGCCGCCCTGCTCGCGATTGAGCGTCACGAGAAGCTCGCGGAGCTCTTCGACGAGGCTCGGGTTCACGCCTGCGCATGGCTCGTCGAGCAGCACGAGCTGCGGCTTGCGCATGAAGGCCATGGCGATATCGATGAGCTTCTGTTGGCCGTAGGACAGCGTGCCGGCCTCGAGGTGCGCCACGTGCTGCAGGCGGAAGAGCGCGATCATGCGCTCGGCCTCCTCACCCAGCCCCGCATCGGGAGGCGCGAACAGGCGGGAGGCGATCGATCCGCGAAATTCCTGTGCGGCAGCGATGAGGTTGTCGCGCACGGACAGCTTGCCGAACACCTGCAGGGTTTGGAACGTGCGACCCACGCCGCGGCGGGAGAGTTCGAGCGGTGACATGCCCGTGATGTCCTCCCCGCGAAGGGCCACGTGGCCCGAGGTGGGCTTGATCTGGCCCAGGATGCTGTTGAAAAGCGTGGTCTTGCCCGAGCCGTTGGGCCCGATCACGCCGACGATCTCGCCGGGCGACACGCGGAAGCTCACGCCGTCCACGGCCTTGATCGCGCCGTAAGCCTTGCGCACGTCGTTGACCTCGAGGAAGGGCTCGCCCGCGCGGCTCACTTCCGGCTCCCCGGCGGCTTCCTGAAGCGGTCGGCGATGGACAGGATCCCGCCCGGCAGCCACACCATGAGTGCCACCACCGCCACGCCGAAGAAGACGAGGTACCACTTCTGCATGAACTTGAGCGCTTCGAGGTTGGACGAGCGCAGCACTTCCGGGAGCAGGATGATGATGATCGTGCCCAGCACCGGTCCGAAGAAGCGTCCCGAGCCGCCCACGATCACGGCGAGCAGCATCATCAGCGAAGTGGAGAAATGAAACGGTCCCGGCTCGATGAACTCCACGAGCGAGGCGTAGTAGACGCCGCCGATGCCTGCGCACGCGGCGCCGATGGCAAAGGCCAGCAGCGTGTAGGCGGTGATGTTCACGCCCAGGCTCTCGGCGCGGATCGGATTGTCGCGCAGGGCCGCGAAGGCGCGTCCCCATGGCGAGCGCAAGAGCCACCAAAGCACAAGGGCGAGCACCACGAGCGAGGCGAGCGTGAAGTAGAAGAACGCGACGTGGCCATTGGTGGATACCCCGAGGATGGTAGGCCGCGGGATGCCGGAGATGCCGAAAGTGCCACCGGTGATCTTCTCCTCGTTGCGCATGATGAGGAACACGAGCACGTTGAAGCCCAGCGTGGCGAAGGCCAGGTAGTGATGCTGCACGCGCAGGGCGGGGAAGCCCAGGGCGAGCCCCACGCAGAAGCAGGCCACCGCGGCCACCGGCAGCACCACCAGGAACGGCCATCCCGCCTTGAGCGCGAGCGCCGCGATGTAGGCGCCGATGCCGAAGAACGCCGCCTGGCCGAGCGACATCTGGCCGGCATAGCCCACGGTGAGATTGAGGCCGAACGTGGCCATGAGGTACACGCTGCACAGCGTGAGGAGATAGACATCGCTGCGCTTCATGTACAGCGCGGCAATGGCGAGCGCGACGAGCACCGCCACGAGGAGCACTGGGCGTAGCGCGCGGTTCATACCTTGCGCTCCTCGGATTTGCCGAGCAGCCCTTCCGGGCGGAACAGGATCACGAGAAGGAAGAGCACGAGCGCCACGCCTTCCTTGTAGGCCGGCGAGATATAGAACCCCACGAGATTTTCGAGGACGCCGATCAGCACGCCGCCGAGCAGGGCGCCGCGCGTCTGGTTGAAGCCACCGATGATCGCGGCGAAGAAGGCCTTCTGTCCGATGGAATCGCCCATGTCGAACTTGGCGAGGTACGTGGGCGTGATGAGGAGCGCGGCCACCGCGGCAAGGAGCGCGTTGATCAGGAAGACGTACAGCACCATGCGCCGCACGTCGATGCCGAGCACACGCGCGGCCTCGGTGTTCTGCGCCACCGCCTGCATCGCCCGGCCCGTGACCGTGCGGTTGAGGAAGGCCTGCAGGCCCACCACGATCGCGCCCGCGAGCAGGAGCGTGCCGATGTCCGCAAACGATACGTTGATCCCGGCGATCGACAGCTGTCCCGCCGGGAACGGGCTGGCGAACGGATGCGCCTCCGCGCTGTAGCCTGCGCGGATGGTCGATTTGACGGCGATCGACAGGCCGAGCGTGGCGATCACCAGCGGAATCACGCCGTGCTTGATCAGCGGGTCGACGATGGCGACCTTGAAGCCGTAGCCCAGCACCAGCATCGACATCGCGCAACTGAGGATGAAGGCCAGCCACAGCGGTGCGCCCATCGCGATCCAGAAGAGCATCGCGAAAGCCGGGAGCATCACGAATTCGCCCTGCGCGAAGTTGATCACGCCTGCCGCCTGCCACAGGAGCGTGAAGCCGAGCGCCGCGAGCGCGTAGATCGCGCCTGTCGCGGTGCCGGAGACGATCAGCTGGACGAAGTCACCCATGACGGGGCTTGGCCGGAGGAAGCGCCGGCCCTGCCGCCGGACGTCCGGAACGCGCGTGGTGCGTCACGTTCCGGGTTCGCGGTCGCGGCAGGGGCGGCGTCGTTGGGCTACGCAGTTACTTCGCGCCGGCGGGCGGCAGCGTGTCGGTCACGACCTGCTTGCCGTTCACCACCTTGACGAGGAAGCTCTCGCGGTCGAGGTCGCCCTTGTCGTCGAACGAGACATCGAGCAGCACGCCCGGATAGTCCTTGACCAGGATCTTGGCGCCGTGCAGCGCCTTGGCGAACGCCTTGCTGTCGAAGTTCTTGTTCTTCTCGGTGATCGCCTTCACGATATAGGCGGCGCTGTAGCCCTTCATGCCGTTGTGGTCGCTCTTGTACTTGTATTCCTTCTGGAACTTATCGTCGAAAGCCTTGATCGCGGGCTGCGGCGCGTCGGCCGTGAGGCCCACGTGCGCGGTGGCGCCGTTGGCGGCGTCGCCGGCGAGCTCGATCACCTTCTGGCCGGTGAGCGTGGTCTCGCCGATGATCGGCTTGTCGTAGCCCTGCTTCTTAAGCTCGCGCAGCGCGCGCGCCGACTCTTCCTCGTTGGTGTACACGAACACGGCGTCGGCGTTGGATTGCTTCGCCTTGAGTACCGCGCCGGAGAAGTCGACCTGTCCCGGGTCGGTGGAAATGTCCGCGGCCACCTTGAGTCCCTGCGCCTCAAGAGCCTTGGTGATGGAGTCACGGCCGCCCTTGCCGAAGTCGTTGTTCACCCAGATGAGCGCGACCGACTTGGCCTTGATGTTGTCCTTGAGGTACTTGGCCACCTTGGGCATGGCGGTGTCCTGCGTGAACGACGTGCGGAACACGTAGGGATTGCCTTTCTGCGTGATGCTCGCCGCCTCGCCGCCCGTGAAGTTGGGCACCTCGGCGCGCCGGCTCTCCTCCATCGACACGATGATGGAGCCCGAGAACACCGGGCCCATGATCACGTAGGCCTTGTCGTCGAGGGCCTTTTGCGTCAGCGCCTTGGCGATGCCGGGATTGCTTTGCGTGTCCGCCGAGATCACGTCGATCTTGCGGCCCAGGATGCCCCCGGCGGCGTTGATTTCCTTGAAGGCGAGCTTCAAGCCATTGTCGAAGTTGGTGCCGGCGGTGGCGCCGCCTCCCGAGAGCTCGACGATGCTGTAGATCTTGACCGGCGCCTGCGCTTGCGCGTGCGCCACGGTGAACGGCACGGCGAGCGCCATGACGGCGGCAGCGGTCCGGAGAATGCTTGGCATTGCGGTTCCTCCTTGGTGGAATTCGCGGGTGCGCGTCCTGTCCGGTGCCGGCGCCGTGGAAGGCGGCGGCGGGATGCGTTGCAACGCTGTTGTTGTTCCCGGACTGGCGCGCCCTCGCAGCTTTGTGCGGCAACGGCGCGTCCCAAGCGCGCAATGTGCGCTATTGCGATTGCGGCCGTCAAGTGCGATTATCGAAAATATGTGCGATGATCGAACGACACTCCGAGCCCCGGCTCCGGCAGGCCGACTCGGGGTGCGCGCCGGCAGAGGCGCGCGCTGATGCCGGCGCGCGGCAGTCCGCCCCCGGAGCCCGCGCCGCCCACGGCGGCGGAGGCAATCGAGGCCATGAGCGGAGATCCCAACTTCATGACCTCGCTGGCGCGCGGGCTCGCGGTCGTCCAGGGATTCTCGCAGCAGAAGCGCGCGCTGACGATCGCCGAGCTTTCCCGCCGCACCGGCATCCCGCGGGCGGCCGTGCGGCGTTGCTTGTACACCCTCTCGCGGCTAGGACTTGCCGGGAGCGACGACGGCAAGACCTTCTCGCTGCGGCCGAAGATCCTGGGTCTCGGCCACGCGTACCTGTCGTCGACCCCGTTGGCCACGTCGGCGCAGCCGCTGCTCGATCGCATCAGCGGAGTGCTGGAGGAATCGTCGTCGATCGCGCTTCTCGAAGGCGACGAGATCCTCTACGTTGCGCGCTCGTCGACGACCCACCGCATCATGTCGGTGGACCTGTCGATCGGCACGCGCCTGCCCGCGTACTGCACGTCCATGGGGCGCGTGCTGCTCGCCCATCTGGCTCCTGCTGCGCTCGACGACTACCTGCGCCGGGTGAGGCCTGTGGCGCACACGCCGCGCACGATCGTCGCACCCGAGCGCCTGCGCAAGGTGCTCGCCGGCGTGGCCGCCGACGGCCACGCGGTGGTGGACCAGGAGCTCGAGCTCGGCCTGCGCTCGATCGCGGTGCCGGTGCGTGACCTGCGCGGCAACGTGGTGGCCGCGATGAACATCGGCACCCAGGCCTCCCGGGTGTCCCTGCCCGACCTCACGCGGCGCTTCCTGCCACCGCTGGCTGCGGCCGCGCGGGAGCTGTCGTCGCGATTGTTGTAGCCTTGCGTTTTCGAACGAGCCGCACCGGGCGCACGCGCCCGCCAAAGACGCGGCCGAGACCCAGGAGGAACCGATGCGCAATCCCTGCCGTGCGACGCACCTCGTCGCCGTGGCCGCCCTGACGGCCGTCGCCGTCGTCCCCGCCACCGCGATGGCGCAGTCCTATCCCACCCACAGCATCCGCATGATCGTGCCGTATCCCGCGGGCGGTTCGGTGGACGTCCTCGGCCGCGCGGTGGCCGACAAGCTTTCAACCTCGCTCGGCCAGCCGGTGGTGGCCGACAACCGCGTGGGCGCCAACGGCTCGATCGCCCACCAGCTCGTGGCCACCGCCCCTGCCGACGGCTATACGATCGGGATGTCCGGCACCTCGCCGCTGGTACTCGCGCCGCACCAGATCAAGAACCTGCCCTACGACTCCACCAAGGACTTCGCGTATCTCGCGTGTCCAGGCACCACGCCGTTCGTGCTCGATGTGCATCCATCGCTGCCGGTAAAGAACGTGCAGGAGCTGGTGGCATACGCGAAGGCCCATCCGGGCAAGCTCAATTTCGGCTCCGCCGGGATGGGCAACTCGGCGCATCTGTCGGCCGAGCTCTTCAAGCGCGCCACCGGCATCGAGATGACGCACGTGCCGTACAAGGGCAATGCGCTCGCCATGCAGGATCTCATCGCCGGGAACATCCAGGTGCTCTTCGATCCGGTGCAGACCTCCATTCCGCAGATCCAGGCGGGCCGGGTGCGCCCCCTCGCGGTCACGAGCAAGACCCGCTTCGCCGAGCTGCCCAACCTGCCCACCGTTGCGGAGTCGGGCTACCCGTCCTACGACTTCGTCGTGTGGTACGCCTTCGTGGCGCCGGCCGCCACGCCGTCGCCCATCGTGGCCAAGCTCAATGCCGAGATCAACCGCGCGGTCGGTGATCCGGAGATGAAGAAGCGCTTCGCCGCGCTCGGCGCCGACCTGACCGAGTCGAAGCCCGACGAGTGCGCGGCCTTCGTGAAGCGGGAGCTCGCGCAGTGGGGCAAGCTCATGGCCGAGGTCGGCATCAAGCCCGAGTAAGGAGGACGAGCGTGAGGCACGAGCAGCACGAGGTGGCGGCGGAGTGGGTGCACTTGCAGTACGACGAGCAGGCCAGCTTCCGCGAGGTCTACGGCTTTGCGAGCGCGCACGGCAAGATCAACCTGGAGGGCATTCGCTTCGTGCCCAAGGGAAGGCCTGCGCGCACCCTCTTCGTGTTCATGCACCCGGCCTCTACGCTGCAGCTCCTGCCGGTGCCGCGGGCCATGGCTGCTCGCGGCGCTCACGTGCTCTGCGCCGGTAGCCGCTACGCCCGCAACGACACGCCACTCATCATGGAGAAGGTGGTGCTCGACCTCGGCGCCTACGTGCGCCATGCGAAGGAGGTGTGGGGCTACGAGCGTGTGGTGCTCGCCGGATGGTCAGGTGGCGGTTCCCTTTCCCTGCTCTACCAGGCCGAGGCGGAGCGGCCTTCGATCACGCACACGCCCGCCGGCGATCCCGTGGACGTGGCCGGCGCGAAGCTCGTCCCCGCTGACGCCATGATCTTCCAGGCCGCCCACGTGTCGCGCGCGGTGATGCTTGCCGAGATGATCGACCCCTCGGTGCGCGACGAGAATGACCCCGACGACCGCGACGTCGAGCTCGACCTCTACGACCCGCGCAATCCGCACCAGCCGCCGTACACGCCGGAGTACGTCGCGCGCTTTCGCGCCGCGCAGCTCGCGCGCCTGCGCCGGCGCACCGCGTGGGTCAAGGAAACGCTCGCCCGGTTGCGGGAGAAGGGCGGCGGCGAGCTGGAGCGCGGCTTCGTCACGCATCGCACGCTCGCCGATCCCCGCTTTCTCGATCCTGCGCACGATCCCAATGACCGCCCGATCGGTACCTGCTACCTCGGTGCGCCCGAAACGGTGAACAGCGGTCCGGTGGGCATCGGCCGCTTCTCCACGCTACGCGCGTGGCTGTCGCAATGGTCCATCGACGATACGAATGCGCACGGTGAAAGGTGCGCTGCGCGCATCCGCGTGCCGCTGCTCGCCATCGAGAATTCCGCCGACGATGCCGTGCCGCAGCCGCACACGCGTCGCATCTTCGAGGCCGCTGCGAGCGCCGACAAGGCCTTCCACCTCGTCCGCGGCGCGACGCACTATTACGTCGGCCAGCCCGAGCTCATGCACGAGGCGATCGACACCACATTCGAGTGGCTCGCCGCGCGGCGCCTGTACGATTGAAACGGCAGGGCGGCCGGCAGGCACGCCCCGCGCGCCCGCGCCGCGAGGGCTAGCCGCCGATGACGCCGCCGTCGTCGCGCCGGATCGCGATCGTGGCGGAGCGCGGCCGACCGTCGGGACGATAGTCGGGCCAGTTCGAGTGCTTGCGCGGCTGGGCGGGGTCGTTGGCCTCGCCGCCGATCTCGCCCGGATGCTGGATATTGAGGAACGCCGTGCGGCCGTCGGGGGTGAAGGCGAGTCCGGTGATCTCGCATCCCACCGGGCCGGTGAGGAAGCGGCGGAAGACGCCGCGCTCGTCCACCATCAGCAGCTGGTTGTTGCCGAAGGCGCGAAACGCGCCCTGGTTCAGGCGCGACGGCGAGATGTCGGTCATCACCCACAGGCGGCCGGAGGGATCGAAGCGCACGCCGTCCGGATTGGCGAAGGCGTCGCCGGTGAACGAGCCCTTGGCCGCGGTATCGGTGGCCGCCGGGTCGCCGGCGAGGGCGAGGATGCTCCAGCGGAATGACGTGGCGGCGGGATCGTCCCCGGCCTCGCGCCAGCGCAGGAGGTGGCCATAGGCGTTGCCCGCACGCGGATTGGCGGCATCGGGACCAGGCTTGTCCTTGCCGCCGCGCTCGGTGTTGTTGGTGAGCGTGACCACCACC
>CALFEY010000203.1 GCA_937958295.1 uncultured Pseudomonadota bacterium
CCGCCGGCCGCGCGCCCGCGATCTCGGCCTCGAGCCAGCCGCGGCATGCCTCGATCTCGCGCTGCGCGGGCGTCTTGTGGATGCGCCGCTGGCCGCGGACATCGAAGCTGAAGTGCTTCACCGCGTTGGTGATGTAGACCTTCTCCACCGGTACCTGCGCCTCCGCGAGCGCCCGGCGGAGGAGCTTGCCCGCCGGACCCACGAAAGGCTGTCCGGCCAGGTCTTCCTCGTCGCCGGGCTGCTCGCCCACCAGCATGAGCCGTGCATGCGCGGGGCCGGCCCCGGGCACGCCCTGCGTGGCGCGCTCGCCCAGCGGGCAGCGACGGCAGCGGTCGAGATCCCCCTTGGTCGGGGCGGACGGGAGGCCGGGCGCGCGGTCGATCGCGTCGTCTGCCGGTACCACGGGCGCGGCGGCATCGCCACCCTTCCCCGCCCCAGTCGCGCGCGGCACGTGCTTCTCGGGTGTCATCGTGTCCTCCACCATGCGCCCCGCCCTCGGCATCGCGCTCGCCACCAGCGCCGGAATGCGCGCCGCCTCGGGCAGGTTCTTCCAGTAGACCACGGGCATCTCCTTGCGCATCATCGGAACGTTGAGGCGCGCGGGATTGAAGATGTGCTCGTAATACGTGAGCCACAGCGCCTCCGCGGCGTCGGCCTGGGGCAGCGGCACGCGGCGACCCACGTCGAACCACGTCGCGACCTCCCGGTCCCACGTGACGCCGCCGTCGGGCGTGACGATCGTCCAGTGCATGCCGGCGAAGCGTTCCGCGAAGAACGGCACGTTGCGCTCGAGCACGCGGTGCTCGGGCTCGAACCAGGCGACATAGCGGGGCTCGCTCGCCACGGTGACCGCCCGGAAGCGCACGAAGGCGCGCATCTTGTGCATCGCGCGGTCCACCGCCTTGGCGAGGCGGCGCACGCCCATCACATCGTCGTCGGCGGCGTCGTCGAGCAGGCGCGGACGGCCGTGCACCACGCGCCACAGCAGGCGATACATGAGCGGCTCGCGCGTGGGATCGCGGTGGCACGCGGCGCGCTCGAGGAGATCGACGAGCGCCCCGGAGGGACGCTGACGCGGCCAGGGACAGGCCCGTCCTCCACCTGCTGCGGGGCAAGCAGCGATGTGCCGTACCACTCGATGCGCTCCGGCGGCACCCCGCGCTGCAGGAAAGCGCGCGCCCGCGCCCGCCACGCTTCGTAGGGCGTGGGCCGCGGATGGGCCCAGGCGACGGCGCTCACAGCAGCGACAGCTGCTGCGCCCGCACGGCCGGCGCGCGCTGGGCGGGCTCGCGGCGCGGATGCCAATCGGCCGTGACCACGAAGTCCCGCGCCTTGCCGATGTCGCAACGCAGCTTGACGAGGTCCGCGTAGCGCAGCCTGCGCTGGCGCCGGCTCGCGAGGATGCGCGCGACGTTGCGCACGCCAAGGCCCGGCACCCGCAGCAGCGTCTCGCGGTCGGCGCGATTCACGTCCACCGGGAAGACCTCGCGATGGGCCAGCGCCCAGGCGAGCTTGGGATCGATGTCGAGGTCGAGCATGCCGTCGGCGCGCTGCGTGATCTCGTGCGAGTCGAAGCCGTAGAAGCGCAGGAGCCAGTCCGCCTGATAGAGGCGATGCTCGCGCATGAGCGGCGGGGCGCGCCCTGGCAGCCGCGACGAGGCGCGCGGGATGGGGCTGTACGCGGAGTAATACACGCGCGACAGGCCATACGAGCCGTAGAGCGTGGACGAGGCGGCGAGGATCGCGGCATCGGAGGCGGCATCGGCGCCCACCACCATCTGCGTGCTCTGCCCCGCGGGCGCGAAGCGCGGCGCGCGCCGCTCCGCCTTGGCCTCCTCGCGTCGCACGCGGATGCGGCCCATGGCGAGCCGAATGGTCTGCGCGTTTTTCTCCGGCGCGAAGTCGGCGAGGCCCTGCGCGGTGGGCAGCTCGACGTTGACCGACAGCCGATCGGCGTAGCGGCCCGCCAGTCCGATGAGACGCTCGTTGGCCTCGGGGATCGTCTTCAGGTGCACGTAGCCACGAAAGTCGTGTACCTCGCGCAGGCGGCGCGCGACCTCCACGAGCTGCTCCATCGTGTAGTCGGGGCTGCGGATGATCCCCGAGGACAGGAACAGTCCCTCGATGTAGTTGCGCCGGTAGAAATCGAGCGTGAGCTGCACCACCTCGGCGATGGCGAAGCGGGCGCGCGGCACATCGCTCGTGCGCCGGTTCACGCAGTACTGGCAGTCGTAGAGGCAGAAATTGGTGAGCAGCAGCTTGAGCAGCGAGATGCAGCGGCCATCGGGGGCGTAGCTGTGGCAGATGCCCATGCCGGTGGTGGAGCCGAGCCCGCCGGCCGCCGACGACGTGCGCCCGCCCGCCCCGCTCGACGCGCAGGAGGCGTCGTACTTGGCGGCATCGGCGAGGATCGAGAGCTTGCGGGCAAGTTCCATGGCGGCGACAACTACCGCATATACATACGGTACCGACGCACACCCGTCAAGCCGCGTCGTTTCACACGCGTGCAAGGACCGTGGAATCAAGGATCAGGAACGCCCGTCGCTGGCGTAAACTCGAACGGACCCGTCGTCAAAGCAGCCCATCGTCGAGAAAGCCACCCAAGGAGGACGCTCATGAAGGTGCACGGACGCTGTCACTGCGGCAGCGTGAGCTACGAAGCCGATGTCGACCCGGCGCGGGTGTCGGCCTGTCACTGCACGGATTGCCAGTCGCTATCCGGGTCGCCGTACCGCGTGTCGGTCCCGGCGCCGCGCGACACGTTCCGCCTGCTCTCGGGCGCGCCCAAGACGTACGTGAAGACCGCCGACAGCGGCAACAAGCGTGTGCACGCGTTCTGTGCCGACTGCGGGTCGCCGATCTATTCGTCGTCCACCGACCCCGAGCCGCCCACCTACTCCCTGCGCGTGGGGGGGCTCGACGAGAGCGACCAGCTTCCGCCGCAACGGCAGATCTGGCGCACGTCCGCCATGGACTGGGCCGAGGACCTGCGCGACGTGCCCAAGGTGGAGCGGCAGTAGCGCACGACTGGCGCGCGCGGCGGGAATTGCCCAGAATGCATGTCCCGCCCGGCGCGCGCCTTGCCCGGGTCCCTCGACGAAGGACGCGCATGAACGCCCGACCGCTCGTTATTGCCCTCCTCCTCGGAGCGGCCACCGCCACCGCGCAGACTGCGGCACCGCCGGCTCCCGGCGGCGCCTCGGCGCAGCCCGCGTCATCCGCGCCGGCGCCGCGCAACGCCGACGACCGTCCGTCGAGCCAAGATCCGCGCGTGTGCCTCGAGTTCGCCACGCGCGAGCAGGTCATCGCCTGCGCCGAGCGCTTCCGGCCGCGCCGGGCAGCCACCAAGTCCTAGCCGCTTCCAGGCTCGCGCGCGACCGGCGGACGCACGCGGTGCACCGCATGCCTTCCTTCGACGTTCACGACGCGCTGCCCGCCGATGCTGCGGCCGTGGTGGACCACGGCCTCGGAGAGTTCAACGACGCCGCGGCCCCGCTCGATCTCGTGACGCCCCTGGCGGCATTCGCCCGCGACGGCGACACGCTCATCGGCGGTGCCGTGGGCCGCACGTGGGGCACCGGCTGCGAGCTGCAGCAGTTGTGGGTGCACCCGGCCTGGCGGCGGCGCGGCATCGCGCGCGCGATCGTGCAGCGCTTCGAGGCACGCGCCCTCCTGCGTGGGTGCACGACCTTCTACCTGTACACGTTCAGCTTCCAGGCGCGGCCGTTCTACGAGGCGCAGGGCTATCGCGTGGCCCATACGCTCGCGGGCTATCCCGATGGCATCGAGCAGTACCTCATGGTGAAGGCCGCCCGCCCCGCGCCTGTGCTGCGGGATCCCGCCGGCTAGCCAGAACGCTGCCCCCCGGGGCCGCCGGCGCGGGTCTAGAATCGGCCATGCCCATGCCCGCCTCCGCTCTGACCTGCCGCTCCGTATCGCGCGCTGTGTGCGCCGCCCTCCTGCTCGTTGCCGCCGCGGGGGCCTCCGCCCGCGACCTCGTGCCGATCCAGACCTTTCGCGGCACCATGCCCCTCGATGCGCCGCCGCTGCTGCAGCCCGCGCTCACCACCGCCGCCGAGTTCGCGCACGCATGGAATGCCTGCAAAGTGCCGGGAGCGCCACCCAAGCTCGACTTCAAGCAGCGGATCGTGCTGGTGGCCGTGCAGCAGAGCAGCAAGGTGTCGTTCCAACGCATCACGCTCGACGTGAACAACGTCAAGACCAACGTGGTGGTGGCGCCCGACATGCCGGGCTACCGCACCTGCGCGTTCGCGGTGATCGACCGCAAGCACGTGCAGTCGGTAAACGGCCTCAAGCTGCCCAAGCCATGAGCGCCGACGTGCCGCTCCGGCAGCCCTTCCTTGCGCGTCTCGCAAAAGGCTCGCCACCGGCCTTCGTCATGACCTCCCTCCGGAAAACGACCATGTCCTCACTCCTCCGCCTCGCGGCCCTGGCCGCGTCCCTGTTTGCCTTTGCGCTCGTGCCGGCGCACGCCGCCGCGCCGCGGGTCAAGACGCAGGCACCGGGCTTCTATCGCGTGATGCTCGGCGACTTCGAGATCACCGCGCTCTCCGACGGCACCGTTGCGCTGCCCATGGGCAAGCTCATGACGAACGTGCAGCCCGCCGAGTTCGATCGGCTGCTCAAGCGCGCGTTCCTGGCCGATCCGATCTCCACATCGGTGAATGCCTTCCTCGTCAACACCGGCAGCAAGCTCGTGCTGATCGATGCCGGCGCCGGCAACTTCTTCGGCCCCACCCTGGGCAATCTCCTCACGAGCCTCAAGGCCGCGGGCTACCAGCCCGAGCAGGTGGACGAGATCTACATCACGCACCTGCACGGCGATCACATCGGCGGCCTCATCGCCAATGGCGCGCCCGCCTTTCCCAACGCCGTGGTGCGGGCCGACAAGCGCGACCTCGACGAGTGGATGTCCACGGCCAAGATGGACGCCGCGCAGGGCGACGCCAAGCAGGCCTACCAGGGGGCCATGGCCGCGCTCGGCCCTTACCAGACCAAGGGACGCCTGCAGCCCTTCGATGGCGCCACCCAGCTCATGCCCGGCATCCGCGCCCTGCCCGCCTACGGCCACACGCCCGGCCACACCCTCTACGCGGTGGAGAGCAAGGGCAAGAAGATGGTGGTGATCGGCGATCTCATGCACGTGGCCGCGGTGCAGTTCCCCAACCCGGCGGCCACCATCAGCTTCGACAGCGACTCGCCCAAGGCCAAAGGGCAGCGCGCCAAGGTGTTTGCGGAGGTGGCCAAGGACGGCTCACTGCTGGCCATCGCGCACGTGTCCTTCCCCGGGCTCGGTCACCTGCGCAAGGATGGCGCCGGCTACACCTTCGTGCCGGTGAACTACGACGTGATCCGCTAGCCGGAGCCTGCGCCATGCACGACATGCTCGTGCGGCTGTACGACCTGCCGCCCCTCGAGCCCGCGCTCGCAGCAGCGTCCCAACAGGGCGTGACGATCAAGCGGGCCATCGCCCCCGATGCTCCCGGCGTGCTAGCGTGGGTGCAACAGCACTTTCCGAGCTCGCTGCCCGAGGTGCAGGCGGCGCTCGTGCAGGTGCCGGCGCGGTGCTTCCTCGCGTTGCGCCAAGGCGCGGTGGTGGGCTTTGCCTGCCACGACGTGACGTGCCGCAACTTCTTCGGCCCCGAAGGCGTGACCGCGCATGAGCGCGGCAAGGGTATCGGGCGCGCGCTGCTGCTGGCGGCGCTGCATGCGCAACGGTCGGCCGGGTACGCCTACGCGATCATCGGCGGGGTGGGGCCGGCCGAGTTCTACGAGAAGACGGTGGGGGCGGTGGCGATTTTCGGATCGTCGCCGGGGATGTATGGCAACCGCGTGGAAGGCGCGTGAAGCGGTTCCCTGGCTGCGTCGGCTTTGGTACCGACAGGCGGGCGGGCAAACGCGGACCGACACTCATGCCGCATGCGTCAGGTCTTGTGGCGCATCGAGACGGATCACGCGATCGGGGTTGAGCCGCTCGGAGACGCGGTGCGTGATGAACAGTATGGTGACCTTGCCCTTGAAGCGGGCGATGGTGGCGGCGAAGTGGTCGGCTACGGCGGCATCGAGACCGCTGGTGGCCTCGTCGAAGATGAGGATGCGGGGTCGCTTGAGCAGTGCACGGGCAATGGCAATGCGCTGGCGTTGGCCGCCGGACAGGCCGGCGCCGCGCTCGCCGACGTCCGTGCGATAGCCTTGGGGCAAGGCCTCGATGGTGTCGTGGATCTCGGCGAGCCGAGCAGCCTGCACCGCCATTTCGAATGTCGCGAGCGGATTGGCCAGCAGCAGATTGTCGAGGATAGTCCCGCAGAAGAGCACCGTATCCTGCGGAACCACGCCAAAGTGCGCCCGCAGCTCGTTGGCCGCAAGATGCCGCGTATCACGGCCGTCAAGAAGCACGTGGCCTGCGGTCGGCCAGAGAAAGCCCTGCAGGAGCTTGGTGAGCGTGCTCTTGCCCGAGCCGGAAGGCCCCATCACCGCAACGCACTCCCCCGGAGCGATCCGCAGGCTCATGCCGCGCAGGATCTCGGTTCGATCGGCGGCATAGCGGAACGAGACGTCGCGAAATTCGATGGCGCCTGCACTTGCGCTGTCGCGTGCGGAGACGACGGTCCATGGCTCGGCGGGCACGCTCATGATGTCGGCGAGACGCCGCACGGCGATCGCCGCCTGCTGGAACTGCTGCCACAACCCCACCAGCTTGAGCATCGGCTGCGAGACACGCGACGCGAACATCTGGAAGGCCACGAGCATGCCGATCGTGAAGTCGGGTCCGTTCATCACGAGCCAAGCTCCGAAGCAGAGGATGGCCATGTTGAGGAGCTGTTCGCAACCGTTGGCGAGCGTGTTGTACGTGTTGGCAAGCTGGCGGGTGGCGAAATTGGCCTGCAGATAGGACGCCAGATATTCCTCGTAGCGGCGCTCGAGCTGCGGTTCCATCTGGAGCGCCTTCACCGTTTCCATGCCAGCGATGTACTCGGTCACGAACGCCTGGTTGCGCGCGCCTCGCAGGAACTGCTCGTTCAGGCGCGCCTGGAACAGCGGGGCCGTGGCTGCCGAGATGCCCGCGACCACTAACAGCACGGCGAGCGTGATGCACGACAGCCACACGCTGTAGAAGAGCATGATCCCGAGAAAGAGCAGGAGAAACGGAACGTCGAGGATCAGCGTAATGGCCGCGCCGGTCAGAAAGTCGCGGATCGTCTCGACACCGTTCATGCGCGCAGCCAGGACGCCTGTGGGACGTCGCTCGAAGTAGCGCAGCGGCAGCCGCAGCAGGTGCCTGAACACCGCAGCGCCGAGCACGGCATCCACGCGATTGCCGGTATGGGTGACGAGGTACTGGCGCACCCAGGACAATGCCCCGCCGAAGACGACGAAGAGTGCCAGCGCGCTCGCGATCACCGTGAGCGTGCTCGTGGTCTGGTGCACGATCACCTTGTCGATGATCACTTGGCTGCAAAGAGGGGTGGCGAGCGCGATGAGCTGGATCACCAGAGAGGCCACGAGCACATCGCGCCAGATGCGTCGATGGCGCAGCAACTCCCGGACGAACCAGCGAAAGCCGAATTCACCCACCGACTCGCCGGCATCCGGGTCGGTCGCGGGCATCACGGCCCGGTCGGCGTCGAGCGACCACCCCACGTACCGGCAATCGAACGCCGAGCGCGACATCACCTGCGGCTCGTTGGTGCCCGCGAGGAACACGAGCACGCGATCAGATTCGACTCGCGCGAGCAGGGCGGGCGCGATCGTGGGTGCCGCAGCGCTGCCTTCCGCTCCATCGCCTTCCCGATCGATAGTCAGGAACACCAGTCGAGGCAACCGACACACGGCCAAGTCGGTGGCCGATCGCGCTTCGAGGTGAACCTCGAGGTCGAGCGAGCGCAAGGCCTCGGCAAGGACGACGGGCGTGTGCGGCGGGGGAAACGCCCGCTGCACCAAGGCGGCATCGAACGGCTTGCGCCGCAAGTTGCACAGGCTCCCCACTGCCCACAGGAAGTCGCGCGATGCGAGCGTGAGCCGGCGGGCATCCTGGCTGGGCGGCGCGGGGCTTGGCCGGTCGGCATGCGGCACGGGCATCGGACGCGTCCTTCAGCGCTCGCGGGCGGCGTCGTGCCAGGCCGTCTTCACGGGGGTGAGGAGATACTCGAGAAGGGTGCGCTCGCCCAGCCGGATCTCGCCGTCGACCTGCATCCCCGAGACCAGGGGAAGCGTGCGGCCGTCGAAGACCAGCGACTGGGCGGCCAGCGCGATGCGCGCCCGATAGGTGTGGACGCCGGGCGCGGCGTCGACGTTCGCGGCGGACGATCCCGGCGCCGGCGCCTCGGTGGCATCGGGACTCACGCGCACCACGACGCCGTCGACCATGCCGTACTTCTGGAAGGGATAGGTGGCGACCTTTACCCGAACGGGCTGACCCGCCCGCACGAATCCGACATCGAGGTTGCGTACGAGCACGTCGGCCTGCAACTCCTCTCCGGACGGCACGAGCGTAAGAAGCACCGTACCGGGGGCCACCACCGCGCCCAGGGTGTGCGTGACGAGGTCCTTCACCACCCCCGACTGCGGGGCACGGAGTTCCACACCGGTGGCGCGGTAGAGCTGCTTCGCGAGCTCCTCATCAAGGCGCGTCTTGTGGCCGAGGGCCTGGGCGCGCTCGGCGTGCAGCTGCTGTCGATACGACGAGGTCACCTGGAGAAGCCGCCGTTCTGCCTGGGCGAGGTTCGCCTGGAGGCTCTCGACGGTATGCGCCTGGGCGGCGAGATCGTGTTCCTTCTCGATCCGATCGCGCTGGCGCTCGAGCGCGAAGAGCTCGCTCACGAATCCCTCGCGCCGCAGCGTGGCATAGCGGTCGGCCATCGTGCGGTAGATGGGTACGGTGCGCTCGAGCTTCTCCAGGACGGTACTCGCGGCATGGAGCTCCTGGCGGATGCGCGCGACCGCTGCCTGCTCCTGCGCGAGCGCATCGCCATAGGCGATCCGATTGGCACGGAACTGGGCGTCCACGCGGGCGAAGAAATCCTCCGGATCGTCGGGTAGGCGCGCCAGGGGGGCATCGCCCGCCTCGGAGTCGATGCGCCGCAGTTGCAGCAGCCGCTGCTGGAGCTCGGCCCGCAATGCCCTCAGGTCGGCCTCATGCAGGTCGGCATCGAGTCGCACGAGCACCTGGCCTGCCACGACGAACTCCCCTTCCGCCACCGCGATCTGCGCGATCCGTCCGGCATCCGCGGGCTGAACGATCTTGAGACTGGTGCGAGGAGCAAGCTTGCCGCTGGCCACGGCCACGATGTCCAGCCTGCCCAAGGCCAGCCATGCCCCACCCAGCAATGCGAACGCGGTCAGCCAGTAGAGAAGGCGCCTGGGCAGCGGAGAGGGCGCGGCGGAGACGAGGCGCAGCGAACCCGGCAGGAACTCGCGCGGATCCTCCGCGGGTGACGGGGCGTCACGGGCTTCGCGGATGAATGCGAACATCGTGCACTCGCCGATGGCGGAAGCCGCGCGGGCCCGCCTCTAGCTCATGCGCACGACGCCGGCATAGAGCGTGCCCGGTGCCTGGAGCGCTTGCGTGCCACTGCCGAACGACGCAGCGGCCAGTACCGACTGGGCCGGCACGGCCCCGATTCCTGACAACCCATTGCGATGGCCGAAGTCGTAGGCGAAGTCACCACCGATCGCGGCCGTATCGCTGCCGGCCGCGTAAGCGGACGCGAGGCCATTCGCGACGCTCCAGGCGGCAAGCGCAGGATTGGCGGCCAGGGCCGCATCGAACTGCGAGACGAGGGTCGTGAAATTGAAGCGAACGACCTTCCTGTTGAGGGTCGGATCGGTCCCGGCCGGATTGAAGGCGGCCATCGCATCGGTAACGACCTGCAGGTTGAGGATGCTCTTGTGGTTCACGCCCGCCTGATACCAGTTCTTGAGCGTAATCTGGTCGCCGCCTCCTGCATCGAGGATCAGGTCTGCGCCCGTCTTCTTGAGCCTGAGATCGGCGTACGCAAGGGCACCGCCCAGCGACAGCGTGTCGTCGGTGCCGACGCTCGCGTTGATGACGTCGGTGCCGTCGCCCTTGTTGAAGACGATGACGTCGATACCGCCGCCAGTGGTGATCGTGTCGGACCCCGCACCGCCGGCGAAGAATTCCCGCGCGGCCCCGCCGGTGAGCGTATCGGTTCCGGCGCCGCCGTCGAGGACGTTGTTGCCGGCAACATCCGTGAGCGAGTCGTTCCCGGCGCCTCCCTGCAGGAGGTCGTGGCCGTTGCCACCGTCGAGGATGTCGCTGCCCGCCTCGCCGAAGAGCGCGTCGAGGCCGTCGGCGCCCAGGAGCGTGTTGCCGCCGGCATTGCCTCTGACCCAGTTGTCGAGCGCGTTGCCGCTGCCGTTCACCGCAGCCGCACCGGTGAGCAGGAGATGCTCGACGTTGGCGGGCAGAACATAAGCGATGCTCGCGTTGATCGTATCGGTACCGGCGCCCGCCGCCTCGGTGACGGCGTCGCCAGCGTGGTCGACGACGTACGTGTCGTGACCGGCACCGCCCGCGAGGATGTCCGCGCCGGCGGCGCCATCGAGGATGTTGTCCGCGGCATTGCCGGTGAGCACATTGGCCAACGCATTGCCGGTGCCGTTCACGACGGACGTCCCGGTCAGCGTCAGTTTTTCCACATTGGTGGCCAGGGTGTGGGACAGTGACGTGCGGACGAGGTCCGTGCCCGCGCCGGCGGCCTCCGTGACAACGTCGGCGGCGCTGTCCAGAACATAGGTGTCATCGCCCGCCCCCCCGACGAGGATGTCATTGCCCGCACCGCCGTCGAGGACGTTGTGGCCGACATTGCCGGTAAGCGTGTTGTTGAGCGCATTGCCGGTGCCGTTGACGTTGGCGGCGCCGAGCAGCACCAGGTTCTCCACGTTGGCGGAAAGGACGTGCGCGAGCGCGGTCTGGACGGTATCCGTGCCCTCCGCGGCATTCTCCACGACAGTGTCGGTGGCAACGTCCACGACATACGTGTCATTGCCCGCGCCACCTTTCAGGGTATCGCCGCCAGCACCGCCATCGAGCACGTTGTTGCCGCCGTTGCCGGTCAGGAGGTTCGCCAGCGCGTTGCCGGTGCCGGTGATCGAGGCGCTTCCGGTCAGGGTCAGGTTCTCGACATTCGCGGCGAGCACATAGGAGATCGAGGCGTTGGCGAGGTCCGTGCCTGCGCCGGAGGCCTCGGTGATGAGGTCCCCGGCGTTGTCGATGACGTAAGTGTCGTTGCCGCCCCCGCCCACCAGGATGTCCGCTCCGGCCCCACCGTCGAGGACATTGGCCGCACTGTTCCCGGTGAGCACGTTAGCCAGCGTGTTGCCGGTGGCATTTAGCGCGGCCGTCCCCGTGAGCGTGGCGTTCTCCACGTTGGCGCCCAGCGCCACCGTCACCGCGCTCTGGACCGTATCGGTACCTTCATTGGCGAGCTCCGTGACGACGTCCGTCGCCGCGTCGATCACGTAGATGTCGTCACCCGCGCCGCCCTTCATCGTGTCGCTACCCGCGCCGCCGTTGAGCGTGTTGGCTGCTGCGTTGCCGGTCAATGCATTGGCGAGCGCATTGCCGGTGACGTTGATGGCCCCGGTACCGGTGAGCGTGGCCGCTTCCAGGTTGGCTGCGAGCGTTAGCGTGACGCTGCTCTGGACGACATCCGTGCCCTCGCCGGCAAGCTCGGTGGTGATGTCGCCGGCGCTGTCCACGATGTAGGTGTCATTGCCTCCGCCCCCCTTGAGAACGTCGTTTCCGGCCTTGCCGTCGAGCACGTTGTTCCCGGCGTTGCCGGTAAGCGTGTTGGAAAGTTCGTTGCCCACTGCCGCGGTCGCGCCGGTACCGGTCAGGGTGAGGTTCTCGAGATGGAGACCCAGCGTCCAGGAAAGCGCGCTCTGAACGAGATCCGTTCCTCCTCCTGCGAGCTCGTCCACGATGTCACCCGCGTTGTCGACGACGTAGATATCGTTGCCGGCACCACCGCTCAAGACATCGGCTCCGCCCCCGCCGTTGAGCACGTTGCTGCCCGAATTGCCCACGAGGATGTTGTTGGATCCGTTTCCCGTGGCTCCGATTGCCGCCGTGCCCGTCAGCGTGAGATTCTCGACGTTGGCGCCGAGCGTGTACGTGACGGAAGACCGCACGCCATCGGTGCCTTCCCCGGCACTTTCGGTTACCACATCCCCGGCGGCATCGACGATGTAGACGTCGTTGCCGATGCCCCCTTTCAGCGTATCGACACCGCCGGCGCCATCGAGCTCGTCGTTGCCAGCTCCGCCCGTGAGCATGTTTGACGCGCCGTTGCCCACGAGGCGATTGTCGGCAGCATTGCCGGTGCCGCTGATGGCCGCGCCGCCCGTGAGCGCGAGATCCTCGAGGTGCTCCCCCAGCGCATAGGAAATGCTGGATTTGACGAGGTCCCTGCCCTCGTTCGCCTGTTCGACGAGCACATCGAGCGCATTGTCGACCATGAAGGTGTCGTGGCCGGCCCCTCCCACAAGACGATCGCGCCCGGCCTTTCCGTCGAGCACGTTGTCGGCCGCATTGCCCGTGATGATGTTGTCGAGGCTGTTGCCGGTACCGGCAGCGGCTGTTCCCACGAGCGCGAGATTCTCGACATTGGCGGACAGCGTGTAGCTCACCGAGCTCTCCACCCTGTCGATGCCGCCACCGACTTCCTCGACCACGGAATCGGCAGCGTCGTCGACGATGAACACATCCTGGCCATGTCCTCCGACAAGGGTGTCGGCTCCGATACCACCGTCGAGAAGGTCGTCGCCGGCAAGACCCCTCAGCTCGTCGTTGCCCGCGAGGCCGTAGAGGCGGTCGTCGCCTTCGGAGCCTACGAGGAGTTCGCCGACGCCGGTACCGCTCACGCGATACAGGCGGTCGAGCACCTCTGCTCGAGTCCACACCGCGCCATCGGCGAAGTGAACCTCGACAGGTAGACCCGGACCGGACGTGTTCAGTCGAAGCTCGCCAGTGCCATCGGCCGTGGACACGGATACGTAGGGCCCGTTGTCACCCAGTACATGCTTCAGCCGGATATCGGCGGGAGTGAGCCCCGCGCTCACGGCAATGAGGGTCAGATCGCCGCTCAGCCAATCGTCGGTGACGAGATCGGTGCCGCCGCCTGCCTTGAGGATATAGCGGTCGACGCCCCCGCCGCCGTTGAGCCGATCGTCACCGGCGCCACCGTCGAGTGTGTCCTGGCCGCTGCCGGCCTCGAGGGTATCCATGCCAGCGCCGCCGTCGAGGACGTTGTCTCCCGAGAGGTCGTACAGGATGTCATCGCCATCGCCACCGCGGGAGACGTCGCTTCCTTCCTCTCCCAGCAACTGGTCCTGGCCCGCCCCACCTTCCAGTAGATCGCGACCGTGTCCCCCTCGCAGCAGATCGCCGGTGAAGGTGGAGGTGTCGCCGGCGATTAGGTGGTCGTCGCCCGTGCCGCCATAGAGCTGATCGACGCCCTCGCCGCCCGTGACCGTGTCGTTGCCATCGTCACCGTGCAGGACATCCTGATCGACGCCACCATCGAGCTCATCATTGCCTGCCTCCCCGCGAAGCGTATCGGAACCGGTGCCTCCGTTCAGCCGGTCGGCACCGGCCCCGCCCCATGCTTGATCGTGACCCTCGCCTCCCGACACGAGGTCATCGCCGTCGTCGCCCCAAAGGCGATCGTCGCCCGTGCCTCCGAAGAGCGTGTCATCGCCTTCAAAGCCACGAATGAAATCCATGCCGCCGCGCCCGTCGATCGTGTCGCTTGCCGAGGTGCCGTTCAAGGCATCGGAGTCCTCCGTGGGAGCGCTCGAACGGCTGGCGTCGCGGTACAACCTCCAGTCGTGATATCGCCAGATGGAGCCGTCGGCAAAATGAAGGTCAGTGTTTTCGAGGGCTAGGGAGTCGCTCGAATCGAGGACGCGCAGGCGTCCTGCCTCGAAGTAGACGTCCTCTCGCCGGATCGTCGAGCCGAAGCGGGCGATGTTCGCCGGACTGCCGTCCGCCCACTCGGAGATCACGTCGTTGCCAAAGCCCGCGTCGAAGACGTAGGTGTCCACACCGGCACCGCCCACCAGCGTGTCGTCGCCGCGCCCGCCTTCGAGCGTGTTGGCCGAAGTATTGCCGGTGAGCGTTTCGTCCTGCCAGTCGCCGCGCAACCCCGAACCGCCGAGGCTCTCCGCCAACGCCATGTTCTCGACATTGGCGGGACGTTCCTGGGCCGTGTACATCCTCGTGCCGGTTTTGGTGAACTCCACGGTGTCGGAGCCTTCGCCGGCCAGCTCGACGGCGATGTCACGGCCGTCGAGGACGTAGGTGTCGTCTCCCACGCCGCCGTAGAAGCGACTCGCGACACTGTCACCGGAGCCCTCGAAGCGATTGTCGAGCTCGTTGCCCCAGCCATCGGCCGGCAGGGGCGCGGCCATCACGAGCTCCTCGACACCGCCCGGCAAGCGATAGGAGATCGCGGACACGACCGTGTCGGTGTCGTGGTTGAGCCAGGGGAAGGGCTCCACCACCCGATCGCCCGGGTTGTCGACGACGTAAGTATCGTTGTTCATGGCCCCTTGCATGACATCCGCACCGGCGCCTCCGTCGATCCTGTACGCGCGGCTTGTGTTGCCCCCCACGTACCCCAGGAAGTTGTTGAGCGCGTTGCCCACGAGGCTGTCGGGTCCATCGCCCACCCGATCAAGGCCGCTGGAGAGGTCCTTGTAGTTCTCGACGTTGTCCGGAAGCGTGTAGTTACCGCCGTAAGTCCCGTACACCGTGTCGATGCCCTCATTCGGCCGCTCGACAATGCTGCCGCCCTTCCGGTAGTCGAGGTAGTACTCGTCGTCGCCCTTGCCGCCGGTCATGACTGCGTACGCGCCGGTCTCGCCCTTCGACACGAGATACGACTGCCCGTCGGCGCCGTACACCACACCATCGGGATTGAAGACATTGTTGCCGTCGTTGCCGTAGAGGTGACTCGTTGCGTTGGACGGGCTCGCCCAAGCGTTCGTGTTGGCGACACCCGTGAGTACGAGCTTCTCCACGAAGGGACGCAGCGCGTAGGACACGGACGACTGGATCGTATCGGTGCCTCCATTGAGGCTCTCCACCACGGTGTCCTTGCCGTTGTCCACCAGGAAGACGTCGTCACCAGGGCCGCCGGTCATGACGTTCTGGGATCCTGTGGCGGCCCTCTCGGCGATGGCCGCCTCGTCCCACACCGTGCCGTCGCGAAACGTGATCTTCTCGATCGCTGTGTCTGCAGGGAGCATTTCGTAACGACCCGTGCTCGCGTTGTACCCGACCATCCCCCCGAGGAAGTTCTCCTTCACCCGCGCCTGGACGGTCGAGTTCCTTACGGTGACCACGAGGTCGTGGTTGTCGCGGATCAGGCGAACGTCAGCGGGGACGATGCCGGCTCCCAGTTCGAGGACGTCGATCTCCTTGGCGGGGAGGAAGTGCTGGTCGGTGATCTGCAGACTGCCTTGGTCCGCGGCAAACACATAGGTATCGGCACCCAAGCCTCCGTCGACATGATCTCGGCCACCCCCACCATCGATGCGGTCGTTGCCGGTCCCACCCAGGATGGTGTTGGCGCCGGTGCCGCCGGTGAGAACATCCGCGCCGTCGCCCCCCATGAGGTCCATGTCAAGGAGCGGAACACCGATGACGTCGTTGCCGGTCGATCCGGACACCCGGCTGATGGCCGTGGCAAAGCCAACTTGCTTGACGGGATTGGCGCTGGCCGCGGCGCGACTCGCGACTTCGGTGGCCGTGAGAGTCGCTCCGTCCTTGAAGCGGTACTCGGCGACGGCCCCCTGCAGCCCGCCGGCGATGATCACGGAGTTGCCGAAAGGCGCGATGTCGATCGCAATGTAACCGTTGTTGCCGTAAGCATCGACGCCACGGCTGAACGCGAGATCCTCGGGCGTGATGCCGTCACCGAATTCGACGACGTTCGTGCCCTCGGTGTCGATGATGATGTCCCGCTCGGCGTCGCCGTCGACGAGATAGGTATCGTTCCCGGCGCCGCCGAGGAGGTAGTCGAGTCCGGCGCCCCCGGAAAGCGTGTCGTTGTCCTCCTGCCCGAGGATGAAGTCGTCGCCTTGCGCACCATGCAGTTCGTCCTCTCCCGCCCCGCCCTGGAGCTGATCGTGCCCCGCCCCGCCAAGTGCCAGGTCCGCACCCTCGTTGCCCCAGATGAAATCAGATCCGCCCGCTGCCTCGATGACGTCTTCGCCTTCGCCTCCCGCCAACCAATCCGATTGGTCGCTGCCGGCCAGATCGTCATCGCCGCCTTCCCCTTGCATGGCGCTACCGCCGTGCCACGCCATCAGGGTGTCGTTGCCGCTGCCGCCATACATGTCCACGCCATCGCGCAGGACATCATCGCCATCGCCGCCCCACATCGCATAGCCGGTATCCAGGATGTCGTCCCCGGCGTCACCCATCTGGTAGTACGCCAGCGAGATCGAGTCGTTGCCTTCGCCTCCGCTGACCGTGTCGCCCGGCTGCGCCGCCACCATGGGGTAGAGGTCGCCCCCCTCAAGGACGTCATCGCCACCCTCGCCAAGCAACTGATCTCGCCCGGCGCCCCCAATGAGGGTGTCGTTGCCGCCGTAACCGCGCAGGTAGTCGTTGCCTGCGCCGCCCTCGAGCCGGTCGTCGCCCTGCAGGTGCTGCGGTGTCGACCCGCCATCGCCGAACAGGAAGTCGTCACCCTCCTCTCCGAGCAGGATATCCGCCGCCGAGTCGCCGATGAGCTGGTCGCGACCGTCACCACCGACGAGGTAGTCCTCCCCGTCGTCCTCCGCCGTGGGGGATACGGAACCATGCGCGATGTCGTTGTTGCCCCGGAGCGTGTCATCCCCGGCGCCCCCGAAGAGCGTGTCGCTGCCGCCGTCGCCGAAGATCAGATCGTTGCCGGCGCCCCCATCGATGAAGTCGTCGCCGACCGGGGTGACGGCAGTGTCACCCACGAGAAGGCCATAGTCGTCGCCTGCGATGCGATCATCGCCGTTGTTGCCGAGAATGCTGTCGTCGTCTTCGCCGCCGGATATCGTGTCGTTGCCGTCGTCGCCCCAGATGTTGTCGTTGCCGATTTGGCCGTAGATGTTGTCGTTGCCGGATCCTCCATGGATCTCATCCGCCGCGCCGACATCCCCGGCGTAGTTGCGGACGACCACCGACGAGTAGTAAGCGTCGAAGGGCGCGCCCGGACCCTTTGCGGGCTCGACCGTGACCGTGGTGATGTCCGCGGGCTCGTAATCGTCGTCGCCGTTGATGACGTCGTGGCCGATGCCACCGACCAAAAGGTCTTTCCCGCCTCCGCCGAAAAGGATGTCGTTGTTAGCCGTGCCAACCAGCGTGTCTTCGCCAAGCCCCCCGCGCAGCCACTCGCTCGTGGCGACGCTGAGCTTCGTTGGCGCAGCGGTGCCAGTGGCCGCGGTGGCGGACGTCAGGATGAGGTCGACGAGCTGCGCCTCGGCGAGCGACACTTCTCCGAAGATGGCATCGTGCCCATCGTCTCCCGACAGGAGGTCAACCCCCGCGCCTCCCTCGACAATGTCGTTTCCCCCGAGCCCGTAGGCCTCATCACGTCCTGCCAATGCCTGCACGCGGTCGTTGACGGACGAGCCCAGAGTCGGCCCCCTCCCGGCGGAGGCCGTGGCGCGATTGTCGTCCTGGGCCGTTCCATTGACCGAGGCCGAGGTGGCCGGAGCGTTGGGAAGGTCGACCTGCTTTCCGCCCAGCAGAATCCCGAGATCGCCGTTCTTGAAGCCGTGAATGACGGTCGTCTTCGACTTCGCGACAACGATCAGCGGGCCCCGCCCATCCGCGGCGGGACTCCAGGTGTAGGTGACGTCGTCGGTGCCGATCTTGCCTATCCACTTGCCGGCACCGATCGGGTCTCCACCGGTCAGGCGGTCGGCATCAAAGAACACCTCTCCAATCCCATCGCCATCCTTGATCGAGTCTGCCAGAGGATCTGCACGCTCGAGCATGTACAGATCGTGGCCCGACGCATCCACCATGGTATCAACGCCCTCACCACCGCGATGGGTATCGTCGCCCTTGCCGCCGTCGAGAACGTCATTGCCGGTGCCGCCGCGCAGGTCGTCCTTGCCGTCACCGCCAAAGAGGTAATCGCCGTCAGCGTCACCCTCGAGCACGTCAACGCCTGAGCCACCGTACAGATGGTCCGTGCCCGCGCCCCCGGTCAGCCTGTCCTCATCGGCCCCCCCCTTCAGTGTGTCCGCGTTCGCGCCGCCGGAAAGCACATCGCGGCCGGTGTTGCCCTCGAGGTAGTCCGCGGCGGCGCCCCCCGTGAGCTTGTCGTTGCCATCGAGCCCATAGAGCCGGACCGCCAGCGTCCCCGCGACAAGGTCGTCGTCGTGGGCCGAGCCGAAGGTGACCTGCCGCGTCTGCTGAGTTTTGCCTTGATGAATCGCCACGACCAACTTGCCAAGAGCGAGATCGCGGAACTCGATGTCCTGGCCCCGCGTCGTGAGCTCGGCCTTCTCGGTGTTGTCGAAGTTGCGGCGGGTCTCCATTCGAAGCATCTCGCCTCGATTCTCGTACCCCTCGTCGGTAAAGGTGAGGTCGAACGTCGCTTCTTTCCTTTTCCGCGCGTCCCGGTCGGCCTGCCATGCCTCGAACTCGCGACCATGGTTTTTCGCCCAGAGCGCGTCGATGGCGGGCTTGCCGTCGGATCCGGCGGCCCTGACCGAGAATGGAGCGAGATAATGCAAGGCGAGAAAGTCGCCAAACTCGTCCTTGGCCGAGGCCGACAGATCCTCGCGCGTACCAGAGACCAGCTTCACCTTGCCCGCCACGGACGCGTACTCGACGCTCTCCTCCAGATCGCGCAGCGCCTGCGCAAGCCTGTCGCGCCCCGAGTGCGGGTTGCCTTGCCCATCGACGCCTTCGTCCACTCGCCACCATGTATTCCCGAGAGGGCTCCCGCGCAAGCCGGGGTCGCGACCCAGGATCATCTTCGACAAGGCATTCGTGACGTTCTCGAGCGTGTCGCCCTCCGACCTGCCCTGGTCTACGTCCGACGGCAGATCGGCGAGCCTTGCCCGCAGATGGGACGAGGCACGCAGCATCTCCGGCAAGGTCTCTTCGAGCGACTTCGCCGACACTGCCGGGACGAGCCCCGACAGCGTCTTCTGCACCGCCAGCGAGTCCACCATCAGGACGAGACTGTGCGTATCCCCGAAGTCGCGGAGCGCGTATCGGTCCACGAGCAGTCGAATGCCGCTTTCTCGGATCGACGCTTCGAACGCCTCGCGCGGATGAGTACCGCGAAAGAGGGGCTGATCCTCGATGAAGACCGGAGCGATCGTCCCGTGGTGCCATTGAGAATTCGCCACGGCCGACGGCCAGGAGTCGCCGATGTATTCGAATTGGTTGGGCAAGTGTGGCGTGCCTGCACCTGCCCGAGAGACGGTCCGCCGAAGGTCTCCCACGATGTTGCCGGACTCGGTGCTCTTGCCTATCCGTGCCACCGCTACCCGATAGGCCAGGTCTGCGGCAGCGATCTCTGCCTTGGTCACGAGCTTCGGTCGCTGAGCGCCTGCATCGCCACCGGCGACCAAGCCACCTACTCGAACAATCTCCGATTCGATGGAGGCGATCTCGTGAAGCGCTTTCGCGACGAGTTCGTATTCCTCGGACCGATGCTCCCGGACTGATTCCCACCTCTGCCGAGCTGCCGCGGTCGTGAACTGCCCGCTTCGAAGGCCCGCCAGAATCTCGGTGAAGACGGCTCGACGGTCAGGATCGACGAAGGTGGCGGCTACTCGATCCGGATTCGACCGCAGGCTGTCGAACTCGGTGAGCAGCGCGCGGAGCGCGGGGCCAGGATCGTTGGTGCCCTTGATCAAGCCGACCCCCGCCCCGTTGAACGTGACGACCTGGGTCGCCTCACCGGGATGAAGGAGATTGAACGCCGTGGCCAGATGGCCGCCGAGACTGTAGCCGGTGACCGAGAACTCCTTGCCGTGGAGCGCGCCGCCCGGGGCTCTCAACTGCGCGAACCACTTCTCCATGTCGGAGATCTGGCCCCACGCCCAGCCCGTGTCAGTGATCTCCATGGCGTTGGTCGCGAGCGTGTCGCGAACGGCATCGTCGATGAACTCGGTGGATCGGAAGGAGATGACGAACTCTTCCGACCCAAGCCTCTTGAACAGGGTGGCGCTGAAGCCTGTTGGGGTGCTGTCTGTTTGATTTAGTACCTCCCATTCGGAGGCAAATCGCTCGGCATCCGCTCTAGAGAATCGTGAAGCGTGTAAGTTTCCGTCAACTAGCGCGCCAATCAGCGCCGTCTTGTTACCAATCGGCTTTAAGTTATCGTCCAGAAGGAACGCTTCTGCGGCAAGCTGGAGAGATGCGAACTTGAGTGAGTCGAGAACACTTGGAGGCTGCTTCACTTGACCCCCAGAGGCTTCAGAACGTTCTCGGTGAACCTCGCCGTTTGGCGACGTTGTCCTATTGCGCCGCGTCGCCCTTCGAACGCCGGACAAGCGTAGTCAGCAGCGAGCAGCCAAGGCATACGCCCCCCGTTCTCCGACCCTCGAAGTGGATCCATCAGGTATCCAATACGCTCCGCGATCACTTCGTTTGTGGTGAGATCAATGATCTTGAGCGAGCTGCCTGCAATCCAGTTCGAACGCTGCTCGTGGGTAGAGATGTCGTCATAGGTGACGCCGTATCGCGGTGTCGACTTGGGTTGAGTCGGCGCGTTGAGTTTGAAGTCGTAGATGTTGAGGTCGTAACCGGGATTTATCTCAAGTTCGTGGCGCACATTGGGAGCGGCAACGTCCTTACGCCCTACCACCATCCATGCGGCGGTGTATCTGTGACGCGTTCCATCCACACTGTTCATGACGTCGACGAACGTGTAGCCGGAGCTTGGCAATTCACCGCGACCATTCTGGAACCCTTGGAGGAAACTCATGATGTATGCATCCTCTGAAAAGTCGCGGCCGTACGGATCCTCTGCCGTGTACTGATCATCGAAGTCGCGCGACCTCGTGCGAATCTTCAACAGCACCACCCCCTCCACGTCCGTCTCCGTTCGGTCGATCCGCACCCCGCTCGTCTTGCACAGCTCCGCGAACATCGCTCGTTGCCTGGCGGATTGTTCCTTGGCCAGGCGGGCCTCAGCTGAGTTCTCGGATGCGCCGGGCCCGCCGAAGTAGTACGTCGCGACGAAGCCGATCACGATCAGCAACAGCAACGCACCGAAGAACCCTGCCAGTTTGCGCATGACGGCCTCTTGGACGGCGGTCGGCTCGCGGGGACTAGGGATTGCCGGCCACTACGACTGAAGATTTCCTGCGATGCGGCTCAACGCCGCATCGGTACCCCGCGCAATCTCGGACGTTCTGAAGTCGGGCACCGTGGGCATCGACAGCCCCGATTCGCCGCCAAGGTCGGCGGCCGCATCGGCGTAGTCGGCCAAGGCATCGGCGTAGTCGTAGGCGGTGACCGCGATATCGAATGCCCCATCGATGGCGCCGCCGTGGACGGCTTGCGTGATGTCCGGCGCCGCGAGCACGCCGGAAAACGCCTCGATGGCGCTGTCGAAGTGCGCGGGCTCGACCGCGGCGATCTGGGCGCTGTCGCGGTCGAAGACTGCTGCAAGTGCCTCGTCGAACTGCGCGTCGATGGAAGGAGCGTCGTTGGACCACGCGTGGGAGGACGCGTCCGTGCCATTGCCCACGGGCGCGACATCTCCCCACGCGATGGCATCGCCGTCGCTCTCGCTCGCGGCCACCGACGCCTCATTGCCGGTCTCCCCCGTTTGCGCATCCGCGTGAAGGTCCGCATCCGACACAAGCGGGACCTCCGGGCCGGTGACCGACGCAAGGTCGTAGTTGGGACCCGCGTGGGCGGCAGCGGCAGACGTTCCTGCAAGCGTAATGCCGAGATCGCCGTTTTTCCAGTGCTTCACTTCGATGACGTTCGCCGGCGTGCTCGCGCCGCCGACAGCGCCTTCATCGAAGGTGCGGATGGTCAGTGTGCCCGGTTCGCTTGGGCTGCCCGCCAAAGAGAACTGGACCCGTCCGTCGGCGGACGTCCACGCTCCCTCGCCGCTGGCGGACATGGTCCCGCTCAGTTCGCTGCCGTCGATCTCGATGGCGCCGAGGCCATCGGCGTCGAGGATCGTATCCGTGCCATCGCCGCGCTCGAGGACGTAGGTATCGCGGCCTGCGCCCCCTTCCAGGCGATCGTTGCCGCGACCGCCGGTGAGAAGGTCATCCCCGCTGCCGCCGGCTAGCTGGTCGTGGCCGCGCCCGCCCTCGAGCTCGTCGTCGCCTTGATCGCCCGCCAGCTGGTCATTGCCGGCGCCGCCCATCACGAGATCGTTGCCTTGGCCGCCTTCCAGGTGGTCGCCCCCCGCCCCCCCGCGCAGGACATCGTCGCCAGCCCCGCCGTACATCCGGTCCGATCCGCTCACGCCCTGCAGGAGCTCGTCCCCGGCGCTGCCGAACACCACCTGGTTCTGTCCGGCACCCTCGACCCCGGTCTTGAGCTCGAGGATCGCGGGATTGCCATTGGCGTCGATCGACGTGCGGTCGACGAACGTCCAGTCCTCGCGACCCGCCACCACCCGCTCCTCGCTCCCGCCGGCCTTCCACGCGAGGAGCTTGGCCCGGTCGTCGAGCCACGAGTCGCTCACGAGCTGCTCGCCGGAGTCGGGATCGAAACGGTCGAGCGCGCCCGTGGCATTGGCCTGCGCGAAGAGCGCCCGGTTGCCGATGAAGGCGATGGGATTCATGCCGGCCAACGCATGCCGATAGCCGATGTCGCCCTTGGCAAGCTCCGCGATCTGCCCGCCAGTCATGCCGGCGAGGTCGACGACGCGGGCATGGTGGGCCGGATCGGCCACAAAGGCATCGAGGGCCGACGAATCCGCGCTGGCGTTACCCAGCAGATCTTCGGCGAGCAGCGACTGCAGGCGTGCGCCGCGCTCGATGTCCTGTCCGCCGGCACGATTCCAGATCGACGCAAACGCCTCGCCGGTGAGCGACGGATCGAGCGCACGAAGCCATCCCTCCATTTGGTCGCGGGTGGCGGAAGACGTGAAGGCAACCTCGCCCCCCTCCCGCCCTTCGACCACGGTCGCGGTCGCGGCCATGGGCGGGCCATCGCCGGGCACCCCGGGCTGCAGGATGGTCCCTGCCGCCAGGCCCTCCGCAATGGCGGCGGGCGCCATGCCCGACCACACCGCAGTGATGTACGGAATAGGCTGCCCCTTGTTGCCGGTGGTGTCGTCGAAGGCCATGGCGGTTCCTTTCCGAAAGATCGCGTGACAACGCAGGCGCCGTGCATGACGCGCGAAAGCGGGCGCGCCGGACACAGGCCGGTTGGCGATCAGGATGGCGGAAAGGAAGCCGGCGTGCATTCATCCATTTGGACGAGTTGCATCACTGCTCCAGCGTGCTAACCCCACACGCACCGGCGCACGCGCACCGGAAGAACTGACAGGCTGTTGTAGCCCTTACAACACCAGAATATGCACCCGGTAAGGCCCGTGCGCCCCGAGCACGATCGTCTGCTCGATGTCCCCGGTACGCGACGGCCCCGAGATGAAGTTGATCGCGCGCGGCGTGCCCGCGCGCTCCTTGCGCACCAGCGCGAAGGCTTCTTCCATCCCCGACACGATGCGGTCGGCGCGCAGCACCGCCACGTGGGTGTCGGGCAGGAGCGCAGTGGCGGTGGGCGTGTCGGCGCCGCTCACGAACACGAGCGTGCCGGTTTCGGCCACGGCGCAGAAGCAGCCGGTCACGCCCAGGCGGTCGTGACCCACCGTGGGACGTGCCTCCACGGCAAGCCCCGCGCCCGCCCAGTCGAGGCTGCCGAACTCGGGCCAGCACACCCCGCTCGTGGAGCGCTGCATGGCGATGCGCTCCGGCAGGCTCAGCGTGGCGACGTAGCTCGCCACGCGCTGCGGCACCTCGGCCAGCGAGGCAATACGCTCCACCGTGCTGGCCATGTCTCCGGCGCGATCGACAAAGCGCTGCACAAGGTCTTGGGGCATGGCCGGCCGCGGACCCTGCGCGTGCGCGGCCACGTAGGCATCCGCCCGCGCCCGCGCCTCGGCATCGGAGCCCGTGCGTCCCAAAGCCTTGCGCACGCGCGCCATCAAGGCCTCGCGCGAGGCCTTGTTATCGGCGATGAACTGCGTCACGCCGCCTTGCCCTTCTTCACGAAGTCGGCGAGACGGGCCACGCCCTTCTCGATGGCCTCGGTAGACGCGGCATACGAGAAGCGGATGTGCTGCCCGTCGCCGGGCACGCGACGGCCGAAGTGGATGTCGGCCAGCACCGCGATGCCCGCCTCGTTCAGCAAGCGCTTGCGAAACTCCTCGGAGTCGGCGCAGCCGGTGAGCCGGCACGCTTCGGTCACGTTGGGCCAGGCGTAGAACGCCCCGCCCGGCGCCGCGCACGTGATGCCGGGAATGTCGTTGAGCAAGCCCACGATGAGGTCGCGCCGCTCGAGGAAGCGCGCGCGCATCTCGTCGGCGGCGTCCTGCGGACCGGCGATGGCGGCCACCGCGGCCCACTGCGAAATCTGCGAGGCGCACGACTCGGTGTTGGTGATCCACCGCGTGAACACGGGGGCAAGCGTGCGGTTGGCGATGTAGCCGATGCGCCAGCCGGTCATGGCCCACGTCTTGGACGCGCCGTCGCTGATCACCGTGCGCTCGAGCATGCCGGCCCGCGTGGCGATGGAGTCGAAGGTGCCGTCGTATACGAGGCGCGAGTAGATCTCGTCGGCGAACACCCACACCTGCGGATGCCGGCGGAGGATGTCCGCGATGGCATCGAGGTCGGCGCCGGTGAGGATGCCGCCCGTGGGGTTCTGCGGCGTGTTGAGGATGAGCAGGCGCGTCTTGGGGGTGATCTTGGCTTCGAGCTCGGCCGGGTCGAAGGCAAAGTGCCGCGACTCGCGCAGGTAGATCGGCACCGGCACGGCCCCGTTGGCGAGGATCTGCGACTCGTAGATCGGAAAGCCCGGCACGGGATAGATCACCTCGTCGCCCGCGCCGTAGTCCGTGACCGAGGCGATGGTGTACGCGATGAACGGCTTGGCGCCCGCGCCCACCACGACGTCGTCGGCCTTGATGTCGAGGCCGCGGCGCGCGCCTAAGTCCTTGGCGGCCGCAGCGCGCAGCTCGTCGATACCCGCGCTCGGGGTGTAACCGTGCTTGCCACCACGAATGGCGTCCACCGCGGCATCCTGCACGTGCTTCGGGGTAGGAAAGTCGGGCTGGCCGATGCAGAAGGAGATGATGTCCTTGCCGGAACGCTGCAAGGCGTTCACTTCGGCCAGGACGACGAAGGCATTTTCGGTGCCGAGGGACTCGGCGCGACGCGACAGGCGGGGCATGGCGAGGTGGGAGGCGTGGGGGGCGTTCATGGCGCGGTGCGTTGCGGATTCTTGCGCTCGGCATAGAGGTCGCGGAAAGTGCGGCCGGCCGGCGCGGGCATGTCGCGGCCCTGCGTCCAGCCTCCGCCGAGCGGCAGCTTGTGGATCATGCCCTGCGCATCGGCGCGCTTGCGCAGGTAGCGCATGCCCACGCGCGTGGCCCAGGCATACAGCTTCGGGCGTTGCGCGAACCAGGCCCACAGGCGCAGGCCGGCGCGCTCGTTCCACGGGCGGAGGTCGTCGTCGAACTCGCGCTCGCGCAGCTTGCGCTGGAGGTCGGGCAGCGGGATCTTGACGGGGCACACCACGCCGCACTGGTTGCACAGGGTGGAGGCGTGCGGCAGGTCGGGGGCGTTCTCGAGGCCCACGTACATGGGCGTGAGCACGGAGCCGATCGGCCCCGGGTACACCCATCCATACGAATGGCCGCCGATGTTCTGGTAGACGGGACAGTGGTTCATGCACGCGCCGCAGCGGATGCAGCGCAGGGCGTCCTTCACGTCGCTCGCGAGGACATCGGTGCGGCCGCTGTCCACGAGGATGAAGTACATGTGATCCGCGCCGTGGAACTCGCCTTCGCCCTTCTTGCCGGTGAGGAGGTCCACGTAGTTGCTGATGGACTGTCCCGTGGCCGAGCGTGGCAGCAAGCGCATCAACGTGGCGACGTCTTCCAGCGTGGGCACGAGCTTCTCGATGCCGGAGATCGCCACGTGCACTTTGGGCAGGGTGGTACCGAGGGTGGCGTTGCCCTCGTTGGTCACGAGCACCACCGAGCCCGTCTCGGCCACGAAGAAGTTGCCGCCAGAGATGCCCATGTCGGCGGTGAGATAGTGATCGCGGAGGATGCCGCGCGCCTCGAGCGTGAGCTCCTCGATGACGTCCTTGCGCGGCGTGCCGTGCTTGCGCGCGAAGAGGTCGGCGACTTCGTCTTTGCTCTTGTGCAACGCCGGGCCGATGATGTGCGACGGCGGCTCGTAGTCGTTGATCTGCAGGATGTACTCGCCGAGGTCGGTCTCGACCACGGTCATGCCCGCACCCTCGATCGCATGGTCGAGCGCGGACTCCTCCGACACCATCGACTTCGACTTGATGATCTTGCGCACGGTGTGCCGGGCGGCGATGCCGAGCACGAGCTTGTTCACCTCCGCCGGGTCTTGCGCGAAGAGCACGGTGGCTCCGCGCGCGGTGGCGGCCTCCTCGAACTTGGCGATCCACACATCGAGGTCGTCGAGGGCGCGCTGGCGAATGGCGCGGGCGGCTTCGCGCGTGCCTTCGAAGTCGTCGAGCTCCACGATCGCCGACTTGCGGGCGCCCACGAACTTGGTCTTGAACTTGACGAGGTTCTTCTGCAGCTGCTCGTTGGCGAGGTTGTCGTGGGCCCTCGCCTTGAAATGCATGGACGCGACTTGCATCAGGTCTCCGTGGGTCCGGCGAGCACTTCCGCCACATGCAGTACGCGCGTGGTGGCGTTGCCGCGGCGGCGCAGGCGTCCTTCGATGTTCAGCATGCAGCCGAGGTCGCCCAGCACCAGGGCATCGGCGCCCGACTCCTCCACCCGCCTGCACTTGTTGTCGGCGAGCGTGGTGGAAATCTCCCCGAACTTGATCGAGAACGTGCCGCCGAAGCCGCAGCAGGTCTCCGCCTCGGACATCTCCTTGAGGGCAAGGCCGGGCACGCTCGCCAGGAGCTCGCGCGGCTGATCCTTGACGCCCATCTCGCGCAGGCCCGCACAGCAATCGTGATAGGTGATCGTGCCGTCGAACGTGCCGGGTACCTGCTTGACCTTGAGCACGTTCACGAGGAAGTCGGTGAGCTCATAGGTGCGCTCGCCCAGCGCCTGCGCACGCGCAAGCAGCGCCGGATCGGACTTGCACAGGTCGGCGTAGTGCGTGCGGATCATGCCGCTGCACGAGCCCGACGGCGCGACCAGCCAGTCGCAGCCTTCGAACTCGGCGATCGTCTTGCGCGCGAGGTCGATCGCGTCGGCGCGGTCGCCGCCGTTGTAGGCCGGCTGGCCGCAGCA
>CALFEY010000204.1 GCA_937958295.1 uncultured Pseudomonadota bacterium
GTCGCGCATCGGGGGCGAGCTCGTCGGCCAGCCCGGTGTCCCGCACGAGCCCCTCGGCGAAGATGCGCAGGTCGCCTGCCGGGGCCACCAGCCGCGTGCACCAGTTGCCGAAGCCGTCGCGATAGGCCGTGGTGGGCACCGACGGCTCCGTGCGCAGGTGGTCGGGCACCAGCAGGTCCGACATCCGGGAGTAATGCACGCTCAGCATCAGGATCATCGGCACGGGCCGGGGGCAGGTGTAGACCATGTCGTAGCCGATGCGGATCTTCATGGGGACGCTCGCTGGACGGAGAGGGAAGGGACAAGCGCGACGCGCAGGGCGGCGATCACGGCGCGGCGCGTGTCCCGCCACGGCGCCGCGCCCGCCGCGCACAACGCCTGGTTGATCTCGAGCTCGATGCCTACGTAGCGCGAGGCCGGGAGGCGTTGCCGCAAGGCGCGGGTGAGGCCGTCGCCCTTGCCGGCGTAAGGATAGTTGCGGCGCACGACAAGGTGCGGCGCGCTCGCGCGCAAGGCGGCGCACCACGCTGCTGCGAGGCGCGCTTCGCCGGAGCGCGCCGGATCGTAGAGCAGTCCCACGTCCGCCGTGCGCCGCACGCCGTCGAGCACGGGCGTGAAGCTGTGCGAGGCCACGTGCACCACGCGTTGCCCGGAGGCCGCGGCCGCCGCAACGAGCCCCTCCACGCGGCGCCAGTGGGGCGCGTAGTAGGTGCGGACGATGCGATCCCGCTCAGGCGCGGGAAGCGCCGCCGTGCAAGCGGACCAGGCGCGCGGATTGTGCAGCGAGCGGTTGAGGTCCACCACGAGGCGGCTCACGGTGGATGCCACGAGCGGCGCATCGAAGGCGCGTGCCAGGTCGCGGGCCATCGCGAGCGCTCCGGCGTCATAGCCACGATGGGTGGCCAGAAGGCGCTGGCGGCCGCGGAAATGCACCGCGAGCTCGCGCGGAATGCGGTTGCCGCCGTGCTCGCAGGTAACGAGGAGGAAGTCGCGCCCGCGACGCGCCGCCGCGGCTGCGCGCGCTACCACGAAAGCTCGGGCAGCTCCCGGAACACGCGCCTGGTGCCTTCGCTCCAGCTCTTGTGCAGGCTCGTGAAGTAGGTGTCGCCGTCTTCGAAGCGGCGCCGCATCGCCACCTCGAAGCTGTCGCGCTTGTAGCAGAGGAGGTCGATGGGCATGCCCACGGACACGTTGCTGCGCATCGTGGAGTCGAACGACACCAATACGCACTTCGCCGCGTCGTGCAGGCTCGTGCTGGTGGAGATCACCCGGTCGATGATCGGCTTGCCGTACTTCGTTTCGCCCGTCTGGATGTAGGGCGTGTGGTCGCCCGACTCGATGAAATTGCCCTCGGCATAGAGCCGGAACAGGCGCGGGGCCTCGCCTCGCACCTGACCCCCCACGATGAACGAGCAGTTGAAGCCGATGTCGCTCGCTTGCAGCGACGGACCGTCGCGGCGCTCGATCTCGCGCATGGCGTCGGACACGACGTTGGTCACGTCGAACATGGTGCGGGCATTCCACAGGGTCTGCCCCTCGCCGTCCGCCGCACGCTGCCGCAACAGGCTCACGATGGCCTGCGTGACCGCAAGATTGCCCGAGCTCAACAAGACGACCACGCGGTCCCCCTTGCGCTCGAAAACCGTCATCTTGCAGAACCTGGCAATGTTGTCGAGGCCGGCGTTGGTCCTCGAATCCGAGGCGAAGATCATGCCGTCGTCCAGGTTTACGCCAATACAGTACGTCACAAGCCCCCATCCTGGCACGGAACCGCGGCTTTCCCGTAAGCCCCCGCGCATTGGTACGAATGCCCTTCATATTCGCCAATCGGGGAGGCGCGGGCAATGATAAAGGCCCGCGCGACGCAGAAAGATGACAGGAGTGTTGCAGGCACGCCGCGCCCGGTCGTCGCCGGGGCGACGGCAGGATTGCCGCCGATGCCCCCGAGGGCAGGTTTCGCCATCGGGAACCGTGGACTACAACTGCGAAAGGGTGTCCCCCGGATGTGCCGTGCCGGCCGTCATCTTGAACCTGGGTTCAAGAATGGTCGCCTGCCGGAGCCTTAAGGCACTTCCGCATGGGGAGCGCACACCGGCTCGCTAGAGGCTCGGCAACCTCGCTACGAGAGCATTGGTTCAAAGAATATCTGACCAGCTCGAACACCCCAGGGGACATTGATCGTGGATCGCTCGCGCAAGCCTGGGAGCTTAGGGTGTGCTCCTGATCTGCGGCCATCCGAGGCGCTTTGCAACGACCGCACAAGCCCCACGATAGCAGAAAAGCGCGAACGGTCCCGCCTGCGGACGGATCAGAAGAGCTTCTCCTGCCCGGCGAGGGCTTGCTCGATGGCGGTGTGCATCGACTGGATCCGCCGCTGCACCTCCGTGCCGTCGGCAGCGGGCGCACCGGCTTCCGGCGCGCGGGGCGCGCGACGCTCGCGCAGGAGCTCGTTGGCAATGTTGAGCGCAGCCATCACCGCGATGCGATCGATGCCGGCGGTCTTGCTCGCGCCGCGAATTTCGCGCATGCGCTGGTCGAGGAACGTGACGGCCTCGAGGAGATCGGCGCGCTCCTCCTCCCGACAGGCGACCTTGTAGTCGCGGCCGAGCAGGTGGATATCGAGCGTGACGGTGCGGTCGGGGGCGCTCATCACTCGACCGGGATGCGCGCGATGAGCGCGTCGAGGCGGGCGCCTGCCTGCTGCACCTTGACGTTCATCTCGCGGTTGCGCTCGGTGGCCGTGGCGAGGTCGCGCCGCAATGATTCGTTCGCCGCCCGCAGCGCGCGCGTGTGCGCGAGGAGCGAGGCGAGCTTCTGTTCGAGGAGCTGGAGATCGTTTTCCATGCGGTAACTTCGCGTGAGCCGGCAATATTGGCGTCGGGCGTGGCAGCCGTCAACAACGAGGGGGACCGCCGGTCGCCCCCAAAGGAGCTTACGCCGCGTCGGTGGCGAGCGGCTCGTAGCGCACGGTTTCCACCGTGAGCTCCTCGGTTCCCCCTGGCGTGTGCAGTGTGACGGTGTCCCCCTCGCGGGCCTTCAGGAGCGCCCGCGCCATCGGCGACACCCAACTGATGTAGCCACGCGGCGTGTCGATCTCGTCGATCCCCACGATGCTCACCGTCCGAGGCTCGCCGCGTCCGTTCACGATGTCCACCGTGGCGCCGAAGAACACACGGTCGGCGTCGTCGGCCTCCGCGCGCGCGGCCGGGTCCACGACCTCCGCGCGGTCCAGGCGCCGCACGAGGAAGCGGATCCGCCGGTCCACCTCGCGCAGCCGCTTCTTGCCGTAGATGTAGTCGCCGTTCTCCGAGCGATCGCCGTTGCCTGCCGCCCACGAAATGGTGGACACCAGCGCCGGCCGCTCCACGCCCACGAGCGTGTCGAGCTCTCGCTTCATGCGAGCGAAGCCGCCGGGCGTCATGTAGTTGCGGGTGCCGGCGGGCAGCAGCGGCGCGCCCTCGGGGGCGTCGTCGTCATCGTCGCTGTCGCTCTCGCGGGTGAAGGCCTTGTTCATCGCGCCTTTGCGGGCGCCGGGCGTGGCGCAAACGCCGATTATAGTCAGCGGCGCGCGCGCGCCCTCGCCTGCGCGAGCGACGCGCAGAGCTCCGCCACCCCTTCCACGAAGCGCGGACCGGGCCGATGCAACAGGTCGCCGTTGGCGACGATCACATTGCCGTCGCGCACCGCCGGCAGGTCCGGCCAGCGCGACCACTCGGACAGCCACACGGGACGGGCACCGGCATCGTCGGCGCCCACAATCACCTGTGGTGCCGCCGCGATCACCGCCTCGAGGTTCACCTCCGGCGCCGGCAGCTTGAGCCCGGCGAAGATGTTCCGCCCCCCGCACACGGCAATGGCCTCCGAGATGAGATGGTCGCCGCCGATCGTGTACAGCGGCCGGTTCCAAATCTCGTAAAACACCGACAGCGGCGCCGGCGTCGCGTAGTCGCGCCTCAGTGCCGCGATCCGCGAGCGCAGGGCCTCGGCCGCCTGCCTTGCGGGCACGGGCGTTCCGGCGAGCGTGCCGAGCTTCTCGACGTCGGCGGCGATGCTCGCCATGGTGCGGGGATGCGAGAAGAAGACTGGAATCTTGAGGGCGCGCAGCGCCGCGAGCTGGTTGGGCGCGGTATAGGGCCAGGCGACCACGAGATCGGGCCGCAGCGCCACGACATTCTCCAGATCGATCATGGCGGCGTCGGCCACCCGCGGCAGGGATCGCGCAGCCGGCGGATGGTCGCTATGCGCGGCCACGGCCACCACTGCCGCGCCGGCGCCTGCCGCGAAGAGCATCTCCGTGGCGTGCGGGGCGAGGCTCACGATGCGCGTGGCCGGGCGCGCGAGCTCGATCTTCGTGCCGGCATCATCCACGGCGCGCACGACCGTCGTGGCCGGCGCGCTGCCGGCCACGACGAAGAGCGTGAGGACGACAGCGAGCTTTATCACGGCAGGAAGCGCACTCCGGCGAACACCTGCGCGCCCCCCGTCGAGTAGCCGGCGGCG
>CALFEY010000205.1 GCA_937958295.1 uncultured Pseudomonadota bacterium
GTGACGAAGAGGTCGTCGCCCACGATCTGGACGTTCTTGCCCAGGCGATCGGTGAGAAGCTTCCACCCCGCCCAGTCGTCCTCGGCCATGCCGTCCTCGATGCTGATGATCGGGTACTTGTCGCACCACGCGGCCAGCATGTCGGCGAACTCCTCGGCGCTGAGCGCGCGGTTCTCCGACTCGAGGGCATAGCGGCCGTCCTTGAAGAACTCGGTGGCCGCGCAGTCGCACGCGAGCGCGATGTCGGTCCCCGGGGTGTAGCCGGCCTTGTCGATGGCATCGACGAGCAGCTGCAGCGCGGCCTCGTTGCTCGGCAGGTCGGGGGCGAAGCCGCCCTCGTCGCCCACGGTGGTGGGCCAGCCCTTGGCATCGATCATCTTCTTCAGCGTATGGAAGACTTCGGCGCCATAGCGCACGGCCTCGCGGAAGGTGGGCGCACCGATCGGCACCAGCATGAACTCCTGGAGATCGATGGCGTTGTTGGCGTGCGCGCCGCCGTTGATCACGTTCATCATCGGCACGGGAAGCTGCATCTGGCCGGCGCCGCCCAAGTAGCGGTACAGCGGCAGCGACGCCTCTTCCGCGCCGGCCTTGGCCACCGCGCACGATACGGCGAGGATGGCATTGGCACCGAGACGGCCCTTGTTGTCGGTGCCGTCGAGCTCGATGAGCGTCTTGTCGATGAAGCTCTGCTCGCTCGCATCGAGCCCGAGGATGGCCTCGCAGATCTCGGTGTTGACGTTCTCCACGGCGCGCATCACGCCCTTGCCGAGGTAGCGGGCAGGATCGCCGTCGCGCAGCTCCACCGCCTCTTTGGAGCCCGTGGACGCCCCCGAGGGCACGGCTGCCCGGCCGGAGATGCCCGACTCGAGCACGACGTCGGCTTCGATGGTCGGATTGCCGCGCGAGTCGAGGATCTCGCGAGCGATGACGTCGACGATCGCGCTCATGCCGTCGCCTCGTAGTCGCAAATGACCCAATCGGCGATTTCGCGCAGCGCGACGACCACCTCCTGGTGGGCGGGATGCGGACCGTAGGCCACGAGGTTCTCGCGGGTGTCGAAGGCCATGTTGACGCCGATGTCGTAGGCCACGGGACGATCGGTGACGTTGTATCCGAACTCGAAGCGCACGATGCCCGGGCACTTGTCCTTCAAGCCCTTGAACTTCGCTTCCCACGCGGGCACCCGCGGGTCGGCCCTGGTGATGCCCGTCTTGAGCTTGATGAGAACGAGATGAACGAACATCGAATCTCCTGCAGAAAGGGAATGAGGGTCGGCGGCGCGGTCGCCTAGATCGAGGCGACGAGCTCGGCCACCGCCGTGACGGCGTCGCCCCGGCTGCGCTTGCGATGCTCGAGCGCCGCCTTTACGAAGCTCACGAAGAGCGGATGGCCGCGGCGCGGATTGGACGTGAACTCCGGATGGAACTGGCAGCCGAAGAACCAGGGATGCTGGGGCAGCTCGATCATCTCCACAAGGTCGCCGGCGAGCTCGCTGTGGGCATGCGCACCCACCACCATGCCGGCCGCCTCGAGCCGCGGCAGATAGTGGTTGTTGACCTCGTAGCGATGCCGGTGCCGCTCCGCCACGGTGGTGGCGCCATAGATGCGGTGGGCAAGCGAATCCGGCGCGACGACGCACGGCTGCGCCCCCAGGCGCATGGTGCCGCCGAGGTCGGAGGTCTCGCTGCGCTTCTCGATGGAGCCATCGCGGTTCTGCCACTCGGTGATGAGCGCCACCACCGGGTGCGGCGTTCCCGTGTCGAACTCAGTGCTGTTGGCCCCGGCGAGGCCGGCCTTGTGCCGGGCATATTCGATCATGGCCACCTGCATGCCGAGGCAGATGCCGAGGTAGGGAATGCCCGCCTCGCGCGCCAGGCGCACGGCGGCGATCTTGCCTTCGATCCCCCGCTTGCCGAAGCCGCCGGGCACGAGGATGGCATCCATCACGCGCAACGATTCGACCCCGTCGCGCTCGATCTCCTCGGAGTCGATATAGTGGATGTTGACCTTGGAGTTCGTGTGGATGCCGGCGTGGATCAGCGCCTCGGACAGCGATTTGTACGATTCGGTGAGGTCGACGTATTTGCCGACCATGGCGATATCGATCTCCTCGGCCGGGTTCTCCAGGGCATCGACGATCTTCGTCCACACCGTGAGGTCGGCGGGCGGCGGATCGATGGCGAGCTTCTTGCACACGATCACGTCCAGGCCCTCGGCGTGGAGCATGGCCGGGATCTTGTAGATGGAGCTCGCGTCGAGCGCCGGGATCACGGCCTCGGGCGCGACGTTGGTGAAGAGCGCGATCTTGCGGCGGTCGCCATCTGACACGGGCCGGTCGGCGCGGCAGAGCACGACGTCGGGCTGGATGCCGATCTCGCGCAGCTCCTTCACGGAGTGCTGGGTAGGCTTGGTCTTCATCTCCCCGGCCGAGGGAATGTACGGCACGAGCGTGAGATGGATGTAGCAGACGTTGTCGCGACCGAGCGTGATCCCGAGCTGGCGGATGGCCTCTAGGAACGGCAGCGACTCGATGTCGCCCACCGTGCCGCCCACTTCCACCAGCGCAACCTCGGCATCGCCGGCACCCGCGAGGATCCAACTCTTGATCTCGTCGGTAATGTGCGGGATGACCTGCACAGTGCCGCCAAGATAGTCGCCGCGCCGCTCCTTGCGGATTACGGACTCGTAGATCTGGCCCGTGGTGAAGTTGTTGCGCTTACCCATGCGCACATCGGTGAAGCGTTCGTAGTGGCCGAGGTCGAGGTCGGTCTCCGCGCCGTCGTCGGTGACGAAGACCTCGCCGTGCTGAAATGGCGACATCGTCCCCGGGTCGACGTTGATGTACGGGTCGAGCTTGAGATTGGTGACGCGAACGCCGCGGGTGGCCA
>CALFEY010000206.1 GCA_937958295.1 uncultured Pseudomonadota bacterium
GGCGCATGCCGGCGCAGTCGTGGTGATCGCCGATATCGACGGTGATGCAGCGGAGCGGGTCGCGCAGGCTCTCGGCGACGAGGGCTGCCGCGCAGAGAGCCGGACATTCGACGTGACCGACGAAGTGAGCGTCGCCACGTCAGTCGATGCTGTCCAGGCGCGCCACGGACGCCTCGACGTGCTCGTCAACAATGCCGGCATCGCCGGGCGCGGGCCGTCGGAGGCCCTTTCGCTCGAAGACTGGGATCGGATTCTTGCCGTCAACGCCACGGGTGCGTTCGTTTGCGCGCGTGAGGCAGGTCGGCGGATGCTCGCGGCCGGCCGCGGCGCGATCGTGAACGTCGCCTCGGTGGCGGCGCTCTCGGGTCGCGGCCTGGGACCGAATGGGGCGTATCACGCGAGCCAAGGGGCCCTCGTTGCCTGGACCCGCGCCCTCGCCTGCGAGTGGGCCGATCGCGGCATCCGCGTGAACGCGGTTGCGCCCGGCTACGTCGCGACGCCGTGGGTGCGCAAGGCCTTCGCGCAAGACCAGGCACGCGCGCGCATCTTGGAACGGCAGGTGATCGGTCGCCTCGTCGAGCCGGAAGAGGTCGCGGCGGCCATCCACTTTCTTGCAAGCGACGCGGCGTCGGCCATCACCGGCGTCACGTTACCCGTCGACGGCGGCTGGACTGCCGGATGACATCACCACGGCCTGCCTCGGCCGCTTCTCGTCACTGTTCGCTTCTGCCAAGGAGAGCCCGCTTGAGATACCTCACCGTTGCCGCAATCGCGTTGGCCGCGCTGCTGCCCATCGTCCCCGCCGCTGCCCAGACCTACCCCAACAAGCCGATCAGGATGATCGCGCCCTATCCGCCGGGCGGAGCAACCGACATCGTCGCCCGGCTCGTTTCGCAAGGCCTGGGGGAAGCGCTCGGCGTGCCCGTTGTCGTCGAGAACAAGGCGGGGGCAAACGGGCAGATCGGCCACGACCTCGTGGCGAAGGCCCCGCCGGATGGCTATACGTTGCTGCTCGGCAACTCCGCCGCGCTCGCCGTCAGCATCAGCATGTACGACAAGCTCCCCTACGATCCCCTGAAGGACTACGCCCCGATCACGCTTGCCGCCCAAGGCGCGCTCGTGATGAGCGTCAATCCCAGTGTTCCGGCGAAGAACGTGCAGGAGTTCCTCGCATGGGCGAAGGCACGCAACGGCAAGGTCAGCGCGGGACTCGCGGGCGTCGGTGCGATGCATCACCTCGTCACCGAGCAGCTCAAACTCCAGTCCAAGGTGGACTGGATCAATGTTCCTTACAAGGGGAGCGCGCCGATGGTGGTGGACCTGCTCTCTGGGCAGGTGGACTTCGGCATCGACAACATCCCCTCCTCCCTACCTCACATCAAGGCCGGCAAGCTGAGGGCGCTCGCCGTGACGAGTGCCAAGCGGACGCCGCTGCTGCCGGACGTACCCACGCTCGCCGAGGCAGGAGTGCCAGGTATCGAAGCGGCGGCGTGGCATGGGGTTCTCGCCCCCGCGGGGACGCCACCGGAGATCGTGGCGAAGCTCAACGCGGAGATCGTGAAGATCCTGAAGAGTCCCGAAATGACGAAGCGCCTGGGTGACCTCGGGCTCGACCCCATCGGCAGCAGCCCGCAGGCGTTCTCCGAATTCATCGTATCCGAGAACGTGAAGTGGGCAAAGGTCGTGAAGGCTTCCGGCGCCAAGCTCGAGTGATATCGGCGCGCGCCGTCCGCTACGGCGCGACGGCGCGCGTGATGAGGCCCGCGAGGTCCTCCACCCGCACGGCCGAGAGCGAGAGTGAGTGGGCGCCCACAATAAAGGGCCGAAGTGGCTTCGTGATGCGCTCGCGGTAGGCATCGGAAGCCACCCATTGCTCGACGCTCGCGAGGTCCGTCCAGATCGTGATCACGTACATGCTGTCGGGATCGTTGAGGTCCTGCGACACGAACCGCGCGCGCAGGCCCGGCACGCTCGACACGTCGTAGTCGTGGTACACGCGCTCGATGTCGGGGAGGGAACCTGGGACGATGCGGCCCCAGTAGATTCGAACGATCATGGCATTCCTTGTGCGGAGGTGCTTGAGGGCGCGCTGCGTTCAGCCGGGCATAACGGCGGTCGCCTCGACCCCGCCTCGCTTGCGCATCCGCGCGAACTGCACGACCTGACGTCCCACGGTCTCAAGCTGGAACTTGCTCGACAGATCCACGCACTCGCCGTCGGGTGAGAACAGCGGAATCGAGGAGTTCAGCGCGGCGCCCAATGGCGTAGGCCAACCGCGTAGCGCGTGCGCGACGGCCCGCAGCGCCGTCATCGTCTGCACCGCTGCCTGCCAGCCACCGGCGCAGGCGATGCAACCCACCGCGATGCCGTCGAAGTAGGGTCGCCCGTCCTGGCGCAGATCCTCGGCGTAGTCGAGTGCATTCTTGATAAGGCCCGACATCGAGCCGTGATACGCGGGCGAAGCGACTATGAGCCCCGAGCATCGCCGATAGAGGTCGACGACCCTGCGTCCGGACTCCGTGCGCTCGTCGGCATTGGGCGTGTACATGGGCAGCATCAGATCCTGGCCAGCGAGGAGCACGGTTTCCGCGCCCTCCAGCGCCGCGGCGCGCAGCGCGACGGCAAGCGCGCGCTCGGTCGTGGAGCCGGGTCGGGGCGTTCCTCCGACACCGAGGATCAGCGGGATGTTGTCATCGTTCAAGATCTCTCCTTTGGGGCGACCGCTACTCGAGCTTGGCGCCAGACTCCTTGATCACCCGTGCCCAACGAACAGTCTCGTCCCGGATGAACCTACCCGCTTCGTCGGGCGTGCTCCACAGCGAGTTCGCGCCAGCGTTAGCCAGGCGTTGCTTCATGTCTGACGATTGCATGATCGCGACAAGCTCGCGATTCAGGCGATCGATGATGTGCGGGGGCGTCGTCGCCGGGGCTAGCATCGCGAACCAGGGGCTTGCCACCAGACTCGGGAAGCCTTCCTCGACCACGGTGGGGACGTCCGGAAGCTGGTCGCTGCGCTGCGTGCTGGATACGGCCACGGCGCGCATGCGGCCGCCCTTGATATAGCCGATCAGTGCCGGGACGTTGTCGACGTTGATGTCGATCGTGCCGGCCACCAGATCGATCAACGCCTGGCCGCCGCCCTTGTACGGGACGTTCGCCAAACTGATCCCGGCCTCGAGCTTGAACTGCTCGACCATAAGGTGGGCAATACTACCCACGGCGGCGATGGCCACGGTCATGGGACGGTTGTCGCGTGCCTTGGCGAGCGCCGCGAGCTCGCGCAGCGATCGGGCCGGGATGGTGGGATGCACTACGAACGCGAGCGTGGTATCCGCGATCATGGTGATCGGCGCGAAATCCTTGCCGGGGTCGTAGCCGAGCTTCGGATACAGCGAAGGCGCGATCGACAGCGCGCCGGAGTTGGCGAGCACGATCGTGTGACCGTCTGGAGCAGCTCTCGCCACGAGCTCCGTCCCGGTGGTGCCGCCGGCACCAGGCTTGTTCTCCACGATCACCGGCACGCCGAGGCGCTCGGCGAGCTTCAGCCCGATCAGTCTTCCCGCGATGTCGGTGGTGCCCCCGGTGGGGAAGGGAATGATCATCCTGATCGCGCGGGAGGGATAGGCTTGCGCGGCCACGTGAGGAATGCACGCCGCGAGGCCGAGCGTCATTGCGGCGATCGCGCACATCAGGCGCTGCACGGTCATGGTGCCTCCCGTCGCCAAGTGCTATTGAGGTTCCAGGCTCACGAGCCGGGTCTTGGTCGCGGTACGAGCAAATTCCCCGAAGGTCACCAGCTCCACACGTGCCGAAAACGAGAGCTCCGCGCGGATGCCGGACTCGACGGCGGCGGCGAGCTCGGCCGACGGCGCGACACCCTCCCCGCACTCCACGCGCACGCGCATCGGCGGCTCCACCTTCGGGCCCGGCGCGCCGAGCACGACCTGCGCCTTGCCCGATACGCGCGGCATGTACCTGCCCACGATGGCCACGATCGCGGCGGGATACACGTTCACGCCCCGCACGATAAGCATGTCGTCGGAACGACCCACGATCTCCATGCGAAAGCCGGTCCGCCCGCAGGAACAGGGCGTGGTGCGGACGCGCAGCACATCGCCGGTGCGGTAGCGGAGGAGTGGACAAGCCTCGCGATCGAGATGCGTGAAGATGTACTCGCCTTCGGCGCCATCGACGAGTGGCTTGATGGTGCCCGTGGCCGGGTCGACCAGCTCCACCAGCACGAGATCCGGAGTCAGATGATGCTTCCCCTGCCGGTGCTCGCATTCGCAGAACACGTTGGGATGCGCATCGGATGCGGATGCCCAGTCGAAGAGGTGGTCGGTTCCCCACGCTTCGGCCATCGCCCGCCGGAAGGCCGGATTCTCGAAGCCGGACTCCCCCCCGCCCACGATGACGCGTACGCCTAGGGCGTTGGCCGGCACGCCCAATACTTCCGGTGACTTCTCCACGAGGTAGCTCGCAAACGACGGCGTGAGCGTCAGGGCGGTTGCCCGCATGTCGCGAATGATCTTCAGCACTCCCTCTGCCTTGCGCTCGGCGCCTGCCGCAATGCTCACCGCGCCGAGTTGCTCGATGCCAACGCAGAAAGGCAGGCCGGCGGAGAACATCGACAGGGCGAAGCCGTTGACCATGCGGTCTCCGGGACGAATCCCTGCCCCCCAGAAGCCGCGACAGATGCTCTCGCTCCGGCGCAGTACATCGTTTCGCGTGTATCCCTGATAGACAGGCTTGCCGGAGGTCCCCGAGGTGGCCGTGGTGCGCACGATCCGCTCCATCGGCGCAGCCTGGTGCAGACCGAATGGCGGGGCTTCCTCCTGACTGTTGCGGAGCTCGTCCTTGGTGGTGGCCGGGAGGTGCGCGAGGTCCTCGATCGACGTGAGGTCTCCGGGCTGGAAGCCCGCAGCCCGGAACTTGCGGCGATACAGCTCGGAGTTGTCCGCGAGGTAGCGGACCTGCGTCTTCAGTTTCTCGAGCTGGATCTCGCGGATGCGCTCCATCGGCATCGTTTCGCGCTCGGGATTCCAGTAGCGTCGGGACGGATCGTTGCCTTGCGACGGGTCGAAGCACTCGGGGAGGAGCATGCGTGGTCCTCCAACGATCAGAGTCGCGACGTGGTGTCGAAGGTCTGGCCGAGGTGCAGCTTGCCCAGCGTGACCGCAGTCTTGTCGACGTTCTCGTGCAGGGTCTGCACGCGGAGATCCCGCACATAGCGGGCGAGCGGGGAGTCGGCCCAGAAGGCGCTCGACCCTGCGATCTGGGCAGCCTTGTCCATAACCATCACGGCGTTCTCGATCGCGCGGTGCTTCGCCACGAGCGAGAAGAGCTCCGCCTCGCCTATGTCTTTTCGCTGCCAAAGCCACGCCGCGCGATACACCAGCCAACGCACGGAATCGATGCCGATCCGGATCTCACCCATGCGCAACTGCGCGTAGCTGTCGCCGGCCGTGCCCCGTTTGGGCAGGTACTCCTTGAGAAAGTCGAAGATCCCCTCTGCGGCGCCCAGGTATTGGGCGGCGAAGGACAAGTGCGAGCGGGACTGCCAGCGATCGCGCGGGAAGAAGCCCGGGGCCCCGAGGACATTAGCGTCGTCGACGCGACAGTTGTCCAGAAGCAGCGTGGGGCTTACCGCCGCCCGCATGCCCATGGGATTCCAGGAGTCCTCCTCGATAGTCAGGCCGGGAGCATTTTTCGGCACCATGAACACCATGAGCCCATCCGGCGCCGCGGTGTCACGCAGGTTGGCGAACAGGATGTTGTAATCGACGGCGTCACCCAGCGAAGCGTAGTTCTTCTTGCCATTGACGACATAGCCGCCGTCCACCCGGTCGGCGACCGTCACGAGGTTGTACAGCCCACGAGCCGTGCGGCCGGGCTCGCTGCCCGTGCCGTTGAGCATCGTCCCGCGCGCCACGACATCCGAGAGGATCCGCTTGCGCTGCTCCGGGTTGCCGACCTGGTCGACCAAGTGCGCGCCGTGGCAATGGATGTGCAGGCAGTGCGAGGTGGACAGGCAGTAGCGGGCCGTCTGCTCGACGGCGAGGATGTATAGCAGCGGGTCTTCGCCCATCACGCCGCTGCCCATGCCGCCGAGATCGCGCGACACAGTCAGGCCCATCAGACCGCCGTCGAAGAAGTCACGCATGTTCTGCAACGGCGTGACCGCGGCGACGTCCAGCTCGTGTGCGCGCTTGGCAAAGCGATCCTTGCCCAGAGCGTCCACCTGGTCGTAGACGGCCTGTTGCCGGGAAGTGAGGGAAAAGTCCATGAGACTCCGGGGAAGGGAAAAACCGGGACTAAATCCGGTTGTCCGTACATCGTAGCCGGCACTGTCGCCCGGTGTCAAACCGCTCCGACGCCGGTTCAGCGTCCCTTGAACGCCGGGGTTCTCTTTTCTATGAAGGCGCGCTGGGCCTCGCGGGCGTCCTCCGTGAAGGACAGGCGCACTGTCACGTCCTGCTCGAAGCGATAGCCGTCCCGCACGCTCATGCCCTCGAGGGAGTTCATCGTTTCCTTCGCCAGGCGGACCGCCACGGGACTCTTCGCGGCGATCGTCCGCGCAATCGTGCGGGCCTCGTCGAGCAAGGCCGCGCGCGGCACCACGCGGTGGACGACATTGAGACGAAGCAACTCGGCAGCCGGGACCCGGGCACCGGTGAGGTACATGGCGCGCAGCGTGGAGCGAGGGAAGTAGCGTTGCAGGAAGCGCGCGCCGCCGGCCAGGCCCACGTCGATCTCCGGCATGGCGAGATAGGCGTCCTCGCCCGCGACCAGGATGTCGCAGGCGAGCGCCATGGCGCATCCGGCGCCGAGCGCGCCGCCGTTGATCGCGGCGACTACCGGCTTGGCGCACTCGGTGATCGCGTAGAACCCTTCCCGGGTCAGCCGGTTGTGGCGGCGGTAATCGCCCGGCTCGCGCACGAGGCCGATGCGCTCCTTCAGGTCGGCGCCCGCGCTGAACAGCTTGCCCGCGCCGGTGAGGATCACCGCGCCCACATCGTCTCGGTCCGAGAGGGTGTCGAACACCCAGGTCGTCTCCTCGCGGACACGCGTGTCCTGCGCGTTCACGGGCGCCCGGTCGAAGGTCACGAGCGCGACCCGGTCATCGCCGACTTCGATACGGAAGTGCTGCAGGTCCATGGGGGTCCTTGAAAGGTCTGATTCAGTCAGGCGATCGCGCGTCCACCATCGATGGGAAGCACGACACCGGTGAGGAACGCGGCGGCATCGGAGGCGAGGAACGCCACGGCTTCGGCGACGTCCTGGGGCGTGGCCAGCCGGCCGAGCGGTATGGTGGCGCGAAGGGCGTCGAGCTTGGCCGGCGTCACGCCCCCCAGCAACCCCTCGAGCATCGCCGTGTGGCTGGCCGCCGGCGCGATCGCGTTGACGCGTATATGCTGCGGCGCGAGCTCGAGCGCGAGGGTTTGCGTGAGCGAGAGCACCGCGGCCTTGCTCGCCGCATACCAGCCCATGCCTGGGCGCGGGCGCAGCGCGGCGATCGATGCGACGTTGACGATCACGCCTCCGTTCGCGGCGAGCGCCGACGCGGCCGCCGCGCAGGCATTGGCCACGCCGCGCACGTTAACGGCGAGCGTGCGCTCGATGTCCGCGCCCGCGGCATTGACCACCTTCGAGGGCGGCGGCGCGATCCCGGCGGCATTGACGAGGATATCGAGACCGCCGAGCTCGACCAAGCAACGGTCGATTGCCTCCCGCATCGCAGCCGTCGATGCGACGTCGGCCGTGACGGCGAACGCCGTGGTGCCGCCCACTCCGAGGGCATCGGCCACGGCGCTCGCGCCGGCGCCATCGAGGTCGAGGCAGCCCACACTCGCACCTTCGCGTGCGAGTGTGCGCACGATTGCCTGACCCAGACCGGCGGCCGCACCTGTCACGATCGCGCGCTTGCTCAGTAATCTCAAGAGTTGGACCCGCAGCGAAACATCGGCGGGCCCATCATAACAACTTGTCCTGACTTAAGTCGGTTATCCGGACCACTGGCGCAATTACCGCGTCGCTTGCCTTGACACCCCAGACGAGCGTCGACTAAGATGTCCGGACAACCTGTACAACTGACGTTCGCGTCCTTCCCTATGTCCCTTGATTTCTCCTTCAGCGAGGAGCACGAAGCGTTTCGTGCGCACGTGCGCGAGTTTGCCCAGCGCGAGATCGCGCCCCATGTGCGGGAGTGGGACGTCGTGGAGCAGCTGCCAACCAACAACATCTACAAGAAGATGGGTGACGCCGGGCTATTGGGGATCACCGGGCGGCCCGAGCTCGGCGGGCATGGACGCGACTACATCGCGCTCGGCATCGCCATCGAGGAGCTGGGGCGCGTCGACACGAGCTGCGCGATGATCTGCTCGGTCAACAACACGATGAGCACCCTCATCCCCGGCTGGGGCGACGATGTCGTGCGCAAGGTGTTCCAGGGCGAAAACATGCTGTCCATTGCCACCTCCGAGGATGAATCGGGCTCGGACGTGCAGAACCTCAAGACGACGGCGCGAGTGGATGGCGACCAGTTCGTCATCAATGGCAAGAAAATCCACGTGAGCCTCATGCCGGGCGCCGACTACATGGGCGTCACGGCCTGGGTGGACTGGTCCGACGGTCGACCGCCGCGTATCACGTTCATCAAGGTACCATCCGCGGCCGCTGGCGTGTCGTGCGAGCAGATGGAGGAAATGGGGGCGCGGGGCCACCAGCTCGGCATCGTGCATTTCAAGGACGTGCGCGTGCCCGTCAAGGACGTGCTGGGCGGAGCCGGCGAAGGCAAGAAGTTCCTGTACGCGCGATGGGGTGTGTCACGCTGCCTGTCGGCGCTTAACGCGCTCGGCGCGGCGCAGCAGGTGCTCGACGACACAATCGCCTTCGTCAAGCGCAAGATCGTCTACGGCCGTCCGATCGGCATCTACCAGGGCATCAGCTTCCCGCTCGTGGAGCACTACACCAGGATCCAGGCCTGCCGCCTGATGGCGTACAAGGGCCTGTGGATGTCGGTGGTCGGCGAGAACCCCAAGATGCAGGCCACGATGGCGAAGTGGTCGTCGGTGACCGCCGCCGTGGAATGCATCCAGGCCTGCCTGCAGATGTACGGCGCGGCGGGCTATCTCAAGGATCTTCCGGTGGAGCGGCGGCTTCGCGACGTGATGGCGCTGCTCTTCACGGGCGGCACCATCAACATCATGAAGATCATCGTGATCCAGGAGCTCCTCGGCAAGGACTTCGCCGGGTTGCGGGAAGGCGGGGGGGACGCCTGACGCCCTAGGCCGGGCGGGTCCCCTCGACGACCATGGAGCAGGAATTCTCCGGCAAGATCGCCTGGATCACGGGCGCTGGCGGCGCGTTGGGCGCGGCCATCGCCCGCACGCTCGCGGCACAGGGCGCCACCACTTACCTGTCTGGCCGCAAGCCCGATACGCTCGAAGCCGTGGCCGGCGAGATCCGGCGCAACGCGGGTGACCGCGCGGTCGTGCTTCCGGCCGACGTCACGTCGCGCCAGGACGTGGACCGCGCCGCGGCGACGATCCTCGCCGCGCATGGTCGAGTGGACCTGCTCGTCAACTCCACGGCGCTCCCGATATTCGGCGCGTTCCTCGAGCTCACCGACGACGACTGGGATCAGGTGCTCCAGGCCAAGGTGATGGGCTATGTGCGCGCGATGCGCGCGGTGCTCCCGTCCATGGTGGCGCAGCGCTTCGGCCGTATCGTGAACGTATCGGGGCGCGGCGGGCGGCAGCCCACGCCGGCGCACCTTCCCGGCTGCGCGGCCAACGCCGCGGTGAATCTCCTCACCAAGGGCATCGCCGACATCTACGGGAAGGACAACGTCCGCGCGAACGCGGTGGCGCCCGGGCCGATCGAGACGCCGCGCCTCACCACGATCGCGAGCTCCAACGAGGCGCTAGCACAGAAGGGCCAGACAGGCGGCCGGCCGGCCAATGCACCCACTCCCCTGCAGCGGCTCGGCACGCCCCAAGACATCGCGAACGCGGTCGCCTATCTGCTGTCCGAGCGCTCCGGTTTCGTGACCGGCACGGTCCACGCGGTCGATGGCGGTGGCACGGCGACGCTTTAGCGCCGCATGAATCGCATCGCCTCGGCGTCCGTTGCTTCCGGAGCGAACCTCACGCTGTTCCTGTGCTTCTCCCTCAACATGGTCGGGCGTGGCGTGTCCGACAGCTATCCCGTGTTCCTGGTCCCGCTCGGCGAATCGTTTCACTGGACGCGTCAGGATCTCACCGGTGTCTATGCCGTGGCGCAGCTCGTCTTCTCCGCCGCAGCGCCCTTCGCCGGCCTGCTCCTCGCGCGCTTCGGATATCGCATCCTGTATCTGTCGGGGCTGGCGAGCCTCGCGACCGGCTTGATCCTCGCTTCCACCATCACGCAGCTCCCGGAAGTCTATCTATACGTGGGAGTGACAAGCGGCATCGCGCTCGCCACGCTCGGGATGGTGACCGCCTCGAGCTTGCTCAAGGAATGGTTCTCCCTGCGCCTGCCCACCGCAATAGGCATCGCCTACACGGGACTCGGATTCGGCACGCTCCTGATCGTGCCCCTCGCGCAGTATCTGGTCGACTCTTACGGTTGGCGCACCGCCTACCGAAACCTCGGCTTGGGAGTGGCCGCATTGACGGTCCTCGTCGCCGCGCTCCCGTGGCGTCGCATCGCTGCCGGTGCGGCCCATGCGAAGGCGCCTGCTACCCCGACGCCCTCCATCCGCATGCTCGCACGCGACGTCTCGTGGGCCATCCGTCGTCCCATCTTCTGGGGCCTCGCCAGCGTGTTTCTCTTCACGTCGATCGCGATGTACATCGTGATGGTGCAAAGCGTTGCGTACCTCGTGTCCGTGGGGTTGCAGCCGATACGCGCCGCCACCGTGATGGGGGTGGTCGGCATGCTGTCGCTCGCCGGAATGGTGCTGTCGGGGTGGCTCGCCACGCGCGTGGGCTTTGCGGCGACGGGCGTCATCACGTTCACGATTTCGCTGGCAGGTCTCGGCTTGCTCGTGTGGCTCGCGCACTCCCCTCCCGCGTGGGTACTGGGCGGCTTCATCGCGCTCTTTGGGCTGTCGCAGGGAACGCGCGGACCGCTCATCGCCACGCTCGCCACGCGTGAGTTCTCGGGCCGCATGGCGGGTCCGGTGTTCGGGTGCGTGGCGTCGGCCGGCGGCATCGGGGGCGCGTTCGGCGCATGGATCGCCGGCTGGCTGTTCGATCGCGCCGGCACCTACGAACCCAGCTTCATCGTCGCCGCAGTGAGCATGGTCATCGCTGCGGTTCCCTTCGTGGTGTTCCGCGAGTTTCGTCACGTGGCGGGCGCGGCCCCTCAACCCGTACGATAGGTCACCGGAATGAAATCCATCTCTCCCCAACAGCTCGAGTCGCTGCGCCACGGCAACAGCGAGTGGGCCTTGCTCGACGTGCGCGAGGCGGCCGAGGCCGATGCCGGGCACGTGCCCGGCAGTACTTTCCTGCCCCGGCGGTCGATCGAGCTGCGGATCGCCGAGCTCGTCACCGATCGGCGTACCACGATCGTGCTCGTCGACGACGGTCATGGCCGCGCGCAGCTCGCCGCGGCCACCCTGGAGCGACTCGGCTATACCGACGCGCGCGTGCTGGACGGCGGTGTCGCGGCCTGGACCGCGGCGGGCTTCGCGCTCGATACCGGCAGTAACGTGCCGTCCAAGCTCTTCGGCGAGCGCGTCTTCGAGGAGCGCGGCGTGCCGCAGCTTCCCGTCGAAGAGCTGGAACGCTGGGGACAAGAGGGCAAGCCGTATCGCGTCGTGGACATCCGCACCCCGGACGAGTATCGGACCGCGCGCATTCCTGGCGCGTGGGGCGGCTTCGGCGTCGACGTGGGCCTCGCGGCCGCGGACCTCACGTCGCTTCGCATGCCGGTGGTGGTGCATTGCGCGGGGCGCACCCGCAGCATCATTGCCTGCCAGACCCTGCGCGAGCTTGGAGTGCCGGAGGTCCATGCCTTGAAGAACGGGACCATGGGCTGGACCTTGGCAGGCTTCGAGCTCGAGCGAGACGCTGCGCAGCGCATGCTGGTGCCCAGCAAGGCCAGTCGTGCGGCCGCGCACGCCACCGCCCAGGCCCTTGCGGAAGGCGAGGGCGCAACGCGTGTCGATCCGGACGCGCTGGCCGACTGGGTGGAACGTCGCGCGCGGGGCGAGATGAATCTGTACCTGTTCGACGTGCGCCAAGTAGCGGAATACGACACCGGGCATGTGCCCGGTGCGCGTCCGCTACCCGGAGGACTCGCCATCCAGCGCACCGATGAGTTCGTCGCCGTCCGCGCGGCTCCCATCGTGCTAGTGGACGATGCTGAAGCGCGCGCCTGGATCACCGCGCTCTGGCTGCGACGGATGGGCTTTGCCCGCGTGCACGTGCTTGCCGGCGGCATCGAGGCCTGGGCGGCCGCCCAACGACCCCTCGAGCGCGGTCGCGCGCGCTCGGCGCCCCTCGGCCTCGAGCAGGCACGAGCGGCGGCCAGTACGGCGACACCCGACGAGCTCGCGAAGTGGCTCACGGCGCATCCCGATGCCTGCGTGATCGACGTCGACACGAGTCGCAACCATGCGCGGAGCCATCTCCCTAAGGCCGTATGGATACCCTATGGGTGGCTCGAGTCGCGAGTGGCCGCGGTCGTCCCCGCGCACTCGCAGCCCATCGCCGTCACCTGTCACAACGGTATCCACGCGATGTACGCCGCCGCTACGCTCCGCGCCATGGGCTATGAACATGTGCGGGCCCTCGACGGCGGAGTCCCGGCCTGGCAGAAGGCTGGGCTGCCGGTGGAGACGGGCCTCGACGTCGACGATCCGGCGGACATCGTCGATCCGCCATACCAGAAAGACCGCAAGGCGATGGAAGCCTACCTCGCGTGGGAGCAGAAGCTCACGCACCACAAGGCCGCGCCCGCATGAGCAACGCCCCGTCTTCGCGCGGCGAGACTCCCCCATGCGGTTGATCGACGCGCACGCGCTCGACTTCGCCTCTATCGTGCGCCCCGGCGATCTGGTCGCGTGGCCGCAGGTCAATGCGGAACCGCTCACGCTCACGCGCGCACTCATGGCGCAGCGGCGTGCCATCGGCCGGTTCCGCGCATTCGTGGGCATCAGCCAGTTCGAGACGGTGGCCGTCGAGCACGCAGACCTCGTGGACTTCAAGTCGTACTGCGGCGCCGGCCGCAACCGCGCGCTTGCGCGGGCAGGTCTGCTCGATCCATGCTGCTGGCACTACTCTACGCTCGCGCAAGGCTTCGAGTCCGGCAGCACGCCGATCGACGTATTGCTCGTTCAGGTGGCCCCCCCCGACGATCACGGACGCTATAGCTTAGGGGTGAGCTACGAGTACCTAGCGGCCGCCATGGCGCAGGCGCGTATCGTCGTGGCCGAGATCAACGACCGGTGCCCCTGGACGTTCGGCGAGCCCGCGCTCGCAGAAGCGGACATCGACATCGCGGTGCGCGTCTGCCGTCAGCTAGAACCGATGCCTCCCGCCGAGGCGGACGCGGTGGAGCGCACGGTCGCCCGCCGCGTGGCCGGCCTGATCGACGATCGCGCGACGTTGCAGCTCGGCATCGGAACGCTCCCCAGCGCCGTGCTGGACGAACTCGACGGACGCCGCGACCTCGGCGTTCACTCCGGTCAGATCGGTGACGCGATCGCTGCCTTGTCCGAGCGGGGGGCGATCACCAACGCGCACAAGACGATCGATCGCGGCGTGTCGGTGGCCGGAGCGATGATGGGCGGGGAGCGCATCCATCGCTACGTGCATCGCAATCCCGCGTTCTCCTTCCGGCCCACCTCCTACACCCACGACGCTGGCGTGCTCGGCAGCATCGATCGTTTCGCCGCCGTGAACTCCGCCATCGAGGTCGACCTCACCGGCCAGATCAATGCCGAGGAGGCCGGGGGGCACTACGTGGGAGCGCTCGGCGGTCTGACGGACTTCCTGCGCGGTGCGCAGCGCTCGCGCGGAGGTCTGCCGATCGTGGCGATGCCCTCCCGGTTTCGCGATGCAGGCCGTATCGTGGCCGCGCTCTCCGGCCCCACAACGGTGGCGCGCGCGGACGCCGGCATCGTGGTGACCGAGTACGGTGTCGCCGATCTTCGCGGGGCATCGATCGCCCAGCGCGTTCGAAGGATGATCGACATCGCACATCCCGACGATCGCGTCGCACTCGAGCGTACCGCTCACCCTATCCTCCGCGCGTCATCCTCCAGGAATCCGTCATGAGCAAGCGTCGTGCTGCACTCGTCAGTCCCGTTCGAACGGCCGTTGGCGCTTTTGGAGGCGCGTTGCGTCCCGTACCCGTGGAAGCTCTCGCTGCCTCCGTGGTGAAGGCCGTCGTCGCGCGCAGCGGCGTGGACCCGTCGCGCGTCGATGACGTGGTGTTCGCGCAGTCGTATGCCAACAGCGAGGTGCCGTGCGTGGGCCGCTGGGCTGCGCTCGAGGCCGGCCTGCCCGTAGAAGTGCCGGGGATGCAACTCGACCGGCGCTGCGGCGGCGGCCTGCAGGCCATCGTCACGGCTGCCATGATGGTCGAGACGGGCGCCGCTGACGCGGTGATCGCTGGCGGCGTGGAGAGCATGAGCAACATCGAGTACTACACCACCGACATGCGCTGGGGCTCGCGATCGGGTAACGTGCGCATGTTCGACCGGCTCGAACGCGGGCGCGAGCGATCGCAACCCGTCTCGCGCTTCGGCGTCATCTCGGGAATGATCGAGACTGCGGAGAACCTCGCCCGCGAGTATGGGATCAGCCGGGAGGATGCCGATGCTTATGCCTTGCGCAGCCACCAGCGCGCAACGGCCGCGTGGGCCGCCGGGCGCTTCGGTGACGAGGTGATCCCGCTCGAAGTGCCGCAACGCAAGGGAGCGCCGTTGATTTTCGATCGCGACGAGGGCGTGCGCGCCGATGCCAGTCTCGAAGCCATGAGCAAGCTCAGGACGCTGAGCGCGGGCGGCACGGTCACCGCCGCAAATGCAGCGCAGCAGAACGATGCCGCCGCCGCGTGCCTGGTCGTGGCCGAGGACAAGCTCGAAGCATTCGGGCTCACGCCGATGGCCTTCATGGTAGGGTGGTCGGCGGCCGGATGCGAACCCGCAACGATGGGCATCGGCCCGGTGCCCGCAGTGCAGCGGCTTTTCGCGCGCACGGGGCTGTCATTCGACGACCTCGCGCTCGTGGAGCTGAACGAGGCGTTCGCCTGCCAGGTCCTGGCCGTTCTGAAGGGATGGGGATGGAACGACCCGGAGCGGCTCAACGTCAACGGGTCCGGCATATCGCTCGGACACCCGATCGGCGCCACGGGCGTGCGCATCATGACGACCATGCTGCATGAGCTGAAGCGCCGGGGTGGGCGCTACGCGCTAGAGACGATGTGCATCGGCGGCGGCCAAGGCATCGCCGCGATCGTCGAGCGCGCTTGAGTTCAGGAGAACAATTCATGAGCGCGTCCCATCCCTGGACGGCCTGGGTCGGTCGCACCGAGCAACACACCGACGTCATCTCCGGCATGCAGTGCGAGGGGCTGTCAGCCACCCTCGATCGTGACGACGCGGAGGTCGTGCGCGGTACGGAGCTGCCGCCGTTGTGGCACTGGATGTACTTTCCGGCCATCGCGAAAGGCCGTGACATCGGCCCCGACGGACATCCGAAGCGAGGAGGGTTCCTCCCGCCGGTGCCGCTCCCGCGACGGATGTGGGCGGGTGGCAGGCTCTCGTTCGCGCATCCGCTGCGAGTGGGGGACGAAGTGATCCGCACCTCGCGCATCGCCGACATTGCGATGAAAGATGGCCGCAGCGGCATGCTCGTATTCGTCACCGTGCGCCACGAGTACGCCGACGCCCGCGGCATAGCGATCAAAGAGGAGCACGATATCGTCTATCGCGACATGCCGGTCGCAGGCAACACCCCGGCGCGCGCGGGCGTGGCGGCGCCGGTGGACGAGCACTACTCGCGGGCGGTCGCGCCCGATCCGGTGCTGCTCTTCCGCTACTCGGCGCTCACGTTCAACGGCCATCGCATCCACTACGACCGCGACTACGTCACGAGAGTCGAGGGCTATCCGGGATTGATCGTCCACGGTCCCTTGATCGCCACCATGCTGGTCGACAACCTGCGTCGCCACCATCCCCGGGCGCGTTTGACGTCGTTCCACTTCCGCGCCGTGAGCCCCTTGTTCGACATCCATCCGTTCACGGTGTGCGGACGCGCCGATGGCGCGAACCGCCATCAGCTATGGGCCCGCAATCACGAAGGTGCGCTGGCGATGGAAGGCACCGCCGAGCTCGCTTGACCTCGAATCAACGCGACGACCATGATCAAACACGAAGCAGACGACTACCAGGACATCCGCGATGCGGTGCGCGCGCTGTGCGCGCAGTTTCCGGCCGAGTACCATCGGCAGATCGACGCCAACCGCGGTTATCCGGAGGCGTTCGTCGAAGCCCTCACCAAGGCGGGCTGGCTTGCGGCCCTGATTCCCCAGGAGTACGGCGGAGCCGGGCTCGGCCTTACCGAGGCCTCGGTGATCATGGAGGAGATCAACCGCTCGGGCGGCAACGCCGGCGCGTGCCACGGGCAGATGTACAACATGGGCACTCTGCTCCGGCACGGCTCGGAAGAACAGAAGCGCGAGTACTTGCCGCAGATTGCGACGGGCGCGCTACGTTTGCAGTCGATGGGCGTGACCGAGCCCACGACAGGCACCGACACCACGAAGATCAAGACCACGGCCACCCGCAAGGGAGACCGCTACGTGGTCAACGGGCAGAAGGTGTGGATTTCGCGGATCCAGCACTCCGACCTCATGATCCTTCTCGCGCGCACGACGCCCCTGGCGGAGGTGAAGAAGAAGTCGGAGGGCATGTCCATCTTCATCGTGGATCTCGCAAAGGCGATCGGCCACGGCTTGGCCGTGCGGCCGATCGCCAACATGGTCAATCACGAAACCAATGAGCTGTTCTTCGACAATCTGGAAATTCCGGCCGAAAACCTGATCGGAACGGAGGGTCAGGGCTTTCGCTACATCCTCGACGGTCTCAACGCCGAGCGCACGCTGATCGCGGCGGAGTGTATCGGCGACGGCTACTGGTTCGTCGATCGAATCACGAAGTATGCGAACGAGCGCGTGGTGTTCGGGCGGCCCATTGGTCAGAACCAGGGCGTGCAGTTCCCCATCGCCGAGTCGTACATCGAGGTCGAGGCCGCCAACCTGATGCGCTGGAAGGCCTGCGCCCTCTTCGATGCCCACAAGCCCTGCGGCGCCGAGGCCAACATGGCAAAGTACCTTGCGGCCAAGGCTTCCTGGCAAGCGGCCGATGCGTGCCTGCAGTTTCACGGCGGCTTCGGTTTCGCGCACGAGTACGATGTCGAGCGCAAATTCCGCGAGACACGGCTCTACCAGGTGGCGCCCATCTCGACGAATCTCGTGCTTGCCTACGTGGCCGAGCACGTGCTCGGCCTTCCTCGCTCGTTCTAAGCGACGAGCCGCGACCATGTCCACCCCCGCAGCCCCCTCCGCGGCGACGACGCACGAGCAAGCCCTGGCACATTTCGCCGCGACCCTCCAGCTTGCGCAGGTTCCGCTGGCGGTTCAAAAACGCGCCGAGGATCTTGCGATCGATTGGCTCGGATCCGCTTTGGCGGGCAAGGACGCGCGACCCGTGGAGTCGATCGTTCGCTTTGCGCAGGCAATGGGGCCGGCAGCGGGCCCATCGGAAATTCTGATTCGCAAGGCCGGCACGTCGCCCCTGCTCGCGGCCCTCGCCAATGCCGCGTCCTCGCACTTCGCAGAGCAGGACGACGTCCACAATGGGGCCGTGTTCCATCCGGCAACGGTGGTCTTCCCGCCCGCGTTGGCCGTGGCACAGGCCACAGGCGCGAGTGGCGCGGATCTCCTGGCGGCATGCGTCGCGGGCTACGAGGTCGGGATCCGGGTGGGTGAGTTCCTTGGTCGCTCGCACTACCGGATTTTCCACACGACGGGCACGGCGGGAACGTTCGCCGCCGCCGCCGCCGTCGGGCGCGTACTACGGCTCACGCCGCAGCAGATGCTGCACGCCCTCGGGTCGGCCGGCACGCAATCCGCCGGTCTCTGGGAGTTCCTTGTCGACGGCGCCGACTCCAAGCAATTGCATACTGCGCACGCCGCCGCCGCGGGGCTGACCTCGGCTTATCTCGCGCAGGACGAGTTCACCGGTGCCAAGCGGATCCTCGTGGGCAAACAGGGACTCGCGGCCGGCACGTCCAACGACAGCGATGCGGCTCGTCTCGTGGACGGGCTTGGCGTGCGGTGGACGCTGGCGGAGACCTCCTTCAAGTATCACGCCGCCTGTCGCCACACACACCCCGCCGCGGACGCCCTGCAGAAGGTGTTGCGCGAGCATGACATCGTGGCGGAGGACGTGAGACGCGTGACGGCCCGCGTGCATCAAGCCGCCATCGACGTGCTGGGGCCGGTCGTCGCGCCCGTGTCGGTGCACCAGGCAAAGTTCTCGATGGGGACGGTCCTCGGCTTGATCGCCATTGAAGCAAGCGCGGGACTCGCAGCATTCGACCGCAGCTCGCACGATCCGCGGGTGGTGGCCTTTCGCGAGCGTGTGGTGATGGAACTCGATAGCGAGGTGGACGCCGCCTATCCGGGGCGGTGGATCGGCAAGGTGACGGTGGAGACTCACGACGGCCGGCGGCTCGAAGGAAGGGTGGACCACCCCAAGGGTGACCCCGGCAATACACTCACTGCGGAAGAGCTGGAGGACAAGGCGCTTCGCTTGGCCGCCTATCGGGGGGCGGCCTCGGAAGCTGAGATGAGAACCGCCATCCAACATGTCCGCGGGCTGTCGCTGGCACCGCGAGTGGGTTGGCTATTCACATAGGAAAACTGCGCGTTATGCCTCATCGTTCCTACCTCTTCGTTCCCGCGGATCGTCCCGAGCGATACCCCAAGGCCCTTGCCACCGGTGCCCATGCCGTAATCGTGGACCTCGAGGACGCGGTCGCGCCGGATGCCAAAGAACGAGCCCGTGCGGCCCTCTGCGAATGGCTGGAAGGTGGCGGCGAGGGAGTGCTGGTTCGCATCAACGCGGTGAGCACGCCCTGGTTCGAGGAGGATCTCGCGTTGTGCAGCCGCGCTGGCGTCGCCGGGGTGCTGGTCCCGAAAGCTGAACGGCCTCCGGACCTGCTTCAGATCGCCGGCATCGCCGCCGGCAAGCCGCTGTATCCGTTGATCGAATCCGCCGCTGGTTTCCAGGCCGCAGCCGCCATCGCCGGCGTTGCCGGAGTCGAGCGACTCATGTTCGGCTCGATCGATTTCCAGGCCGACGTTGGCATCGATGGCGACGGCGAGGAACTGCTCGTGTTTAGATCGGGCATCGTGCTCGCCTCGAGGCTCGCTGGCATAGGCCCGCCGGTCGATGGTGTGTCCACCGCGATCGACGACCTTGCCGCGTTGCAAGCGGATGTCACCCGCGCGCGCAAGCTGGGCTTCGGCGCGAAGCTGTGCATTCATCCGCGCCAGGTCGCGACCGTGAATGCCCTTTTCTTGCCGACGCCGGCGGAAGTGAAGTGGGCACGTCGCGTCGTCGACGCCGCACGGCGCGCGAACGGGGCTGCAGTAGCGGTGGACGGGAGGATGGTGGATAAGCCGGTGGTACGAAAGGCAGAAGCGATCATCGCGGAGGCGAAGGCGTAGCTCGGGAGCTGTTTCAGTCGCTCAAAGTCGGCCGCGGGTGGGCGATCTGCGACGGTACCACCGTGCGGAACTGGCCCGGATCTGCGGCGAAATCTTGCACTCAGGCTGGTTCACGACGTGAGGAGGGAAACCATGGATTTCGAGTTGCCGGCGGCGATTGAAGAGTTTCGAGAAGGTGTCCGCAGTTTTGTGCGAACGCGCGTGCTGCCGGTAGAAGCAGATCGGTCGAACTGGGACGAGTACGACAACATTCGATCGGATGTCCTCGATAGGTTGCGCCTCGAAGTGAAGGCACTGGGACTATGGGCTCCGCAGGTCCCCAAGCATCTGGGTGGGCACGGCATGTCCAACGTCGGGATGGCCGCGTGCTACGAGGCGATGAACGAGTCCATCTTCGGTCCGGCATGCTTCAACTGCGCCGCTCCGGACGACGGCAACATGATGGTTCTGGCGAGCATCGCCACTCCGGCTCAGCAACAACGCTGGCTGGCTCCCATCGTGGCAGGATCCGTCCGCTCGTCGATCGTCATGACGGAGCCACACCCTGGCGGCGGCTCGGATCCAACGATGATCACGACGACCGCGCGAAGGCGCGGCGATAAGTGGGTGGTGCACGGCAGGAAGTGGTTCATCACGGGCGCGATGGCCGCCAAGCACTTTCTCTTGATCGCCAGGACCTCCGACGATTCGCGCAGAGGGCTGACGGCCTTCATGTTCCATGGCGACGACCCGGGATGGCGAGTCCTGCGCCGGATCCCCATCATGGGCCCCGAGGAGCATGGCGGCCATGGCGAGCTCGAGTTCGACGGCCTCGAGATCCCGGACGAGAATCGCTTGCTGGAAGTAGGTGACGGTCTGAAAGTCACGCAGATCCGCCTCGGCCGCGCACGACTTACTCACTGCATGCGGTGGCTTGGACTTGCCCAGCGCAGTCTCGGCATCGCACTGGAGTATGTGTCATTGCGCCAAAGTGGCGGACGGCCGCTCGCCGAGAAAGAGAGCGTGCAAGGAATGCTTGCGGAGGCCGCCCTTGCGATCGAGATCGGACGCCTGCTCACGATGCGAGCGGCGCACAAGCTGGATCAGGGAGACTTTGCCCGTAAGGAGGTTTCGATGGCCAAGATCGTCGTCGCCGACTCGCTGCAGAAGGCCGTGGACACCGCCATCCAGCTGAACGGCGCGCGCGGCTACTCGAAGGACACGGTCTTGGAGTGGATCTACCGTTATGCTCGCCAGGCGCGCCTGGTGGATGGGGCTTCGGAAGTGCACAAGGGCGTTCTGGCGCGCCTTCTCATCGAGCAGCCCGAGGCGTTCTGGACGTGGGATCGCCCGAAGGGCAGCGCGGCGAGCCCGACGCCACGGTGACAGGTCCGGCAGAGGATCCAGAAGAGCGCGCCAGGAGATGCCCACCTAACCCGCGCCGAAAAAAAGCCCCTGCATCGCTGCGGGGGCTTTCGAATTGGTAGGCCGTGTAGGATTTGAACCTACGACCAACGGATTAAGAGTCCGCTGCTCTACCAGCTGAGCTAACG
>CALFEY010000207.1 GCA_937958295.1 uncultured Pseudomonadota bacterium
CGGTGCGTGCACACGTTGGACAGGCAACGCAGCGTGCCGGCCGCGTCGCGCGCGAGGAGCAACGGCTCGTCGAGGAGGCCGGACAGCAGCGTGCGCGGCGCGAGCGAGCCCGGCGCCGAGACGTCGGCGAGGTCGCCCAGCCACTGCCACGTGCGCGCGAACACGGCATCGCGCGTGCAGGCATAGGCGGCCTCGCTCCTGTAGTACGCAGGATCGGGCGTGCGCGCCTGGGTGATGTCCGCATCGATGGTGCCGTCCATCCGCTCATCGTAACGATGGCGGAGCGGAGAAACAAACGTGCTGTAATCCCCACGATGGCGACTCGCGCGGACGGGATGGCGGACGGCGCGCGGCGGTGCGCGGCATGGGCGACCGTCGCGCTCCTGCTCGGCGCGTGCGCCGCGACGCCCCCCGCGCTCGATCCGCTGCCGCAGCCACCGCCGCCGCTCATTCCGCAGGCGTGCATGACATGCATCGACGCGACGGACGAGATCGCGCGGTTGCGTCAGACCCTGGCCAGTCGCGAGGCCGAACTGCGCGAGCTCCGCGCAAGCCATCGCGAGCAGGCGAAAGCGGCTGCGGCCTCCACGCGCGACGCCGCGCAGGCACAGGCGCGACAGCGCCGACTCGCCACGCAGGCTGATGCCGCGTCGGCCATCGCCGAGGCCGAGGTCGCGCGCGAAGCCGCCCGCGAGCGCGCGCCGCTGGCGCCGCTGCCCGCGCTCTTCATCCTCGCGCAATCGTTCCTTGACGCCGCCACCGCGGCGCTGCTGCGCGGCGACTACGCCGCCGCGGTCGAGCGTGCCGTGCAGGCGCAGGCCCTGCTCGATCCGCTCCCGTCGCTCGGACGCGCCGCGCCGGGCCAGGGGGCCGTGCCGCTGCGCGCGGCGGTGCCCGTGCAGGCCACGGCTCGGACCGCGTTGCGCCGGCGCCCGGGCAGCGGCCACGTGGTGATCACCGTGGAGGCGGCGTCGCCCCTCGTGGCGCAAGCCTACGAGGCCGGCTATGTGCGCGTGGCGAGTGCCAGCGGGGCCAAGGGCTGGGTGGCGGCCGATCGCCTCGCGCTGCGGTGAGCGAATGCCGCCGCGCGTGCTGCCCGCACGCGCGCGGTGCGCGTGTCACATCGCGCTGCGGACGACATTGCCGCCGCTGCGGCGGGCCTCGTGCAGCGCGTGGTCGGCGCGGAACACGATCGTCTCCGCGGCGCTGTCGCCATCGCGCGTCTGCGCCACGCCCACGCTGACCGTGACCGCGCGGGGTGCCGCAAAGCCGGGAGCATCGGCGCGGACGCGGATGCGCTCGGCGAGTGAAAGCGCCTCGTCGAAGGACAGGCCCGGCAGCAGGGCCACGAAACGCTCGCCGGCAAAGCGCGCGATCGTGGCCTCGCCGCGCAGCTCCTGCCGCAGCATGGCGGCGAGGTCCACGAGGAGCTCGTCGCCGGCCGGATAGCCGAAATCGGCATTCACGCGATCGAGCTCGTCCACGCTCACCATCAGGAGCGCGAAAGGGGTGCGCGTGCGCGCAAAGTCCGCAAAGCGCTGCGCGAGGACCGCGTCGAATGCCTTGCGGTTGGCAAGTCCCGTGAGGCTGTCGGTGGTGGCGAGGCGCTGCAAGGCGGCGTTCTTGCGGGTGAGATCGGCCTGCGCGGCCAGCGCGTCTGCATGCAGGGCGCGCAGGCGCGCCGTCATGGCAGAGAAGGCGCGGGCGAGTCGTCCCACCTCGTCGCGCCCGGTGTCGGCCACGGTGGCACCGAAGTCGCCGGCCGCCACGCGGTCCGCGGCGGCAGTGAGGGCGGCGAGCGGCGTGACGATCGCGCGGCCCATCCACCACGCGAGCGCGCCCATGAACAGCGCCACGGCCACCACGAGCACGGCGAACCACCGCGCGACCTCCGTCCACGCGCGCAGGACTGCGGCGCGCTCGCGCTGCGCGACGACGTACGCGGGAAGGGCCGGTGCGTGCGCGGCGACACCAAGCATCTCGCGGCCGTCGGCGGTGATGTAGCGCGCCGGAACGCCTGCATCGGCACGCAGGGCGAGCCAGTCGTCGGTGGGGAAGGCCAACCGGGCGCGCGGCGGCGGCGTGCCGGCCACGGGCGTGCCGTCACTCGCCACGAGCAGCAACTCGCCGCCCGGCAGGACCGCCCCGATGGCCGTGGCGAGGCGTGCCACGGCCGGCGCGAGATCGACCAGCCCCACGAGCGACCCCACCCGTCGTCCCGCCGCATCGAACACCGGCACCGCGAGCGGGATCATCGCGGCGGCGCGCGCGGCGTCGTAGCGCGGCGCGCCGACGGCCAGGGCGCCGGTGGACGCGGGCGCGCGCTCGGCAGCGCCGCCATCGTCGTGCGCCTCGGTGCTTCGCGCCAGAGGCGCAGACCCGGCGTCGAGCAGCGTCAAGGCAAGGAAGCCGTCGAGCTTGCCATGGACCGAGCGCAGGTAGACGCCGGCGCGGTCGCGTGCGCCGCTCTCGCCACTGCTCGCGGCCTCCACCAGGAGCGCTGCCGCGGACAGGGTACGCAGGTCCTGCGCACGCTCGCGCACGAACAGGGCGACCTCGCCCGCGGCACCGTGCGCCACGAGGCGCAGCTCCTGGTCGACGCTGCGCTGCGTGATATCCCGGTAGGTGACGAACGACATCATCGCCAGGACCACGGCGGGCACCAGCGTGGCGAGGAGCGCGAAGACGACGAGGTTGCCGCGCAAGCTCTTCATCGCGGCATGGGACGCAGCGTTGCTACGCCGCGAACGCTCCCGCGAAATCGACGAGATCGCGTGCGCCCGCGGCCGGCGCGCTTGCCGCGACGTAGGCGTCGGGACGCACCAGGAAGGCGTTGCCCGGCGGATAGTGCGCCGCCTCGCTCGTCGTGGCGACCGTCACGAGCTCCGCCAACGCCGCCGGTACCGCAGGGGGCGTGCCGCCGGATACCAGCAGCACGAAGCGGCCGCCGCGCAAGAGCGCGTGCAGCCGCGTGGGCGCGCCGGCTGCGTCGTGCACCGGAGCATCACGGGCGCGGTCGCCCGGTCGCGGTCCCTGCGCGCCGCCCCCGGGGCGGGTGAGCGCCGATTCGGGGTAGGCGATGTCCACTTCGCTCAGCTGGTTCACGAGACGCTGGCGAAAGGCGGCGAGATGGCCGAGCGCGGAGGCGGCCAGATTGCGCAGCTCCTGCAGCATCGGATTGCGCACGACGGCCACTTCGGTCATCCGACCGGCATTGCGCAGTACGTCGGCGGCCACACGGCTGCGCTCGAGGGAATAGGTGGCGAGCAGAGCGGGCTGCGCGACGCCGCGGCTCACGAGCGCGAGCTTCCACGCGAGGTTGAAGGCGTCCTGCATGCCGGTATTCATGCCCTGGCCGCCTGCCGGGCTATGGATGTGCGCCGCATCGCCCGCGAGGAACACGCGGCCACGGCCGTAGTCGGCCACCTTGCGCTCGCTGATGCGGAAGGTCGAAAGCCACACCGGATCGCGGGCATTGAGCGGTCCGGGCGCCCGGGCGTCGAGCAACGCCTGTACTTCGGCCAGGCTGGGAACGCGCTCGGTCTCCCCGGCGGCCGCCGCCGGGATGTCGGCCAGCACGCGGAAGCGTCCGCCGGCAATCGGGAAGAGCGCGAGCACGCCGTCGCGCGTCCACGCGAGGGTGAGGACGTCGGCATCGAGCGTACCGTCGACGTACACGTCGGCGAGCATCCAGCTGCCCGGCATCGCGCTGCCGGCGAACTCGAGCCCGAGGCCGTGCCGGACCGTGCTGTGCGCACCGTCGCCGCCGACGAGCCAGTCGCAGCGTACTGTCTCCGTGCTGCCGTCGGCGCGACGCAAGGTGGCGCTCACACCGTCGCTGCCGGCGTCGAAGGTCGTGAGCGTGGTGAGGCGCTCGACGCGAGTGCCGAGGGCTTCCAGGCGGGTTTCGAGCAGGCGCTCCGTCTCGCTTTGGGGAATGAAGAGCGCGTAGTCGAAGTCGCTCGGCGCTGCGGCGAACTCGAGGTGCAGGAGCTCCTTGCCCTCGGCGAAGATGCGGGCGCCCTTGCCCTTGCGCCCGGCGGCGATGAAGGTGGCCACGAAACCGTCGGCCTCGATGTCCAGGAGCTCGAGCGAGCGCGACCACAAGACGAGCGCCTTCGACTTGTCCGTGCGCGCTGCATTTTCGTCAACGATGCGAACGGCGACGCCCAGACGGAGCAGGGCGATAGCAAGTGTCAGGCCGACCGGGCCTGCGCCAACGACGAGCACCATGCCAACTCTCCGTGGTTGTACCTGCGCAGGATACACGCGGGGCACCCACGCCCGGCCGCCAGGGCTGCGGGCGCTACTGACCGCTGTAGAAGCGCCACGCAGTGTTGAACTCCTCCGGCGAGAGCTGACCGTCGCGATTGCTGTCGGCGTTGTCGAAGCCCACAAAGCCGTCGATACGGTCGGTGTCAACCCGGGTGACGTAGCCCACTCGGCCGCGGTCGAGGATACCGAAGGCCTGTGCCGCGGTGGCGCCGCGTCCGGGAAGGCCGCCCGCCATGGGCGTGCCGTTCGGATCCGCCATGGGCGTGCCGTTCGGACCCACGCCGGCGGCCGGCGTGCCACTCAATCCGTTGGCGTTCGGCGGCGGCAGCTGGGAGGGCAGGCTGCTCTGGCCGGGCAACGGGGCGGCCGCCGAGGGGGTGGGCGTCGCGCCTGGCGCGGACGGCGCGCCTGGCGCGGGCGCGG
>CALFEY010000208.1 GCA_937958295.1 uncultured Pseudomonadota bacterium
GCGCCCCGTGCCGCCGACGATCGTGGTCCCCGATCTGGGCGACGAGGACCATGCCGCGCTGGCGGAGATCCTGTCGGCGCAGTCGGGGCAGAGGGTCGAGATCGTAGGCAATCCCGGCGGCGAGCGCCGGGTGTGGCTGTCGATGGCGCAGCAGAACGCGACGCTTGCCATCCGCCAGAAGCTCGCGCACAAGGCCACGCAGGAGGATCGGCTCGCAGCGCTGCAGGAAGCGCTGGGACTGCCGGCCACGGCGCAGCGGATCGAGTGCTTCGACGTGTCGCATACCATGGGCGAGGCGGCCGTGGCGTCGTGCGTGATCTTCGACCGCCTGGCAATGCAGTCGTCGGAGTATCGCCGCTTCAACGTTACGCCCGCGCAGGGCGGCGACGACTACGCCGCCATGCGCGAGGCGCTCTCCCGCCGTTGCGCGCGCATCGTCGCCGGCGAATACCCGGCGCCGGACCTCCTGGTGATCGACGGCGGCAAGGGACAGGTGGCGATCGCCGCCAGCGTGCTCGAGGAGCAGGGGCTGCACGGCGTGCCGCTCATCGGCATCGCCAAGGGTCCGGAGCGCAAGGCGGGCCTCGAGGACATCGTGTTTCCGGACCGCGACGACGTGCTCAACCTGCCGTCCGACCATCCCGGCCTGCACCTGCTGCAGCAGGTGCGCGACGAAGCGCATCGCTTTGCGATCCAGGGACATCGGGCGCGCCGGGCCAAGGCGCGCACCAAGAGTTCGCTGCAGGAGATCGCCGGGATCGGCGCCACGCGCCGCAAGGCGCTGCTCGCGCACTTCGGCGGCGTCAAGGGCGTGCAGGCCGCGAGCATCGAAGACATCGCCCGCGTCCCCGGGATCTCGCGCGCACTGGCGGAGCGGATCTTCGCCGAGTTGCACTAGGCTGCCGTTCGAGCCGTCTCGTCCCCCTGCCGCTTACTTTCCATCCATGACCGCGCACGCATCGACCGATCTCGCTGGACGTTCCGCCCTCGTCACCGGCAGCTCCGCGGGCATCGGCTGGGCGGTGACGAAGGCCTTGGCCCACGCCGGCGTGCACGTGGTGCTGCATGGATTGGAGCCGGAGGCGCGCTTGCGGGAGCTCGCCCACGAGCTTCCTCGCGGCGGTGGCGGCGTTCCGGTGTTCTCGCTCGACCTTGGCACACCTGGCCAGGCGGAGGCGCTGGCCGAAGGTGCCACGCGCGCGCTGGGCCGCATCGACATCCTCGTACTCTGCGCCTCCGTGCAGTTCGAGCGGCCGTGGGCGCAGATCACGGCTGAGGAGTTCGCACGGCAGATCGACGTGAACCTTCGCGCCACGCTCATCCTGCTGCAACGTCTGGTGCCCCCCATGCAGGAGCGCCGCTGGGGACGGGTGGTGGCCATTGGCAGCGTGCAGCAGGTCAAGCCCCACAAGGACATGCTCGTCTATGCCGGCACGAAGGCAGCGCAGCTGTCGTGGATGCGCAACCTGGCCACCCAGGTGGGTGCGGACGGCGTCACGGTCAACAACGTCGCGCCGGGCTTCATCGACACGCCTCGCAACGAGAATACCCTCGCCCTGCCGGGGGCGCGGGAGGTGATCAGGGCCATCGTGCCGGTGCGCCGGCTCGGGGTGGCGGACGATTGTGCGGGGACCGTGCTTCTCTTGTGCTCGGAGCAGGGGAGCTACATCAACGGCGCGGACATCGCCGTGGACGGCGGACTCGGGATCACCTGATCAAGGCCCATCTACGTTCGGAGGGAGGGCGGGCAGATGCCGTCCCCCGTGCAGGCCGTGGCCACGCGGTAGAATCGCAACACCGCGACCTGCCGCCGCCTTTTCGCGCGGCGGGCGCCCATGCGGCGCCGCCGATGCCCTTCAACCTTCCCATTGCGCTGACCTGGCTGCGGATCGTTCTGATCCCGGTGTTCGTGGCGGTGTATTACCTGCCCGACATGTGGCTGCGCCCCGAGCTCAAGAACTGGACGGCGATGGCGATCTTCGCGGGCGCGGCCATCACCGACTGGCTCGACGGCTTCCTTGCCCGGCGCATGGGCGAGACCAGTGCTTTCGGCGCCTTTCTCGACCCGGTGGCCGACAAGCTCATGGTGGCGGCGGCGCTCATCCTGCTCGTCCAGCTCGGCCGCGCCGAAGCGTATCTGGCCATCATCATCATCGGCCGCGAGATCGCGATCTCCGCCCTGCGCGAATGGATGGCGCAGCTGGGCCGCACCAAGAACGTCGCGGTGGCCTTCATCGGCAAGGTAAAGACGGCCGCCCAGATGACCGCCATCATCGCCTTGCTGCTCTGGGAGCCGGTGATCCCCGGCATCTCGACGCCGCTCCTCGGCACCATTGCGTTGTGGGTCGCGGCGATCCTCACCCTGTGGTCGATGCTGCACTATCTCCGCCTGGCGGCACCGCACCTTCGCGGCGATGGCGTGACCGAGGCGCGCATCAGCCAGCGGCATCCCGCCCCGCCCGACCCGGCTCGCTCGCCCGAGTAGCAGTCGACGCCGCGCACGTCCGACTTCCAGTCGCCGGCCCGCCAGGGCCCCGCCGCTGGTTCGCCTGTTTCCGGTGCAGCCAGGGCCTGCGATGCACCATCCGGCATCGCGCCGGCGGCGGTCTATTTTCCATAACCTGTTGATTTTAAGCCGTTGAACGAGGCGGTTGGGTTGGCCCCGGACTTGCTAGTATTCTCATAAGTATACAAGACGGTGCACCAATACCCATGAGCAGGACGCCGCCCGCCACCATCGCCGAACTGCATGCCGCCTACCGGCAGGGCACGTGGCGACCCTCGGAGGTCGTCGAGCATTGGCTCGCGAGGCCGTCGGCGGAGCACGGGCATCCGGTGTGGATCGCCACCTTCGCCGCCCCCGCCCTGCGCGAGCGCGCGATGCTCCTCGACAAGTGGCTGGCGGCCGATCCCGACGGTGCCCTTGCGCGACCGGTCTTCGGCGCGCTGTGCGCCGTGAAGGACAACATCGACGTCGCGGGCCTGCCCACCACCGCTGCCTGCCCGAGCTTCGCCTACGAGCCCGCGCAACACGCTGCCGCGGTGGCGGCACTGGAGGCCGACGGTGCGGTGATCGTGGGCAAGACCAACCTCGACCAGTTCGCCACCGGTCTCGTGGGCACCCGCTCGCCCTACGGTGCCGTGCCCAATGCCTTCGACGCGCGCTACGTGTCTGGCGGGTCGAGCTCGGGGTCGGCCGTGGCCGTGGCGGCGGGGCAAGTCCACTTCTCCCTCGGCACTGACACGGCGGGATCGGGACGCGTGCCCGCCGGCCTCAACAACATCGTCGGTTGGAAGCCCACGCTGGGGCTCGTCTCCACACAAGGCGTGCTGCCGGCGTGCCGCTCGCTCGACTGCGTGTCGGTGTTCGCGCTCACGGTGGCGGATGCCTCGCGGGCCGTGGCAAGCATGATGGGCCGCCACCCGGCGCGCGTCCTCGACCGCCCCCGTGCCGCCGGCAGCTTCCGCTTTGCCGTTCCGCAACGCGAGCAGCTCGAGTTCTTCGGCGACGCGCGTGCCGCCGCCGCGTTCGCGGGCGCCCTGGAGCGCCTGGCGGACGCCGGCGGCATGGGTCGCGACATCGATTTCGCGCCGTGGCGCGCTGTGGCCTCGATGCTCTACGAAGGCCCGCGGGTGGCCGAGCGGCACGCGGCCATCCGGCCCTTCTTCGATGCCCACCCCGACGCGCTCGATCCGACGGTGCGCGCGATCATCGCCGGTGCCCGCCGCTACTCGGCCACCGACGTTTTCGTGGCCGAAGCGGCCCTGGCTCAGGCCCGCGCCTCGCTGGTGCCGTTGTGGAACGACGTCGACGTCCTCGTGGTGCCCACCGCGCCGACTGCCTACACGATTGCCGACGTGCTCGCCGAGCCGGTGGAGCTCAACCGGCGGCTCGGCACGTACACCAATTTCGTCAATCTCCTCGACCTCGCGGCCATCGCCGTGCCCGCCGCGATGCGCGACGATGGCCTGCCCTTCGGCATCACGCTCATCGGCCCGGCGGGCAGCGACCTGGCGCTGGCGGTGATCGCGCAACGCCTGCATGCCGCGAGCGGCCTCGAGCTCGGAGCGCTGCGGATCGCGCAGCCACCCGCAGCGGCGCTTGCGCCGCGCGCCGACGTCGCGCGGCTCGTGGTGGTGGGCGCGCATCTATCGGGCCTGCCGCTCAACCATGAGCTCACCTCGCGCGGCGGGCGCCTGGTGCGCGCCGCCCGTACGGCGTCGGGGTATCGCCTCTACGCGCTGCCGGACACAACCCCGCCCAAGCCCGGCATGGTCCGCGTGGCGGACGGCGCGTCGATCGAGGTGGAAGTGTGGGAGCTGTCCCTCGCCGCGTTCGGCGCGTTCGTGGCGAACGTTCCGCCGCCGCTTTGCATCGGAACTGTCGAGCTCGACGACGGGTCTCGCGCCCACGGCTTCTTGTGCGAATCCGCCGCACTCGCCGGCGCCGAAGACATCACGCGCTGCGGCGGGTGGCGTCGGTTTCTTGCCTCGCGGGCACCGGCAAGCCCGGTCCCCGCGAACGTCTCCTGAAGGCGCGCGAGCCCGCGCGCCGAATCCATCGACCCACGAGGAGCATTGCCATGACGACCAAGTTCGATCCCGCCCCCGAGGCCTGCGTTGCGAGCGAATCGCCCACGCCCAATCGCAGTCGCCGGCAGTTGCTGGGCGCCGCAGCCGCGGGGGCGGCCGGTGCGTTGCTCGGCGCCCCGGCCATCGTGCGCGCGCAGGCCGCTCCCAAGGTGCGCGTGGGCTTCTGGCCCATCGCTTCCGGCCTGCCGTTCTTTGTCGCCATCGAGAAGGGCTACTTCAAGGAAGCCGGGGTGGACGTGGAGCCGCTCAAGTTCGCCGGAGCCCAGCAGGTGATGGAGGCCATGCTCTCCGGACGCTCCGACGGCAGCGCCAACGGCACCGGCTCGGCCAACCTCGCCATCGGCGAGATCGCGCAACCGGGGCTGTTCAAGATCTTCTGCACCAACCCGTCGAATGCGAAGTGGGTGCTGGACGAGTACATCGCGCCTAAGGACAGCACATACAAGACGATCGCCGACTTCAAGGGCAAGCGCATCGCCTCCGGGCCCGGCATCCAGAACGTCACCCTGTGCAAGACGATGCTCGAGCGCGCGGGTGCCACCGGCACCACGGTGATCGAGCTGCCCATCGGCCAGCACGTGGCCGCGGTGGCCGCCGGCCAGGTCGACGGCGCGTATACGCTCGAGCCGACCGGCACCGTGGGCCGCATGAACGGCACCACGCGCCTGGTGGAGGCGGGGGTGGTGGCCAAGTACATCCTGGGCGATCCGCTCGCCCCGTGGCACGGCGGCTCGGCGAGCCTCACGAGCGAGTTCATCAAGAAGAATCCCGACGCCACCAAGAAGTACATGGCGGCGTACCTCAAGGGCGTGGAATTCGTGCGCGCCAAGCCGGAGGAGGCCCGCCAGTATATGAAGGGCTACACGGCCATCGAAGGGCCGCTCACGAGCGAGGTGCCCCTTGCGGCATACATGGCGTGGAACGAGTTCAAGCCTGCCGACGTGGCCTATTTCCAGAAGTTCTTCGACCTCTTCACGGAGAAGGGGATCTTCGGCAAGAAGGTCGTCGTGGCCGACCTCCTCTACAAGGGCTGATCATGGCCGAGACCGCCACCGCGGGGGCCTCGTCCACGGCGCAGCCGTGGACGGCCGCCCAGCCGCAGACGTCGGCGCCGCCCAGGAAGGCGGTGTGGGTGCGCTTCCTGCCCGTCGTGGGGCCGCTCCTGCTCTTCGTCGCGTGGGATCTCGTGGTGCGCTCGGGATGGATCAAGCCGATCCTCCTGCCCACGCCCTGGGACACGCTCACCACGCTCGTCA
>CALFEY010000209.1 GCA_937958295.1 uncultured Pseudomonadota bacterium
CCTCATGAGCCGGTCTTTGCCGGTTGCGGCGGGAAGCCCGGACTCTACCTTGCATAATGACCGGCAGCAAACGCGAGCACGGGCCTTCGCATGAACGATCTCTTCGCTACCGTCGCACCGCCGGCCGGCGCACCGCTGGCCGAGCGGCTGCGGCCGCGCACCATCGATGAAGTCGTGGGCCAGCGTCACCTGCTCGGTCCCGGCAAGCCCCTCGCGGTGGCCTTTGCGTCGCGCAAGCTGCACTCGATGATCCTGTGGGGTCCGCCGGGCGTGGGCAAGACCACGCTCGCCCGCCTCATGGCGCATGCCTTCGACGCCGACTTCATCGCGCTGTCCGCGGTGCTGTCCGGCGTGAAGGACATCCGCGATGCCGTGGCCCGGGCCGAGGCCACGCTCGCGCAATCCCACCGCGCCACCATCCTCTTCGTCGACGAGGTGCACCGCTTCAACAAGTCGCAGCAGGACGCCTTCCTGCCCTACGTGGAGAAGGGCACCGTCACGTTCATCGGGGCGACCACCGAAAATCCCTCGTTCGAGGTCAACGGTGCGCTGCTCTCGCGCGCGGCGGTGTACGTGCTGGAGCCGCTGTCCGCCGAGGACCTCGGCACGCTGCTCGACCGCGCCCTCGTGCTCGCCGCACCGGGCGTGACGCTCGCCGCGCCGGCCCGGGAGGCGCTCGTGGCCTACGCCGACGGCGACGGCCGCCGCCTTGTCAACCTGGTGGAGCAGCTTGCCGTGGCCGCGACCACGGCGCAGCTCGACGCCGTCGACCTCGCCTTCGTCGAGACCACGATCGCGCGCAGCCTGCGCCGCTTCGACAAGGGGGGCGAGGCGTTCTACGACCAGATCTCCGCGCTGCACAAGTCGGTGCGCGGCTCGAACCCGGACGCCGCGCTGTACTGGATGTGCCGCATGCTCGACGGCGGTGCCGATCCGCTCTACGTCGCGCGGCGCATGGTGCGCATGGCGGTGGAAGACATCGGCCTCGCCGATCCGCGCGCGCTGCGCCTCGCGCTGGATGCGGCGGAAACCTACGAGCGCTTGGGCTCACCCGAGGGCGAGCTTGCGCTGGGCGAATGCGTGCTCTATCTCGCGGTGGCGCCGAAGTCGAATGCGGCGTATGCGGCGTACAACGCCGTGCGCGCGTTCATCGCGGAAGACGGCTCGAGGCCCGTGCCGATGCGCCTGCGCAACGCGCCCACCAAGCTTATGAAGGGGCTGGGCTATGGCAAGGGGTATCGCTACGCCCACGACGAGGCGGGGGCGTACGCCGCCGGCGAGACCTACCTGCCTGACGACATGCCGCCGCAGCGCTTCTATGCCCCTACCGATCGCGGCCTTGAAGGGCGCATCGCGGAGAAGCTCGCGCAGTTGCGCCAGCGCGATCGCCAGGTGGGCGGAGAGGAAGACTAACCCTCTGATAGAATTGACGAATGCTCGACGTCAACTTGTTCCGTAACGACCTCCCCGCCGTAGCCACCGCCCTGGCTAAGCGCGGGCTCACTCTCGACACCGCGCGCTTCGAGGCGCTCGAATCCGCGCGCAAGGACATCCAGGTGCGTACGCAGGACCTGCAATCGAAGCGCAATGCCGCGTCGAAGCAGATCGGTGCCGCCAAGGCCCAGGGGCAGGATGCCTCCGCGATCCTGGCCGAGGTGGCCGGGCTCGGCGACGAGGTGAAGCGCCTGGAGGCGGAGCTCGAGAGCGTGCAGGCGCAGCTGCGCGACTTCCTCCTCGGCCTGCCCAACCTCACGCACGCGAGCACGCCCGAGGGCAAGTCGGGCGAGGACAACGTGGAAGTGCGCCGCTGGGGCACGCCCCCGGAGTTCCACTTCACGCCCAAGGACCACACCGACATCGGCGAGGGGCTGGGGTTGCTCGACTTTCCCACGGCCGCCAAGCTCTCGGGCGCGCGCTTCTCGTTCCTGCGCGGGGATCTCGCGCGGCTGCATCGCGCCCTCGCGCAGTTCATGCTTGATACCCACACGCGCGAGCACGGCTATACCGAGTGCTACACGCCCTACCTCGTCAATGCCGACGCGCTCGTGGGCACTACCCAGCTGCCCAAGTTCGAGGCCGACATGTTCGCCGTGCAAAAGGGCGGCGCGGAAGGCGAGGGCGAGCGCATGTACCTCATCTCCACGTCGGAGATCACGCTCACCAACACCGTGCGCGACGAGATCCTCGATGCCGCCTCGCTGCCGATCAAGCTCACCGCGCACACGCCGTGCTTTCGCTCCGAAGCCGGCAGCTATGGCAAGGACACGCGCGGCATGATCCGCCAGCACCAGTTCGACAAGGTCGAGCTCGTGCACGTGGTGCATCCCGACAAGTCCTACGACGCGCTCGAGGAGCTGACCGGCCACGCCGAGATCATCCTGCAACGGTTAGGATTGCCCTACCGCGTGATGGCGCTGTGCACCGGCGACATCGGCTTCGCGGCCGCCAAGACCTACGATCTCGAGGTATGGCTGCCCGGGCAGAGCGCCTATCGCGAGATCAGCTCGTGCAGCAATTGCGAGAGCTTCCAGGCGCGGCGCATGCAGGCGCGCTTCCGCAATGCACAGGGCAAGCCGGAGCTCGTGCACACGCTGAACGGCTCCGGGCTCGCGGTGGGCCGCACGCTCGTGGCCGTGCTCGAGAACTTCCAGCAGGCAGACGGCTCGGTGATGGTCCCGGAAGCGCTACGCCCGTATATGGGCGGACAGGCGCACATCCTGAAGGCGGTTTCAAAGCGATCCGCGCCGTGAGACCGGAACGGCAATAAGCGAGCAAAACGTTCGGACGGTCGGGCGCTTTCCTCGTAGCAACTTTGGCGAGGGCGGCGCGCTGGTCGCGCCGCGTGACTCGCCGCTTCAGCGCAGGTTGCCGGTGTGCCCCAGCGAGTACCGCCCGGGCTGCGGCCACACAGTGAGGCCGTGCGGCTCCTTGCCCACGGGAATGACCTTCACCTCGCCGTTGCGGGTGTCGAACGCGTACACCACGTTGTCGTAGCGCCCCGAGAGCCAGAGCCACTTGCCGTCGGCCGAGACGTTGCCCATGTCCGGGCTGCCGCCGCCGGGGATGAGCCAGTTGGCCACCACCTTCTGCGTGGCGAAGTCGATCACCGACACGCCGCCCTTGCCCTTGGACGGGCCGTGGATCTTGTTGGAGCCGCGGTTGGCGACATAGAGGCTCTTGCCGTCGCGGCTCGGGTACAGGCCGTGCGTGCCCTTGCCGGTGGGAATGAAGCCCGTCTGGCGGAAGGTCTCGAAATCCACCACGTGCACGCCGTCGGCCATCATGTCGGCGACGTAGAACGTCTTGCCGTCCGGCGAGGCGCGGATGTCCTGCGGCATGCCCTTCCAGGTCGTGCAGATGACCTCGTCGCGGCCGTCGGGACCCTTGACGATGGTGGTGGGCCGGCCGGGCTGGATCACCTGGGTGTACCCCAGCACCTTGCGCTCGACCATGTCGATCTTGGCGACGGTGCCCGCGAACTCGCAGGTGAAGATCGCGTAGCGGCCGTCGATGGAGAAATCGGCGTGGTTGATCCCGGCGCACTTGGGCACGTCGATGCTGTACTGCAGCTGCATCGTCTTGGGGTCGCGAAAGTCGAGGCGCTTCAAGGCCTCCGCCACGATGATCGCCGACTTGCCGTCGGGCGTGAAATACATGTTGTACGGATCCTCGACCGGGATCGCCTTGCCCGCCTTGCCCGTCCTTGGGTCGATGGGGATCACGCTGCCCTTGTTGGTGTTCTCGGCATTGTTGGCCACCCACAGCGTGCGCAGGTCCCACGACGGCACCACGTGCTGGGGATTGAGCCCTACGTTGAACTTGCCGATGACCGTGAAGGTGGCGGGGTCGATCACATACACGTTGCTCGACTGCACGTGCGGCACGTACACCCGGGGCAGGTCGCCGGCCACGGCGGGGTTCAGCTTGTCCGCGGTGGTCTCGCTGTACAGGTTCTTCGCATCGGGCACGCTCGGCATGCCCGGGATCGTGGCGACGGCCGGGGCCGCGGGAACGGGCGCCTTGGGCGCTTGTGCCTGGGCGGCGAAGGGCAGGGCCGCCAGCGCGGCGAGCGCAGCGGCGAGAACATTGGGCTTCACGGGGAACTCCTCGGATTCGAGACGAAGAAACTTGTCAGCGCCGGACCGCGACGCGGATCGCGGCCACGGACTGCGCGACGATCAAGTCGGCAGCGGGCTTGCCGAGCGCGGCGCTCGCTTTGGCGGGGTTACCGGTCACGCCGGGCAACGCCTTGGCGGCGAGCTCGCCGGCGCGGACCTGCGACGGCTCCACGGCCAGCATGAGAGCGGTATCGGCGAGGCCGGCGTGGGGGCCGATCTCGCTGTCGGGATGTCCGAGCTTGCGCAGCGAGTCGGCAAAGCCGGTCGTGGCCGCACGGTAGTACTCGCCGATGGCGTGCGCACGGACGGGCGTGCCCGCCCAGTCGCGGTCGAGGGCGGCCGCCACCGCCTGGTTGTCCTTCTGATAGTCGCCGGAGTCGCCCAGGAACACGATGTCGCGAAACCCGGCGAGCTTCAAGCTGCGCGCCGCCCACTCGATCGTCTTGCGGTAGGCGTCGGCCGGGATCGTGATGGTGCCGGGATAGCGCATGTGGCCGGTGGGGGGCGCGAGCGAGCCCTCGGGCACGTAGGCGATCACCGGGGCCACCAGCGCGTTGCCGAGCTCGCGCGCGATCCGCTCGGACAGCAGGCGCACCCGCACGTTGTGCTTGCCGAGCGTCATGTGAGGGCCGTTCTGCTCGGTGCCTCCGATGGGCACGAGAACGATGGTGGCACCGCCACGGATGCGGGCGGCGAGCTCGGTAGACGTGAGGTCCTCGAGGAAGACCGAGGGCGGGCCATCCGCACGGGCGAGGCCCGCTACCGCGAGGAGCATCATCAACGCGCAAGCGCGCCACGCGACCCGTAACATGGACGCGCATTCTACGCGAGGGCAGGGCGGTCGAGAGGTCGCCCGCGCGGCGCGAATGCGGAGTCTTAACCGCCGTCAAGCTATAATGACGTTCGGCGCTGCAAGGAACGCGCCCACGATCAATGGCGGGTCGCCCCGCATTGCAGTCCCGTGAACCTGGTCAGGTCCGGAAGGAAGCAGCCACAGCGGGATCCTGCAAGTGCCGGGATCACGGCTCGCCACCCCATTTTCTCTCGGCCGGGAGTCCAGTGAGCTACCAGGTCCTCGCCCGCAAGTGGCGGCCCGCGACGTTCGCGGCGCTGTCCGGGCAGGAGCACGTCGTCACCGCGCTCACCAACTCGCTGGAGCGCGGACGGCTGCATCACGCCTATCTGCTCACCGGCACGCGCGGGGTCGGCAAGACCACCATTGCGCGCATCCTCGCCAAGAGCCTCAACTGCGTGCAGGGCGTCACGGCCGCGCCGTGCGGCGTGTGCGAGGCGTGCCGCGAGATCGATGCCGGGCGCTTCGTCGACCTCCTGGAGCTCGACGCCGCGTCCAACACGGGCATCGACGACATGCGGGCGATCCTGGACAACGCCCGCTACGCCCCCACGGCCGGCCGCTACAAGGTCTACCTCATCGACGAGGTGCACCAGCTGTCCAAGTCCGCCTTCAACTCGATGCTGAAGACGCTCGAGGAGCCGCCGGAGCACGTGCGCTTCGTGCTCGCCACCACCGACCCGCAGAAGATCCCGGTCACGGTGCTGTCACGCTGCCTCCAGTTCAATCTGAAGCCGCTGACGCCGCCCGTGATCGCCGCGCGGGTCACCTTCATCCTGGACGAGGAGGGGATCGTGCAGGAGCCTGCCGCGGTCGCCCTCATCGCGCGCGCCGCGCAGGGCTCGCTGCGCGACGGCCTCTCGCTGCTCGACCAGGCCATCGCCTTCGGCGGCGGCGAAGTCAAGGAAGACGTCGTGCGCACGATGCTCGGCACCGTCGACCGCGAATACGTGTACCGCATCGCCGACGCGCTGGCCGACGGCAACGGACCGGCGCTGCTCGCGGAGAGCGACGCGCTGGCGGCACGCGGCTTGGCCTCCGCGCTCGCCCTCGATGAGCTGGCCTCGCTCTTCCACCGCATCGCCGTGGCACAGGTGGTGCCGGCGGCCGCGGGGAGCTTCGACGACGCCGAGAGGATCAACGGCTTCGCGTCGCGCTTCACGCCCGAGGCAGCACAGTTGCACTATCAGATCGCGCTGCAGGGGCGTGCCGACTTGGCGCTGGCCGCGGACGAGGCCACCGGCGTGGGGATGGCGCTCCTGCGCATGCTCGCTTTTGCCCCCGCCGCGAGCGACCCCGGGGCCGCTCCGGTAGCTCCCGCGGGCCGGAGCGAGCGGGCTGCCGCGGGCGTGGCGGCCTCGCGCGCGGCCATGGCCGGGTCGAAC
>CALFEY010000210.1 GCA_937958295.1 uncultured Pseudomonadota bacterium
CCCTGGTCGACCTCTCGAGCGGCCTCGTGCAGTTCATGTTCGCCGATGCCGCGGCCCTGGGCCCGTTCCTGCAAGGCAACAAGGTGACCCCGCTCGCCACCACGGGCGCCACGCGCTCGCCGAAGCTGCCCAACGTGCCCACGCTCGCGGAGCTCGGCGTCAAGGACTACGACCTCACCGTATGGGTGGGCATCGCGGCGCCTGCCGGCACGCCGCCCGAGATCGTGAAACAGCTAAGCGACGCCCTCGCCAGGGGGTTGGCCCGCCACGAGGTACGCGACCGCTTTGCGGTGGTGGGCATGCAGATCGACGCCAACGGCCCGGAGAAGCAGCGCGAGTTCGTCGAGGCGCAACTGGGGGCGTGGAAGCGCCGCATCCAGGAGGCCGGCCTCAAGCCGGAGTGAACCGCGGCAGTCGGCCCCGGGCGTCGCGCGCGCGGCCGCGCGCGCCGCGTCCGGAAACAAAAAGGGCCGCTGGCGCTCGCGCGCCGCGGCCCCTTCGCCGGCAATCGCCGCGACTACTTCGTGGCGCGCGCCACGTCAGCCAGCAGGCCGGCGGCCTTCGGGCTCGTCGCGGTGCGGCGGATGAGGATGTCCGGAGGCAGGAGGTTGCTCTTGCCGAAGAACGCATCGTTCCAGGGCACGTTCGTGCTCACCACCGTGCCGTCCAGATTGAGACCGCCGTAGATGCCGCGGGCGCGGGTGAAGGTGATGAGGTCGGCCGTGACGGTGGATCGCGCGCTCGCGCCCACCGGACCGGCCGCGATGCTGGCGTCGCCGCCCATCTTGAACGAGCTCGACAGCAGCGAGTTGAGGCCGCGATCGGTCATTACCACGATGATCGCTTCCGACACGTCGAGACCGGCCTGGAAGCCGACGCTCACGGTGGCGAGGTTGTAGAAGGCCGGACCGGCCCACGTGGTGCCGTCGCGCGCGACGAGCACGCCGCGTCCGCCCGACCCGCCGAAAATGAAGCCGGCGCGCACGAGTTGCGGGGCGATGAGCACGGCCTTGGCGCGGCTCAGATTGTCCTGGATCCAGGTCTGGTCGGGATCGCGGATGAAGTTGTTGAGCGTGGTCCGCGCGCTCTCCACCAGGGCTTCGGGCTCCGCGGGGGAGACGGCTTGGCTCGCACAGCCACCCAGCAGCGTGGCGCCGAGGATCACTATCGCGGCGCGGCGTGAAAGGTTGGTCGTGGCTTGGGAAATTTTCATAGGGTGTCTCCAGGGTTCATCGCTGCGCAGCCGCGGGCATTCGCGAGCGGATCGCCGCCATGTATACGACCCATGTTACTCCTCGACCGCGGGCAAGCGCCCTAGTTGGCTAACGCCCGGGGTCGGCGCGACCGCCGCGACCTCGGCCGAGGGTCGATCCCGCCTTCGCTCGCTTCGCTCATTGCGACCGCAGCGCCGGACCGAACCACAGCAGCGAGAGCCCGCCGGCGAGCAGGAGCAGGAAGGCGCCCACCGCGACGAAGATGAACGTGATCTGCACGGCCTTGCGCTCCAGCACGAGGCGGGCGTTGAGGTCGCGGTACACCTTCTTGAGCTCGGCCGCGGTGCTCGCCTGGAAGTAGGCGCCCTGCGTGATGCTCGCAATCGACTGCAGCGTTTCTTCGTCCAGCCGCACGAAGAGCGACCAGCCGTCGCCGCGCACCATCGCGCCCTCCTTGGTGCCGAAGCCCACGGTGAAGACCCGCACCCCGCGTTCGGCCACGATGCGCGCGGCATCGAGCGGCTGCGGCCCAATGGTGCTGCGGCCGTCGCTCATGAGGATGATCGCGCCCGCGTCGTAGGATCCGGGCGGTACGGGCGCTGCCTGCTTCATCGGCGGCTTGCCGAGCGCGTACTGGCTGGGGTCGCGCGGATTGCGCACGTTCTCCCACTTGAAGTCGAGCGCCTGCAAGTCGATGCCCGCGTCGGGCAGCAGGGTGGCGAGCGCCGCGTACAGGGCGCTGCCCGTGGCCGTGCCGCGCTGCAGCTCGAAGCGGTCGATGGCGGCCAGGAGATCCTCGCGGCTGGACGTGGGCGGCTGCACCACGATTGCATTGCCGCCAAAGGCCACGAGCCCCACGCGCACGTTCGCGGGCCGGTCATCGACGAAAGCCCGCGCGGCCGCCTGGGCGGCGGTCAGGCGGTTCGGATCGACATCGGCGGCACTCATGCTGAGGGACACGTCCACCGCCAGGATGACCGTCTGGTGCATGGAGGGCAGCGTGATGCGGGTCACGGGACGCGCGAGCCCCACGAGGATGGCCGCGATCGCGAGGAGGAACAGGAACGGCGGCACGTGCCGCCGGAAGCGCGCCGCGCGACCCAGCGCCGGCCGCACGAGGTCGAGGCTTGCGAACGTGACGGCCACCTTCTTGCGCCGGTTCAGCAGCCACACGTAAGCCGCGACCAGCGCCGGCAGCAACAGCAGCAGCCACAGCATGTAGGGCGAGAGGAATTCCATCGGGTCCAGGCAGCAGGACGGTCGTTTCGAATAATGGAGCTTACCCGCCCTATGGACCTGCGGTTCGGGAAAGGGTTCGTACCGGGCTTGGGCGAGCAACCGCCTCGAAGCGTCCCCTCCGCGAGGCACAGTGGCATGCTCACGCCTTTCCTGTCCTGTCCTTCCGGCCGCGCGGTCATTGGCCGCGCCGGTTGGTCGCCTCCCATGAATCCTGTTCCCGTCCCCTGCCGGCCGCAGGGCCTGCGCAACGCCGGTGCCGCCCGATGAATGGCAAGCTGCGCCTGCGGGTCTTCCTCGAGCGCCTGTGGCAGCCCACGTTCGCCTGCATGACCTGCATGACGGCGCCCACCTTCGTCAACCTCGTGAGCGCCGTGCACTGGAAGCTCGCCCTGCAGACGGGGCTCGGCACGGGTGCGCTGGCCCTCCTCATCACCTTCACCCCGCTCGGCCGCCTGTTCGCGCACCGCTACGGCAATGCGCTGCTGGTGGGCACGCTCACCGCGATCGCGGATGCCTGGTCGCATCCGGGCCGCTTCGGGGTCGAGTATGGCGAGGCGTTGCTCACCGGTGCCGTGGCGGCGCTCCTCGCGCTGGCGGGGTCGTTCGTGTTCGAGGATCGGGCGCGCCGTCCACGGCAATGGTGGGGGTGGCTGCGGGGCCATCGCTCGCGCGGCTGACCGCCCACCGCGCGGCCGCGGGGGCACGGCGGTCGACGCCGCCCCCGCTCGCGGCAAGCAATACAATAATCTCATATGGTAGGATAATCTTATGTCACGCCCGGTCTCCGGGCCCACCCTGCCCACGCCTCCTCGCCCCGCACACTCATGACCTCTGCTCTGCTGCCGCACGTCTATGTGGGCACCGCCGGACACTCCGCCTGGTTCAGCGAGGACGGCGGTGACGAGTGGGTCCATCCCAACAGCCATTCCGGCCTCTACCTCGAGGCCCGCGTGTGGTCGATCGCGAGTCACCCGGCGCGCCCGGATCGCCTGTTCGCCGGCACCGACCTCGGCCTGTACCGCTGGGACGAAGATCCGGCCCGCTGGACCGCGATGGCGTCCCCGATGCAGGACGTGTGGGCGCTCGCGCACGACCCTCGCGACGCCGACATCCTGGTGGCGGGGACTCGGCCGGCCGGGTTCTACCTGAGCCGCGACGCGGGTGTCTCGTGGACGCCGCTGTCGGTCCCCGGATTGCAGTCGTACTCCAGCGTGAACATGGGGCCTACGCGCGTCACGCAGATCCTCTTCGATCCGCTGGTGGACGGTCGGCTGTGGGCCACGGTCGAGATCGGCGGCATCTTCCGCAGCGACGATGACGGGGCAACGTGGATCTCCTGCGTGGAAGGACTCATCTCCACCGACGTGCACGGCATCGCGGTGCTGCGCGATGCCGCCGGTGGCCATCTTGCGCTCGCCACCACCAATCGCGGCCTGCATCGCAGCGAGGATCAGGGGCGCACGTGGACGTTCCAGCACCTCGACGCGCCGTGGCAGTACACGCGCGCCGTGGTGGCGCATCCGGCCGACCCCGCTTCCGTGTTCGTGACCAACGGCAACGGGCCGCCCGGCAACGACGGCCGTCTCCTGCGCAGCCGCGACCACGGCCGCACCTTCGCGATGGTGGACTTGCCCACGACCGTGAACAGCACGGTGTGGTCCGTGGCGGTGAATGCGCAGGTGCCCGACGTGATGTTCCTCGCCACCAATCTCGGGCAATTGTTCCGCAGCGACGACGCCGGCCTGCGCTGGACACGTCTTCAGCAGGAGTTCGGCGAGATCCGCGCGTTGCACTGGCGGCCGCTGCCCGCGGACAGCCGCAAGGCTCCGCATTCCCTCACGCGTGCCGTGGTGCGCGCCGACGCCCGCGCCTGAACGCGCTACCGGACAGGACCATGAGCCGACCCATCATCATCACGTGCGCCGTCACCGGCGGCGACGACACCGCAGGCAAGTTCCCCAACGTCCCCGTCACGCCCGAGCAGATCGCGCAGGCCGCCATCGATGCGTGCAGCGCGGGCGCGGCCATCGCCCACATCCACGTGCGCGATCCCGCCACGGGCAAGCCGAGCATGGGCTTCGAGCTGTACCGGGAAGTGGTGGAGCGGGTGCGCGACAGCGGCAGCCCCGTCATCCTCAATCTCACCACGGGTCCAGGCGCGCGCTTCGTACCAAGCGACACGCAGGCCAATACCGCAGCGCCGGGCTCGAACCTGCGTCCCCCGGAAGAGCGGGTGCGGCACATCGTCGCGCTCAAGCCGGACATCTGCAGCCTCGACATGGGCACGCTCAACTTCGGCAAGGGCGCGCTCATCAACGTGCCCGCGCACGCGGAGGCGATTGCCCGCGGCATCCGCGAAGCCGGCGTGAAGGCGGAGCTCGAGCTGTTCGACACCGGCCACCTCGCCCTCGCGCTCAACTTCATCGAGCGCGGGCTCGTCGAAGCCGACTCGCTGTTCCAGATCGTGCTGGGCGTGCCATGGGGTGCGCCCGCCACCACCGAAACGCTCGCCGCCTTCAAGAGCATGCTGCCGGCGGGCGCGGCGTGGGCCGCCTTCGGCATCGGCCGTCACGAGTTCCCGATGGTCGCCCAGGCCGCCCTGCTCGGCGGTCACGTGCGGGTGGGCATCGAGGACAATCTCTACCTCTCGCGCGGCGTGCTCGCGCGTGACAACGCGCAGCTCGTGGAGAAGGCGCGGCAGATCCTGGAGCTCCTGGGCTTTGCCGTGGCCACGCCGGCGCAGGCGCGCACGCTGTTGCACCTGCCCGGAGCACAGCCGGTCCGGAGCGCCGCGTGAGGCACCACCCTGCGCGTCCCCTCCGCGCCGAGAAAGAACCGTCATGACGCGCTTCCCGGTCATCCCCGACCACGAGCTCACCGCCGACCAGCGCGCGGTGGTCGACGAAATCGCCTCCGGCCCGCGCGGCGGCGTGCGCGGCCCCTTCATCGCGCTCATCCACAATCCCGCGCTCACCCGGCGCGTGCAGGCGCTCGGCGAGCACCTGCGCTTCGGCACGGCGTTGCGCGACGATCTCGTGGAGCTCGCGGTGCTCGCCACCGCGCGGCACTGGACGTGCCAGAACGAATGGGTGCCGCACGCGAAGTTCGCGCGCGACGCCGGGCTCCCCGAGGCCGTGATCGATGCGATCGCTGCGGGGGCGCCGCCGCCGGGGCTCACCGCCGACCAGGCGCTCGTGCTGCGCTTCGCGCAGGAAACGCTGCGCGCCGGCCAGCCCGCGGGTCCCACATACGACGAGGCGCAGGCGCACTTCGGCCGCGCCGGCGTGCTCGACCTCCTCGCGCTGTGCGGCTACTACACGCTGCTCGCGATGGTGCTCAACACGGCGCAGTTGCCCCTGCCCGGCGGCGTGCCCCCGCCCCTCGCACCGCTGGCCGCTTCCTGACCACCGCGGGCGCGCGTACGCCGCCGGCGATCAGCCCACCGCGCGCGCCGGCCGATCCACGCCGTGCTCGAAGGTCGCGATGCGGCGCGTGGCTTCCGCGGCCGCCTTCATGACCTGCGCGGCGAGCGGCTCGATGCGCTCTTCCTTGAGCGCACCGTCGGCCATCGCGATGCCAAGGCTGCCGAGCACCTGGCCCTCGCGGTTGAAGAGGGGAGCGGCGATCCCCACCACGCCGGGCTGGAACTCGCCGCGGGTGATGCAGTGGCCCTGCTGGCGGATCGCGCGCAGCGTGGAGCGGAACGCGTCCCAGTCGGCGCCCAGGCCAGCGGCCGCGATCGCCTTGCGGTTGCGGTTGAAGAGCGAGCGCAGTTGGTGCGCGGGCAGGTGCGCGAGGATGATCTTGGAGGCCGCCCCCTGGAACAGCGGGCGCCGCTGGCCGCGCGAGAAGAGGCCATCGGGAGCGTCGGTGCCCGCAACGTTGCGCACGCACATCACGGTATCGCTGTACAGCGCGCACAGCAGTGCCGCGTGCCCGGTTTGCCGCGACAGCAAGTCCATGGGCGGCCCGCCGGCGTTGTAGACGGGGTCGCAGGTGCGGATCTGCCGATCCATCTCCACCACGCGCGGACCGAGGATGAAACCGCCGCCCGCCACGGGCGTGAGCAGCCCCGCCGTCTGCAACGCCTTGATGTAGCGATAGCAGGTCGACCGCGTGCAGCCGGAATAGCTGATGAGGCTCTCGGTCGACCACACGGGCGCCGCCGTGGTGAAGACCTCGAGCAGGCTCAGCATGCGGTCGAGGCTGTTCATGGCGGCATGTCGGATGAGGAGCGCGGCGAAGGACGCGCGGACTGCCGCGATTCTACCCAAGCCTCCGCGCGGCTCCCTGTCCCGCATCAAGCGGGCCGGCGGCCGCGCAGAATCACCTTGCGTTGCGGGGTCGCAGGACCCTTAAGGCGCGACCGGATCGATGCCGGCCAGGTGATGCGCCGCCCGGTAGCCGAACACCATCGCCGGCCCGAGGTTGGCGCCCGCACCCACGTACACGCCCTTGAACGGACTGGCCATGTCCGTTCCCACCGCGTAGAGGCCGGGGATCGGCGCGCCCGCCGCGTCGAGCGCGCGACCGTCGCGGTCGGCGGCGAGGCCCGCGAACGTCGCCAGATCCCCTGCCGAAACCTCGACGGCGTAAAACGGCGCCGTGACGATCGGCGCAAGGCAGGGGTTGGGCGTGTTCTGCCGGTCGCCCTGGTAACGGTTGTACGCGGAGGCGCCGCGGCCGAACGCGCTGTCCACGCCGTGGCGCGCCTCGCGGTTGAAGCTCTCCACGGTGTGGGCAAGGCGCGGCGCGTCCACGCCGATGAGAGCGGCGAGCGCCGCCAGCGTCGGCGCGCGGCGCAGATAGCCGCTCGCCAGGAAGCGCTTGAGGGGCAACGGGAAGGGCTTGGCGATGCCGAGGCCGTAGCGCGCCACGAA
>CALFEY010000211.1 GCA_937958295.1 uncultured Pseudomonadota bacterium
GCCGCCGCGCGTCGCGGGCTACGGGAGTCGATCGCCGAGCCGCTCGGTGTGTCGGAGGGCCACGCCGCCTGGGGCGTGCACGCGATGGTCACGGCGAGCATGGAGAGGGCGCTGCGCATCGTGTCCATCGAGCGCGGGCGGGATCCGCGCGACTACGCCATGGTGGCCTTCGGCGGTGCCGGCCCTCTGCATGCGGCGCGATTGGCTCGCCAGGTGGGCATAAGGCAGGTGGTGATTCCGCACGGGGCAGGGGTGGGTTCGGCAGTAGGACTTCTGCGGGCTCGACCCAAGGTCGACGCGTCGCTGACGCGGGTGGTCGAGATCGACGCGCACTGTCTGCCGACGATCGCTTCGATCTTCGACGAGCTGCGCGAGCGGGTGCATGCGCAACTGCGCACCCTCGGCCCCCCCAGCGAAGGCATCCGGTGGCAAAGCGCGGTCTACATGCGGTACCGCGGTCAGGGCCATGACTTGCGCGTCGACCTCGGGCTCGACCCGGCGCAACCGGGGTTCCTCGAGCATCTTGCGGAGCGCTTCGCGCAGACCTACGCGCGTACATACGGATACTCCGAAGCCGATGCAGCCAGCGATGCCACCGAGTGGTACCTCGCTGCCGAATGGGACGCCGTGCAGGCGAGCCCCGAGCGCGCCGTCGCACCGGGCGCCGGCGCCACGCAAGTCCGGCATCGACGCGCGTTCTTTCCGGAAGCGGGGGAATACCGGGAGGTGCCGGTGGTTGCACGCGCCACATTGGGCGCGGACAGTCGCGTGATGGGGCCGGCGGTCATCGAGGAACGCGAGGCCACGACGGTTCTCCTGGCGGGTGACGTCGCCACGGTGAGTCCGCAGGGGCATCTCGTCATCGCGATCGCAGACGGCTCATGAGGAACGCGAGCGCCATGGATCCGATCACCGTTTCTGTCGTCTGGAATACCTTGCTGTCCATCAGCGAGGAAATGGGCAGCACCGTGCGCAGGACTGCCTATTCGGAGGCGGTGCGCGAGGGCGACGATTTCTCCACCGGCGTGTTCGATCGTAAGGGGCGGCTGGTCGCGCAGGGCAACTACTCCCCGGGGCACCTGGGCGCGATGCCCTACGTGATGGAGCATGTCCTGGGGCGCTATCCGGCAAGCACCTTCCGGCCAGGCGACTCGGTGGTGCTTAACGACTCGTACATGGGTTCCGGCCACTTGCCGGACATGTTCATGGTCACGCCGGCGTTCCACGGTGATCTGCTCATCGGCTTCACGGTCAACGTGGCGCACCACGTTGATGTAGGCGGGGCCGGCCCCGGGTCGCAGGTGGTGCAGGGCGTCACCGATGCGTACCAGGAGGGGATTCGCATCCTTCCCGTGAAGCTCGTACGCGGCGGCGAATTCGAGCCGGATCTGCTGAGCATGGTCCTGGCCAATGTGCGCGTGCCTGGCAAGGTCGAGGGCGACCTGCGCGCGCAGCGGAACGCGAACTTCGTGGGCGGAAAACGACTTGCCAAGCTGTACGCCGACATGGGGGAGGACGCGGTCGAGGCCTGCATCGAGGAGATCCTCGTGCGCTCCGGCGAACGAATGCGCGAGCTCTTGCGGAGGATCCCCGATGGCCGATGGAGCTTCGAAGACAGGCTCGACGACTACGGACCGGGGACCGAGCCGATCGTGGTGGCGGTAGACCTCGAAGTGCACGACGGACGTGCGGCCGTGGATTTCTCCCGCAGCAGCGACCAGGTCGCGGCGGGCATCAATGCGTACATCAACTACACGCGCGCGTACGCGTGCTTTGCCGTCCGGGCCATGGCCGGAGCGCTCCTGCCCCAGAACGCCGGCACCTTGAGCGCGATCGACGTCGTCGCCCGCGAGGGGTGCTTCTTCAATCCAAGGCATCCCGCGCCAAGTGGGGGCCGCGCCGCGGTGCAGATCCGCATCTTCGAGGCGATCGCAGGCGCCATGTCGCAAGCCCTGCCGGCACGCGCCATGGCCGCGTTCTCGCACTGGTCCAATCCCAACATCGGCGGCTTCGACGAGCGTACGGGCCGGCCGTTCGTGATGTACGACGTCATCCTCGGGGGCTATGGCGCCCGCAGCGACGCAGACGGGGAGGAAGCGCTCTCGCCGGTATTCAACTGCTCCAACATTCCGGTTGAAGTCCACGAGATGAACAACCCCGTGCGCATACGCAAGCTCGCGTTCGTGGCGGATTCCGCCGGGGCGGGGACGTACCGCGGCGGCAGCGCCGTCTGCAAGGAGATCGAGCTCCTCTGCGACGAGGCCACGCTCTCGTTGCTTGGCGATCGCCACGTCTTCAAGCCCTACGGTATCGACGGTGGAGCGGCCGGGTCCCTTGCCATCACATCGGTGGTCTCCAACGGAATCGAACGCCCGCTCGCCTCGAAGGAGGTGGTTACGCTCCGGCGCGGCGACATCGTCCGCCTGCAGCTGAGCGGCGCCGGCGGATGCGGTGATCCTGCTCTGCGCTCACGCGAAGCCGTGGCCGATGACCTTGCCGACGGCCTTATCACCCCTGGCGCCGCAGCCGACGTGTACCGGCACGTCTAGTGTCGGCGCTGTAGCGTCCCGCGCTTCAATCCCAACTCGCTATCTCAACTCATGATCAGCCAAACCATCGACACCGCAACAAAGACGCTCGCCATGGACGCGCATCTCGTGCCCGGCTCCAACATGGGCTATCCCGCCATCGTGGAGGGGCAGGGGAGTACGGTCGTCGATATGGAGGGCAAGCGCTACCTCGATCTCGAGGGGGGGCCGGGCGTCCTGTCGGTGGGTCACTGCCATCCACGCGTCGTCGCCGCGGTACGGGCGCAGGCAGGCAAGCTGATGCAGGGACCGGGTCGCTACTTCAGTCCGCTGACCTCCGGGCTGGCCACGCGCCTGTCGGCGCTCAGCCAGGACCGGTTGAGCCGGGTATTCTTCGCTAACAGCGGGGCGGAGGCAAACGACGGTGCGGTCAAGGCCTCGTTCAAGTACGCGACGAAGACGCATCGCCAGGGATACGGTGTCATCGCCCTCGAGCACGGATTCCACGGGCGACTGTCGCTTCCCCTGAGCCTCACCGGCAACGCCAGCCGCAAGAAGGGCTTTGGTCCGTATTCGGCCTTCCCGGGCATCGTGCATGCGGCCGCCCCGTATTTTTACCGCAGCGGTGCCGCGAACGAGCTGGATTTCGGACGAGCCTGCGCCCACCAGATCGAGGACATCATCAAGACCCGGGCGCCGGGCGAAATCGTGACCATGATCCTGGAGCCGATCATCTGCGTGGGCGGCGTGCTGGTGCCGCCGGACAACTACCTGCCCGAAGTCCAGCGCATCTGCCGCAAGCACCGGATCACGCTCATCATGGACGAGGTGTTCGCCGGATTCGGGCGGACCGGCGAAGTCTTCTCCCACCAGCACTGGGGGGTGGAGCCTGACATCGTCACGTTTGCCAAGGCCATCGGTGGAGGGACGCCGTTAGGCGGCTTCATGGCCACCGAAACGCTAGGCACCGCCTTCGACGAGGGAGACCACTTCACGACGTTCGGGGCCAACAATCAGGTCGGCATGGCGGCCGGGCATGCGGTGCTCGACGTCATCGCGGATGAGCGCCTGGCCGAGCGAGCCAAGCATCTCGGGGAGCGCTTCCGCGACGGGCTGGATGCATTGCGTGCCGATTTCCCGTTCGTGGGCGATGTGCGGGGGAAAGGGCTCATGATCGGCGTCGAGATCGTCAAGGACACCGAGTCGAAAGAACCGCATCCGGCGCTCACCACGCACATCCAGCGGGAGCTGCGCACGCGGGGCGTCTTGGTGTCGACAACGGGCGTCTACGGATGCGTGCTCCGGATCACGCCGCCGCTCGTCATCACGGCCGACGAGATCGATCGTGCCTTGGCCGATTTCAGGGCGGTCTTCGCGGCCGTGGGCCATGCCTGAACGGAGGCGCTCGGAGCCGGGGGGCGAGGCCAGACTTTGAGCGGCCGCGGGCCGGTGCCCCGCCCTCGATATAATCGATCCGCACAATCCCACATTTTCGCGGAATCGTGAATGCCCAACGTCGGTCAGCTTCTCAAGCAGGAAATCGTGCGTCTCGCGCGACGCGAAGTGAACGCGTCGCTTGAGGCTTCGAAGAAGACAACATCGCAGCATCGCAAGAGCATCGCCGAGCTGAAGCGGCAGGTGAGCGGCCTTGCGCGCGCCATCGTGGCGCTGCAAAGGCAAGCCGTCAGCCCGCGGCCCAAGGAATCGGTAACGGACGGACCCAAGCTTCGCTTCGTGGCGAAGGGGCTTGCGAGCCATCGCGCGCGCTTGGGCTTGTCGGCCGGGCAATTCGGACGGCTCGTGGGCGTGAGCGGCCAGTCCGTCTACAACTGGGAAGCCGGCAAGACCACGCCGCGGGCGATTCAGCTTGCGCGCATTGCCGAGTTGCGCGCGCTTGGAAAGCGGGACGTGCAGGCCAAGCTCGAAGCCGCCGCCCCGCCTGGAAAGCGCTCGTCACGCAAGCGCTGATCCGGGCGCGCCCCCGTAGTCCGCATTCGTCGCCTGCGCGACGGCAACGCGTGTCGTGGACGGGTGCGAGCCCGCTCGTGGCGAGAGTCTCTAGCGCAGGTACCACCACGTGCGTCCGGTGACCACGGTGGCGCCGACAAGCGGCGCGCCTACGGTGAACATGTGGTCCGGACTTCCGGGAAGCTTTCGCGCGTGCCAGTACTTGGCCACCGCCCGAGCGAGCCGATAGCGATGACGACGGAAGTCGCCGTTGCCGGTGTCGCTCGTGCGTGAGGCCCCTGTCGGGGAGGCGCCGTCCAGCGCCTCGAGCGGGAACGGTCGGAATAGGAACAGTCCCGCGCCGTAGCGCCGCTCCACCAGTTGCATGAGCTCGAGGCCGAGCATCCAGCCGAGGCCCTTGCCGCAGTAGTCCTCGCGCAGCTCGAGCTCCAGGAAGCTCGCGATGTGACGCGTGCGAGTGAACAGCGACGCGACATTGCCCTGGAACGTGAGGATGAGCGTGGAGATGAGGTCGATCGCATCGCCGGAGCGCACGGCGCGCGCGAGGACGTCGTTGGACACGCTCGGGATCGCGCAGCGCAGCAGGCCGAGTCGCGCACGAGCGACGACCACGCGGCGCTTCGTCTGCCAGTGCGCGTTCAAGATGCGATAGCCGATCCCGTTGGTCTGCACCTCGTCCGGCCCGACGTCGTACGTCAGCAGCAAGCCACCCGCGCCCGCGACGGCCAGGCGAAACGCCGTGTCCGCCAGGGGCGCCGGCGACGCGAACCATCCGCCCACAGGCCGTGGCGGAAGCTCGCGAGGAGCGGCATACGGGTCACCGTCAAGTCCGCGGGCGCGAAGGCGGCCGGATGACGTCGAGGTGCCGCGACCGCGATCGGAGGGATCGATGCCGCTGCGCGCGCGTTCGCTATCGGAGCGGACCCAGTCGACGCTTGCGCAATCTTTCGACGATGACATTGGCCGGACGATGTACTCGTGGATTAGGTTCAAACAGAGCAACGGTACGCTGGACACGGACCCCCATTCGTAGCCGACTCCCCCATCGTTTGGATACAAGGGGCCTGGAGAGATACGCGCAATTAATGATACGTTTGCCGTGCGACGTCTACTGTCGCAATCGAGCGACAGCATCGAGGCCGCGCGGGCGAGGTCCGGGGGAGCCCTTGTCCTACAAGCGAGCGGCTACCTGCAGGCGCGACGCAGCTACGCCGCATCGACAGGATTTCACAGCCGTTCGTCCCGGCGAGCGTGGGGGTCGGCGCGGCGGTCGCGCCGCCTGCGGCATCAGGGTTGCACAATACAACCCAGATCGGTAATATCGTTCGTGGAGCACTCGCAATGCTCATCCCAAACGAACCGCAAACGTCCCCTCCATGCTGGCCGTGAATCCCCGGCGAACACTGGCCCAGAAGATCTGGGACAGGCACGTGGTTGTGCCGGGCCGGGAGGTGGGCGGCGTGATGTCGCCCGACCTGCTGTACGTCGACGTGCACCTGTTGCACGAGCTCTCGCCACAGGCGTTCGACGGCCTTCGCCTTGCCGGCAGGCGGGTTCGACGTCCAGAGCTCACGCTCGCCATCGAAGACCACAACGTCCCGACCAAGGACATCCACCTGCCCATCGCCGATGCGGTGGCTCGGGCCCAGGTCGACGCACTCCGTCGAAACTGCGAGCACTTCGGCATTCCGCTTTTTCGCATGGGTGAGCGCGAACAGGGGATCGTTCACGTGGTGGGACCGCAACTCGGTTTGACCCAGCCGGGAATGCTGGTGGTGTGCGGAGATAGTCACACCGCCACTCACGGCGCCTTGGGTGCTTTCGCCTTCGGCATCGGCACATCCGAAGTCGAGCACGTGCTCGCCACACAGACGCTACCGATGGCGCCGTTCCGCAACATGGCCGTTACGATAACGAGCCGCGACGGCCGGCTCCCGCCGAACGTGACGAGCAAGGACATCGCCTTGGCCCTCATCGCGAGGGTGGGCGTGAACGGCGGCCAGGGTCACGTGATCGAGTACCGCGGCAACGTCGTTCGCGGCCTCAGCATGGAGGCCCGGATGACGCTGTGCAACATGTCCATCGAAGCCGGTGCGCGGGCCGGACTGGTGGCCCCTGACGAGGTGACCTTCGAGTACCTGGCGGGGCGTCCGCACGTGTCCACGGGCGCGCCCTGGCGCCAGGCGCGCGAGAACTGGGCCACCCTCCATACGGACACGGGGGCATCGTTCGATCGGGAGGTCGAGCTCGACGTGGACTTGCTGGAACCCATGGTGACGTGGGGTACGGATCCCAGCCAGTGCTCGACACTATCCGGAGCCGTTCCCGATCCAGCATTCAGCGCGAGCCCGGCGCAGCGACTGTCCGCCGAGCACGCGCTCCGCTACATGGGCCTCGAGCCCGGCACGATGATGCGCAGCATCCAGATCGATCGTGTCTTCCTCGGCTCGTGCACCAACGGACGCATCGAAGACCTGCGGGCGGCCGCGGATGTGATGCGCCGTCGTCGAGTTGCGCCAGGGGTCGTGATGCTGGTGGTGCCGGGCTCGATGCGAGTGAAGGCGCAGGCGGAGGCGGAGGGACTCGACGCCATCTTCCTGGCAGCCGGGGCTCAATGGCGCGCGGCTGGTTGCTCGATGTGCGTAGGTCTTAGTGCCGATCTGCTGGTACCGGGGGAGCGCTGCGCATCCACCTCGAATCGCAACTTCGAGGGAAGGCAGGGGAAGGGCGGTCGCACGCATCTGGTCTCTCCCGTCGTGGCGGCTGCCACTGCCATTCGCGGCACGCTTTCCCGGCCCGAAGACCTGGCGGACTGAGCATGCAAGCTTTCGAGACCCATCGAGGTATCGGTGTGCCCCTGCGCCGATCCAACGTCGATACCGACCAAATCGTGGCGGCGCAGTTCCTCAAGCGCATCACGCGCACTGGATACGACGATGCGCTGTTCTACGCATGGCGCCAGGACGCCGGGTTCGTGCTCAACCAGGAGCCATTCCGCCCGGGCACGGTGCTGGTGGCGGGTCCCAACTTCGGGACCGGCTCGTCCCGGGAGCATGCGGTGTGGGCGTTGATGGACTACGGCTTTCGCGTGGTACTGAGCGCGTCGTTTGCGGACATCTTTCGCGGCAATGCCGGCAAGAGCGGGCTCCTGGCCGGTCAGTGCGGGCAAGCCGACATCGAGCACCTTTGGGCAATCCTGGAGGACAGGCCCGGTACCGAGGTCGACGTGGATCTCGTGCATCGAACAGTCGTTGCCGACACCTTCCGGTGCGGTTTCGACATCGACGAGTACACGCGTTGGCGGCTCCTCGAAGGGCTCGATGACATCGGGCTATCGCTAAGACACACCGACGCGATCGCCGCTTACGAGAGCGCTCGCGATACCTGGTTGCCCACGACCGCGCCGGTGAATCGGTAGGAGCGTCGACGCGACGCGGACAAGAGGTTCACTCCGTCTCGCATGGCGGATGCAGTCACTACAAGACATCGAAAAGGAGGAGGCAAAATGTTCAAGTACCTGGCAGGGATTCTTCTGTTGGCGTGCGTGGCCATGCAAGCGGCCGCCCAGCAGCCGTATCCGAACCGGCCTATCCGGATGATCGTACCGTTCGGAGCCGGAGGCAGTACCGACAACGTGGCGCGAATGGTGGCGCAGAAGCTCACCGAAGCTCTCGGACAGACCGTATTCGTCGAGAATCGACCAGGCGGCAACGCGATCATCGGCACTGAGGCGCTGCAGAAATCTCCGCCGGACGGCTATACGATCATGATGACGTCCATCGACCACGTCGTGATCCCGCAGCTCATCCCCGCGCCCTACGATCCGCTGAAGGACTTCGTTCCCGTGGGCGCGGTGTCGTTCACGCAACTGCTTCTCGTCGTGAATCCGTCGGTTCCTGCCAACAACTTGCAGGAGCTCGTTGCCCTGGGTAAGGCGAAATCGGGCCAGCTCAACTATGCCTCGTCCGGCTCGGGCGGCGTCCCCCACCTGACGGGTGTGATGTTCAGCGATCTCGCGGGCTTCAAGATGCAGCACATCCCCTACAAGGGAGGCGGGCCGGCGATGGTAGACCTCGTGGGCGGACAAGTGCAGCTTACGTTTGCCATTCCCATCAACGCGATACCGCACATCAAGGGCGGGAAGCTGAGACCCATCGCCATCACGGGCGCGGTCCGCAACGAGGCATTGCGGGACGTGCCCACTTTCACGGAGGCGGGCATCGCGGGACTCGACGTCAAGACGTGGTTCGGGGTGTTCGCTCCCGCCGGAACACCGAAGTCGATCGTGGATCGCCTATCCGCGGAGATCGCCAGAATCCTCGCGACCACGGAAGTGAGGGAAAAGCTGGGAGGGCAAGGGATGGAGCCCTTCATCACGACGGCCGATGAGTTCGCGGCCGTCACCAAGGCGGATTACAACAAGTACGGGCAGGTCATCCGTGCCAACAACATCAAGATTGACCGCTAGCACGGGATGCGCCCCGTTTTGGCGTGGCGGTCTTGCCGCGGCCCCCTGTACGGGCCGCGGGCGCCGCACGGGCCTGGGCAACGACATGATCGATACCCCGTACCAGCCGCTCGAGCAAGCCGCCGAGGACCACGATCTCGGTCGGAGTGAAGTCGTGCGTCATCTGCTTCAGGAGCTGCACGCGACGCAGGAGGAGCTTGTCGTGCAAAGCGCGGCCTTGTCGCGTGATGCTCACGAAAACCGCGGGGCGCAACGTCGGCTCATTTACCGTTTGCCGAAGCGCGAGCCCCGCGGACTCGAGGCGATCGACGGCGCGCGTGGCCGTGGACTTCTCGATGCGCAGCGCCGTGGCGAAGTCGATCATGCGAACGCGGTCCCGTGCCACGAGGAGGTCCAGCGCGTCAAGGGCGCCGAGATCAAGGCCTTCGAACAGCAGATCGCGATAGGCCCCCATGGCGACTCCCCGGCGCATCTCACGCCAGGCAAAGATGACTTTCTGATAGTCGGCGCGGCTGGGTTCCGGCTCGGCCGCCGGCAGGTTGCGTCTTGTCGTGGTCATGTCCCGAAGCATATCGCGGACCTCTGCGGAACCGATCGCGCCCCTTTAGCCATTGCGCGCGGCATGTCGCTTGTCTCCCTCGTTTGCAACCACACTTCCTGATGCCATGAACCCCACGATGACCGACCGCGAACAAAAGACCGCTCGACTCCGCGAGCTTCTCAACTCGGGAAAGATCCTTCTTGCACCCGGTAGCTACAACCCCGTCTCCGCCGTTCTCATCGAGCAGGCGGGCTTTGACTGCGTATATATCTCGGGGGCGGGCGTCTCCGTGAACAATCTCGGGTATCCGGACGTCGGCCTGTCCACGATGTCCGAGATCCTGGACACGGCGCGGAACGTCGTGACCGTGACGAGCGTGCCGGTCGTGTGCGACATCGACACGGGCTATGGCAATGCGCTGAACGTCTACCGCACCATCCGCTCGTTCGAGGATGCCGGCGTGGCGGGGGTTCAGATGGAGGATCAAGCGATCCCCAAGAAGTGCGGCCATATCGATGGCAAGCAGCTCGTATCAAAGGCAGAGATGGTTCAGAAGATCCGGGCGGCCGTAGATGCGCGGCGCGATCCCAATTTCGTCCTGATTGCACGCACCGATGCCGTGGCCGTCGAGGGCCTCGACGCTGCCATCGAGCGCTCGCTCGCCTACAAGGATGCGGGGGCGGACGTGACCTTCGTGGAGGCCCCCCGCAGCAAGGACGACATGCGCCGCGTGACCGCGGCCATCCCCGGACTGCACATGGCGAACATGGTCGAGAAAGGTGGCCGCACGCCCATCCTTCCGCTTCCCGAGCTCGAGGCGCTGGGCTTCAACCTCGTGATCTACCCGGGCTCGACGTGGATGGCCGCGATCAAGGCGATGCAGGACGTTCTGGCGGTGCTCAAGCAGGACGGGACTACGACCCGCTTCGAAGACCGCATGATTGCCTTCAACGAGAAGGGGAATGAACTCTTCGAGGTCGTTGGACTGTCCCGCTACAAACAGCTCGAGAGGAAGTATGCCGCCGATTGATGTCGAGAGGTCTCCCACCCCCCTGGAACTGCCCATGGATACCGCCCAGTCCCTGACCATCGCCGAGACGCTCGCCGCATTCGTCACGCGGTGTCGCTTCGAGGACATCGACCCGCGCGCCGTCGACTCCGCAAAGCTCTTCATGATCGACGTCCTGGGTTGTACTATCGGCGCCTCGAACGAGCCCCAGGCCAAGGCGCTGATCGAGGTGCTGCGGGAAGAAGGCGGTGCGCCTCACAGCAGCGCCATCGGATGCGGCTTCAAGACGTCGGTGATGAACGCCGCCTTCATCAACGGACTCAAAGGCCACGTCTTCGACTTCGATGACGATCATCGCGAAGGGACGATGCATCCATCCGTCGCCGTGTTCCCGGCGGTGTTCGCCTTGGCGGAGAAGATGCACGCCAGCGGGCGCGACACCCTGCGTGCCTTCGTGCTGGGCCTGGAAGTCATGATCCGCATGGGCGAATCCTTCCTGGGCAAGTCGTACTACCAGGGCTTTCATCCCACCGGCGTGTGCGGCGTGTTCGGGGCCGCGGCCGGGTGCTCGGCGCTGCTCGGACTCCCGCCTGCGCAAGTGACCTATGCGTTGGGGCTGGCCGGCAGCTTTGCCTCCGGTACGCTCGAATGGCGCACCGAAGGGGCGTGGCAGAAGCCGCTGCAACCGGGACATGCCTCCATGATGGGTTACGTGGCGGCGTCGTTGGCACGCCGCGATTTCATCGGGGCGCGGACGATCTTCGAGGGTCCAGACGGCGTGATTCGCGCCTACTCCTACAAGGACCAGTTCGACTACTCGCGCCTCACGGATGGGCTCGGCGAACGCTGGGAGATGGCGGACAACAGCATCAAGGTCCACGCCTGTTGTCGTTTCGCAGCACCGATAGCAGATTGCGCCCTCGATCTCGCGCGGCAAGGGATTCGTACCAGTGACATCGAGAAGGTCGTCACCAAGGTCGGCGACTTCACGATCCGGTCGCTGTGCACGCTGTCCGACCGCAAGTATCGCCCGCAGACCCACGTCGACGCGCAGTTCAGCCTTCCGTATACGGTGGCGGTGGCCCTGGTGCGCAAGCGCACGGGCGTGGAAGAGTTCAAGGGCGACGCCTTGAAAGATCCGGAAATCCTCGCCTTGGCGGACAAGGTGACGTGGGAGCTCGATCCTGCCGCCGAGGCGCTCTGGCCAAAGGCCTATCCCGCCACGCTGGTGATCATGATGAAGGACGGAACGACGCACGAGGCCCACTCGGACTTCCCCAAAGGAGATCCGGAGAATCCCGTGTCCCTCGCGGAAGTCGTGGAAAAGTTCTCTCACCTGACAGAGCGATTCGTCTCGACGGACAAAGCCAAGGCTGTTGTCGCAGGCATACGCAGCATCGAGTCGCTGAGGGACGCGAGCGAAGTGGCGGACCTCGTGCGCTAGCACGCATAGATTGGGCGGACCGGAGGAGGTCGCGGTGCACGAATATCGGAAGGTACGATGCGTCATCAAGCGTGGAGGCACGAGCAAGGGCGTGTTCCTGCACGAGGCGGACCTGCCGCCCGATCCGGGCTGTCGGGATCGCACGATCCTCGCCATCTTCGGCAGTCCGGACAGGCGCCAGATCGATGGCCTGGGCGGGGCGGATCCCCTGACCAGCAAAGTCGCGATCATCCGCAAGTCCACGCGCGACGACGCCGACGTGGACTACACGTTCGGTGCGGTCGGAATCGAGGCTGCGATCGTCGACTACCGAGGCAACTGTGGCAACCTCTCCGCGGCCGTCGGGCCTTTCGCGATCGACGAGGGCTTGGTGCAGCCCACCGGAGCGACGACGCGGGTGCGGATCTTTAACACCAACACGGGGAAGATCCTCATTGCCGACGTGCGGACGGATCGGGGACAGACCGTGTACGTGGGGGACTCGCGCATCGATGGCGTGCCGGGGACAAGCGCACCCATCGCCCTCGACTATTCCGCCAGTGCGGGCTCGGTGACGGGCAAGCTGCTGCCCACGGGAAGCGTCGTCGAAGAGATCGCCGTCACGGGCGTGGGATCGGTAAGAGTGTCGATCATCGACGCCGGCAATCCGATGTGCTTCTTGCGCGCGGAAGCCATCGGCCTCGTCGGCTGCGAACCTCCTGACGATCCCGCCGTGCTGGCGCGCCTCGACTTGATCGAGGAGATTCGCGCCGCGGCCGCCGTTCGCATCGGGATGATCGACCGCGCGGATCGCGCAAGGCACGTGATTCCTGCCGTGCCGATGCTGACGCTCGTCGCGCCGAGCTGCGACTACCCGAGCTACGCGGATGGTCGATCAATCGCCAAGGAGGACATGAGCTTCGTGGCCAGACAGTTCTACATGCAGCAGATGCACAAGACGTTCGCCGGTACGGGAACGGTGTCCACCGGGGCTGCCGCGCGCATTCAGGGCACCGTGGTCAACGAGGTTATGGCCGACTCCTCCGCTCGCGCCGGGACCGTGCGCATCGGACATCCGAGCGGGGTCGTGCCCATCGAGGTCGAGATCGCAGGGGCGGGCTCCGCATCGATCTTGCGCAAAGCTGCATTCAATCGTACGGCCCGGCGGATCATGGAAGGCTTCGTGTACGTCTCCCGGACCGCGTTCGGAGACTGACGCCGCACTGGCCGGGCAGGAATCCAACGAGGGCCGAGGGCAGGGCCTGGCGAAGACCGATGCTCCCGCCGTGCCGGCTGCCTACAATCGGGTACGTCGGACGTAGGCCTCCCCGGCAAGCAGGCGCCGCGCCGTCCGCGCGAATGTCACTTCGTTCACCTTCCAGGATCCGGCGTCGCTGGAAACGTCCGCAAGGACGGACATGATGCCGCTCGGGTGGCCGATGCGAAGGCGATCGCGCATCCCTCGCGCGCGGCACACATCGTGGACGACGGATCCTGCGAGACGTGCCGCCACGCCGAGGCAAGTCGCGCCCGTGCCGGCGAATGCCTTGTGGACGCCTCGTTCCACGATCAGACGGGCCGTGACATCCATTTCGTCGGAGTCGATGGCGCGCCCGGCAACATAGTCCTGGGCAGCGGCGGGTGGCGAAACGACGACCTGAAAGGGGAGTAGATAGCTGTCGATCCCGGCCAAGCGGGCCGCCTCGGCTCGAATGCGGTCGAGGATGTCGTACAGCGCCGCTGGCATTGTCAGGGGGCCCTCTACGCCGGTGAGACCGAGGTCCGACGCCGCCACGAAGACGCACGGATTGCCGATGTCCACGATGGAGACGTCGATGGGGTGATCGACCCCGTCGACTTCGATGCGATTGCGGACGGCGCCCGAAGGAAGGAGGCGCCCGGTGGTACCCCCCACGGTCAGCGACAGGTCGAGACCTACTTCCGCGCCGCTCCCAGGCACGCCATCGATGAGACAGTCACCTTCGATGCAGGCGGTCCCATCACGCACAGGGACGCGTATGCATAAGATGCTGCCGGTGTTGGTGTTGTGCACCCGTACGACCGTCGTCGGCTCCTCGGGATGTACGAAGCCTTCTTCGATGGCATAGAGGCCGGCGGCGGACGAGATATTGCCGCAGTTGATGTCGTAGCTCACCGTAGGCTGCTCGACGCTCACCTGGGCAAACGTGTAGTCGATGTCGGCGTCAGCGCGCGTGGATGGACCCATGATCGCGCATTTGCTCGTGAGCAGGTCAGCGCCTCCCAGTCCGTCGATCTGGCGCCTGTCGGGACTGCCGAAGAGGGCCAGCAGAAATCGCGTACGCGCGGCAGGATCGCTTGGAACGTCCTGTGCGCGCAGGAACACCCCCTTGCTAGAGCCCCCTCGCATGAGCACGACAGGGACTCTAATCTGCTCGGGACTTGCGGGCGCCCGGCCATGGGGCGGCACGGCATCTTGCATGGTGTCCTCCAGGCGAATCACGGCAACACGCTGGAAGCGTGTGCCCGTGCCCCGGTTCAGGAGGTTGCATCATACAACTTAAAACCGCCTTCGCACCCAGCCCGGTTCGTCCGGGACCCGCGAGACGCGCTGGCATGCGGCCGGCCAGGCGCGTGGCGGGCGTGCACCCGCTACTCGGTCATCTTCTTGCCGATGACGAGGCCAGCCACGATGAAGAAGCCGAAGATTGCCAGCGCGATGAAGAAGAGCACCTTCGCGATGGACGCGCTGTCGGCGGCCACGCCGGAATAGCCGAAGAAGCCGGCCACGACGGAGATCAGCGCAAAAATGATGGCCCACTTGAACATTGGAGGCTCCTTCGAGTCGAGGGTGGGAAGATTCGTCCTGTTTGAAGCTGGACCGATAGTGGCACCCGCTCGACGAGTGACAACAGTGCGCGCGCGCTGATTGCAGCGTAAGAATCGTCTCGCGACCGTGTCGGATCGGGAGGCGAGGGTACCCCCTCGTTCACGCAACGCCGACGCCGACTTCAGCACCGCCCCGACAGAGATCGGTGCGGAACGGGCCATGATCGTCTTATGGATATCCTGGCCACCCGGGTTGCGACGCGCTGCAAGGGTCATGGCCCGCGGTCGGTGGACGCGTGATGGCCGACTGGCTGAATCTCACCGTGAATCCCGCGGAGCTCGTGGTGCGCGGCAGTGCGGTCTACCTGTCGCTCATCCTGGTGACGCGCTTCTTGCTCCGCCGTGACGTCGGCTCCATGAGCATGGCCGACATTCTGTTCATCGTGCTGGTGGCCGACGCCGCGCAGAACGCGATGAGCGCGGAGTACCGTTCGCTTGGCGACGGCGCCGTGCTGGTGGGAACACTCGTGGCGTGGAATGTGGCCATCGACTGGATGTCCTTCCGCTCGCGGGCAGTGCGCTGGCTCGTGGAGCCTCCGGCCGTGCCGCTGATCGAGAATGGCCGCTGGTTGCGGCGCAACCTCAAGCGCGAATGGATCTCGACGGAGGAAGTGCTCGCCAAGCTCCGCGAAGAGGGTATCGCGGACATCACTCACGTGAAGATCGCCTACCTCGAAGCGAGCGGCGAACTGGGCGTGATCCGCCGGGAAGCGGGCGCGCCGCGCACGGGGGCGAAGAAGCCTGCCAGCTGGCGTTAGACACGCGCCGCCTGAAGGCGGGAGGTGGGGTGGCGCTACCGGGATCCTTGGCAACGGCAGCGCTAGCTTGCCGCGGGCGGCGTCCTCATCGGCGATGGTCAAGGCCGAGGCCCAAGGCGCCCGCCGACCGGTCCGGGGCCTGCTTGCCCTGCACGAACGGCTCGAACAGGGGGGCAGGAGCTCTGCGGCGATGCCGCTACCGTCGTCGACCACGGCGAGCTCCACACCGTCGTCGCGCTCGGTGACCTCGAGACGAACGTGGCGGGCGCCGTGCTTCTGGGCGTTATCGACCAGGTTGCCGATCATCTGCTGCAGCCGCGGGGGATCGGCGCCGCGACGTCGCGGCCAAGCTTAGCGCCGGCTGGGCGCGGCCGCAGGCTTAAGACCCTCCCAGTTCCGCGACTCCCGGGGCCGGCCGGTCGGGGCGGGGTCCTCTGCCGGGGGCGTTGGTGCTGCGCAGCGAAATAAGCAGGCAGAAGAGCCCGTTAAGGCGCACAATGGCGGAGTGTTCGCGACACGCGCCCGCGGCCATGAACCCATCGTGACGGCGTTTCAGGCGAGCATCAATGCAATTGTTATTGGCAAGACCTACTTCAGGCCCCCACGCGAAGTCCGTGCGATGAGCGGCTCCTACGCGCTCCCCGCGTTGCGTGACCGGTTCCTGCTCTCCCTCGAAGCTCCTGCCAATCGTCTGCTGTCGGTCCAGCTTGCGCTGAGCCTTCTCGGCTGCCGCAATCCGTTGCCTGGCATGACCTGCGAGGCCCTCGGCCTCGTGGGACAGAGCACCTACGGCTGTGCCGCGCGCCGGGTGCTGGAGCTCTACTCGACAAACGGTACCGGAATGGGAGAGGCAGGATGCAGCTAGTTCTCGAATGTCTTCGCAAGTACGGGCAGCGCCTGGACCTGGAAATCGCCCGGGAGACGGGCTTGTCGCTCGACACCGTGCGCGGCGACCTGGGCGCGCTCGCGGCCGCGGGGTCGGTGATCACCTGCAACCTTACCCGTTTCGAGGGGGGGCGCCGGATCGAGGCCATCCAGTGCCGCGTCGCGGGCTACATTCCGCCCCCGGTCCCCGGGCGCAAGGCGAAGTAGCGACCGCGGCGACGGCGATTGGTTCCCTTCCGGCCAAAAAACAAATCGGTTGCAATTTTCGCCGATAGCGCGCAGGCTTCGCCCGCGATCTTCAAGTCAAGTGCTGTTGCAGTCTCGGGGTCCGCGTTCTGCGGCTCCTTCACTTACACCTCCACCCGCCTTGATCTTCGTCCTTTCGGGCGCGCGTCGCCCATTCTCTATAGTGGATAATCAAGACATGGCAACAGGTACAGTGAAGTGGTTCAACGAGTCCAAGGGCTTCGGTTTCATCACCCCCGAAGACGGCGGCAACGACCTTTTCGCGCATTTTTCGGCGATTCAGGAGCAAGGTTTCAAGACCCTCAAAGAAGGCCAGCGCGTGACGTTCGACGTCGGTGCCGGTCCCAAGGGTCCGCAAGCGTCGAACATCAAGTCGGCGTGACCCCGCGGCGAGGGGTGTGACAGCCCTCCGCCTCGACGGCGCGAAGCGCCCGGCCGTTTGCCGGGCGTTTCGCATTTGGTCCACCTAGACACAAGGCAGGCATGGCTAAGGAAGAAGTCCTCGAAATGAATGGCGTGGTGGCGGAGGTTCTGCCGGATGCGCGTTATCGCGTGACGCTCGAGAACGGGCACGCCCTCGTGGCGTACAGCGCCGGCAAGATGCGCAAGCATCACATCCGCATCATCCAGGGCGACAAGGTGTCGCTCGAAGTGTCCCCCTACGACCTCACCAAGGGTCGCATCACGTTCCGCCACATCGAGACGCGCGGCAACTCGTCGCCGCCGCCGCCGCGCCGCCGGTAGCCTACGCGCGATCCCGCCGGAACGCTCGCACGCATCCGTGGGTGCCGAGTGCGCCGGGAATCGCGAGCGCAATCCAGCCGACCGCGTCCCGGGTCGCGTCGTCCACCCGCGCGGCCACCAGGTCGACGGTGCGCACGTTGTCGACCTTCCCCGAGTCGTGAGCAGTCTCCGGAGGCCGCCTACCGGTCGATCAGGTCCCGCACGCGGTTGGCGAGATCCGCCACGTTGAATGGCTTGGTCATGATGGCCATGTTCGGCTCGAGATGGCCGTTGCCCACCACCGCGTTCTCGGCGTAGCCGGTGATGAACAGCACTTTGAG
>CALFEY010000212.1 GCA_937958295.1 uncultured Pseudomonadota bacterium
CCATCCCAGGCGCGCGCCCCACGCCACCGGCGCACGCCGGAACGGCCGAGCGCCCGCCGCCAGCGGGTGCGCCGCCGCGGAATCGACCGGACCGTTCATCGGCTAGCTGCCGAACGTGTCGCGCCAGCGATCGCGCAGCTTCGTCACTGCATCCATGTCCTCGTTGGACACGCGGATGACGGGGACCTCGGCCGCGGTCTTCGCGCCGGGCGAGGAGGGCACGTCGGGACGCATCGACGGGGCCCAGTCGCGCGTGACGAGGATCTGCTGCGCGTCCTTGCTGATGAGGTAGTCGATAAAGAGCCGGGCCGCACTCGGCTTGGTACTGTTGGCCATCACGCCGCTACCGGCGAGCACCACGACCGACCCATCGGCGGGGTACACCGTGCGATAGGGCGCGCCTTCGTGCTGCTTCTTGCGAAAGTAGCCGTCACCGTCCGAGCCTACGGCGCGCTCCCCGGCGTCGAGCATTGTCTTCACGTCGTTGATGGAGCGGCCGATCTGGGGCTGGTTGGCCTTGAGCTTCTCGAAGTAGCCCCAGCCGTACTTCTTGTCGAGGCTCACCGCCCATGCACCCACGAATCCCGAGTAGCCCGGGTGGCCGAATGCCAGCTTGCCCTTGAAGCGCGGGTCGAGCAGATCCTGCCAGCTTTTCGGCGCGGCCTTGTCGTCGACCTTGTCGGAGCGGTAGACGATGACGAGCATCGCCGTGTGCGTCGCGTGGAACTGGTTGTCCGGATCCATGTTGCGGTAAACGGGGTACACCGCGTCGGCGTTGGCGGGGCGATAGGTCGCCAGCAGCTTCTTGTCCTTGAGGAAGGCAAAGTGGCTCGCATCGGTGGAGCTCACCACGTCGGCGTTGGCCACGTTGGCCTTGAGGTCCTGGCTCAGGCGCTGGAACATGACCTGCGCCGTCGCGCGCACGACGTTGACCTTGACGCCGGGATAGGCGCGCGTGAAATCGCGCGCGATGGCCTCGGCGGTCTCGGTGTTGTAGTGGGAGACGTACCAGGTCAGCTCGCCCTCCTTCTTGGCCGCATCGTAGAGCGCCTGCGCATCGCGCGTCCGCTCCTGGGCTGCGAGGGGAAGGCTCGCGACGAGCGCGACGGCCGCAAGCCAGCGACGGCGGGACATCGTTTGCATGTTGCCTCCGGGGAACTTGTCATGGATGCAGCGAGTGCTCCGGGAGCGCGGCGGCAAGGCATGCGCTCCAGCGGTCGTAGCCTGCCGCGTTCATGTGGCGGCGGTCGGTGGTGTAGTAACGCGGGTCGGCGCGCGCGGCGCGCGTGAGGAACGGCGTGCAGGTGTCCACGAGGCGCACATCGCTGCCGGAAAGGGCACCGGCGAGCGCAGCATTGGCGGCGAGGATGCGATTGATCTGCGCGTCGAGCTCCGGCGACGGCTTGAGCGTGAGCACCAGCACCGGCAGCAGTCCGGAGCGCAATCGCGCCCACTGCACGAGCGAGGCCACGCGGCCCGCCACCTGGGCGGCAGTCACCGCCGCGTCCGCGAGGTCGTTGGCGCCGGCGGCGATCACGAGCATGGCGGGCTGTAGAGGGGCGACCAGGCGATCGTAGTGCTGCTGGAGATCGCCCAGGCGGGCGCCGCCGAAGCCCACGGCCAGCACGTCGGGACGATGCAGGTCGCGCTGCGGCTCTTGCCACAGCCGCACCGTGGAGGAACCGTAGACCACGAGGGGTCGCGCCGGACGCTCCATGGATCGGAGGCGGACGGCCAAGGCGTCCACCTCGACACCGAAACGCGAGGTGTCCGCACTCACGTTGCGACGGGCGGCGGGGAGGGATGCGCGCCGTCGAACCGGCGCCAGCCGGCATTCACGTGGTCCTCGCCGAGCTTGCGGGCAAGCTCGGCGTCCTTGCCGACGATGGCCGCGACGATACGCCGGTGCTCGCGGTTGGACTGCTTCATGCCTGCCGATTGCAGAAGCGAGCCGCGCCGGTGGAGATGGGCCTGGTTGACGAGCTGCTCGTTCAACGCACGCACGCGCGGGCTGCCCGACGCCTCCACCAGCCGCTCGTGGAACTCGAGGTTGAGGGCGTAGTAGCGGTCGCGGTCCTCGGCCTTGGCGGCCGCGTCCATTGCCTCCACCAGCGAGCGCAAGGCAGCCCCCTGGTCCACCGTGGCACGCTCCGCGGCAAGCTGGCAAGCGAGCCCGGTGACCACGGCGCGCAGGCGGTAGAGGTCGATCATGTCGTCGCGGTCGATGCGACGCACGAACGCGCCCCGGTTGGCGACGACGGTGACAAGACCCTTGCGCTCGAGGATGCGAATCGACTCGCGGATCGGGCCCCGGCTCACGCCAAGCTCAGCCGCCAGCGCCACCTCGTTCAGCCTGGCGCCCGCCGCGAGCCCGCCGCCGGCGATCTTCTCCTCGAGCCGGTCGGTGACGAGGTTGGCGAGCGTATTGCCCTGGTAGACACGAATGGGGTCGACGGCCGCAGCTGGCATGCGGCGAATGTATGCTGCTGTCTGTCGTCTGTCAACAATTCTGGGTAAACTGAATCTTCCCCTCCTCCTCCCCAGGCCCTCTGCCATGTCCTTCCGAGCTCCCCCAGCGGCATCCTCGACCTCCGGCGCCAGCGAGTCGGGTCCCGTGGCGGCCCTCGATGTCACCGCGGCGTGCGCCGAGTTTGTGACGGCGCAGGCGCTGGTCATTCCCGAGGCGGCGCGCGTCATTGCCCGCCGCTGCATCCTCGACACGTTCGGCTTGTACGTTGCCGGGCTGCATGAGACTTCCACGCGCATCCTGTGCGACTTCGCACGCGACCAGGGCGGCCGCGCGGAAGCGCGCCTGCTCGCCGGCCAGGGCCTGCGCGTCCCCGCCACCACCGCCGCGCGCGTGCTCGCCACGTCGGCGCATGCGCACGATTTCGACGACACCCAGGTGAGCCACGATCCCGCGCATACCTACGGTCTATTGATGCATCCGTCGGTGCCGCCGCTCACGGCGGTGCTGGTACTGGCCGACGCGCCCGACGTCGGCATCGCGGCGGACCGCGCGCTGGAAGCATTCCTGGTGGGCTTCGAGGTCGAGTGCAAGATCTCGGAGTGGATGCCGGCGGATCACTACCTGCGCGGTCATCACACGTCGGGGACCGTCGGCACCTTCGGAGCGGCGGCCGCCGCAGCGCGGCTGCTCGGGCTCGATGCGCTCCAGGTCCGTCACGCGCTGGGCATGGCCGCGAGCATGGCCGCGGGCATCCGCTGCAACTTCGGAACGATGACCAAGCCGCTGCACGTGGGGCGGGCGGCGGAGAATGGCGTGCTGGCGGCCATGCTGGCGCAGCGCGGCTACACGGCCGATCCTGCCGCCCTTGATGGCCGCTGGGGCTTTCCGGCCGTGCTCGCCGGCGGGTTCACCCCCGGCAAGGCCGCGGAAGGCTTCGGCCGGTCATGGACGATCGTGGAGCCCGGGGTGAGCATCAAGCCCTATCCGAGCGGCATCCTCACGCACCAGACGATGGATGCCGCGCGTGCGCTCTTCGTCGAGCACGACGTCAAGCCCGCCGCGATCGAGCGCATCGACATCCACGCCGGCGACAACATCCTCGCCCCGATCCGCTATCCGGTGGCCGCCAACGGCCTGCAGGCGAAATTCAGCCTGCCCGCGCTGGTGGCAATGCTGGCGCTCAAGCGAAACGTCACCATCCACGAATTCGACGACGCATTCGTGGGCGGCCACGCGATGCAGGCGATGCAAAGGCGCATCCACACGCATCGCGACGCCACTATCAACGCGCAGGGATTCGACCGCATCCGGTCGCGCATCGAGGTCACGTGCACCGACGGGCGCCGCCTCGTGCGCGAGGCAGACCTCCGCTATCGCGGCGGCCCGCTGCTGCCGATGACCGATCGCGAGGTCGAGGACAAGTTCCGCGGCTGCGTGCAAGGCCTCGTCGACGACGCCGGGGCCCGCACGCTCGCCGCCGTGCTCGATGCCGGCAGCCAATGGAACGTCCCTGCCGTCATGGGCGCGCTGGCAGGGGTCCGGCTTGCCGGCTGACCGCTCGCTACTCGGCCTTCACGTTCGCATCCTTCACGAGCTTGCCCATGGTGTCGTACTGCTCGCGCACGAAGGCCGTGAACTGCTCGGGAGTGGAGGCCCGCGCCTCGGCCGCAACGTCGGCGATGCGTTGCTGCACGTCGGGCATGGCGATGACCTTGGCGACGTCGCGCTGCCACTTCTCGACCACCGCGCGTGGCATGTTGGCCGGCCCGAACAGGCCGTACCACGTGGCCATCGCAAGGCCTGGATAGCCGGCCTCCGCCGTCGTGGGCACGTCCGGCAGCGCCGGCGTGCGCTTGGGCGCCGCCGTGGCGAGCACCTTGAGCTTGCCGGCCTTGATCTGGCCGAGCGACGCCGAGGTGGGATCGAACCCCATGGTGATGATGCCGCCCAGGACGTCCGCGATCGCCGGGGCACTGCCCTTGTACGGCACGTGCACCACGTCGATGCCCGCCTTGAGCTTGAACATCTCCCCGGCCAGGTGCTGGGTGGAGCCGATGCCGGACGAGTAGTAGTTGAGCTTGCCGGGATTGGCCTTGGCTGCAGCGACGAGGTCCTGTATCGACTTCGCCGGGTTGGTGGCGTTCACTACCAGCACGTGCGGGACCTCCATCACGAGCGTGATCGGCGTGAAGTCGCGTAGCACGTCGTAGGGCAGCTTCAAGACGTGCGGCCCGATCGTGTGCGAATTGGGAATGCCCATCACCACGGTGTAGCCGTCGGGCGGGCTCTTGGCCACGAAGTCTGCCGCGATGGAAGCGCTCGCCCCGAGCTTGTTCTCCACGACGACCGGCTGGCCCCACATTTCCGTGAGCTTCTGCGCGATGACCCGCGAGAACGTGTCGACCCCGCCTCCGGGTGCAGAGCCAACGAGGATACGCACGGGCTTGCTGGGAAAGTCCTGCGCGTGGACCGGAAGCGCGACACACGCGGACAACGCGGCCAAGGCGGCGAGCATGCCCCGCCACGTGGGCGAGCGACTCACGCCTGCGGCCGGGTCGGGATGGAATGCGGATGATTTCATGCGTAACCTCGATGGGTGTGTGGAAGGCGGCCTAGCTGTCGGCGGTGATGCCGACTTCCTTGATGATCTGCGCGTAGATCTGCGATTGCGCCGCGATGAACGCCGTGAAAGCCTCGGGCGTGCCGGGGGCGGGAATCGCACCGCCCTCGATGATCTTGGCCTGCATCTCGGGCGTGCCCAGGACCCTCACCGCGGCGCCGTTGAGCGTGGCGAGGATCGGCTTGGGGATGGCGGCCGGGGCGAAGAGGCCGAACCAGTTGTCGAGCTCGTACGCGGAAAGCACGGGCGTCTCGGCAAGCGTGGGGACGTCCGGCAGCGCCGGGACACGCACCTTCGACGTGACTGCGATCGGCCGCAGGCGCCCGCCCTTGATGAGCGGCATGGCCGCGGCCACGCTCATGTAGCCCATGGTGATCTGGCCGCCCACGATGTCGGCGATCTGCGGAGCCGCGCCCTTGTACGGAACGTGCACGGTCTTGACGCCGGCATACTTGTTGAAGAGCTCGCCTTCCAAGTGCTGGATGTTGCCCACGCCGCTCGAGCCGAAGGTGAGCTCGCCGGGCTTTGCGCGCGCGGCCGCGATGATCTCCACCACGCTGCGCAACGGCGAGTTGATGCCCACCACCAGGACATTCGGCGCCTTCGAGCACAGCGTGATCGGCGCCAGGTCCTTGAAGGGGTCGTACACCATCTGCTTGTAGAGATGCGGCGCGATGGCGATCTCACCGGGACCGTTCATCATGATCATGTAGCCGTCCGGGGCCGCCGCCGCGCCGGCCGCGGCGCCGATGGTGCCGTTCGCCCCGGGACGGTTCTCCCCGACGCTCGGCTGGCCGAGCACGCCGGACATGCCTTCCGCCATCGCGCGCGCCAGGATGTCGACGCCGCCGCCCGGCGGATGCGGCGCGATCATGCGGATCGGCCGACTGGGATACTTCTCCTGCGCCCAGGCGGGACTGCCCAGGAGCGCGGCACCGCCCGCGGCGATGCCGAACTGCAGCCACTGCCGTCGAGTCTTCATGAACACCTCCTTTGAAGCGGCCTCTTACGGGCCGTTACGTTGCAAGACGAGACGCCGGCCGGGAGCGGCGCCCCCGCGGCGACGCCTCAGGTCATCGTCACGCGCGCCCCTCGGCGGCCAGGCGCGAGCGCATGACCTCGAGAATCCCGCCTTCCTCGATGATTCGCTTGATGAGCGGGCTATACGGCTCGAGCGCGATCTCGGTACCGCGCGTGCGGTTGCGCAGGACCGGTACCGTGAAGTCGATCGTCAGCTCGTCGCCCTCTCCCACCTTCTGGAGGATCCCCGGCACCTGGAACGCGTGAAAGCCGATGGCCACGGAGTTGCGGAAGAAGAGCCGCGCGATCGACTCCGCGATCACGGCGCGAAAGCCCAGCGTGTAGAGCGCCTTGTTGGCGGGCTCGCGGTGCGATCCCAGGCCGAAGTTGCGCCCGGCAATGAGGACGTCGCCCACCCGCACCGACTTGTACAGGTCGCGCCGCACGGCCTGGAAGGCGTGCTTCTTGACGTCGTCCTCCTCGAGCGCGTCGCCGAGGCCGAACGAGATGGTGTTTCCCGGCGCGATGATGTCGGTATCGATGTTGTCGCCGAAGACGAAGGCGCGGCCTTCGATGCGTTGTGGCATGGTCATGTCGGTCACGCTCCCCGCGGATCGCAGATCTCGCCGGCAAGTGCCGACGCCGCCACCGTGGCGGGACCTGCGAGATAGATGTCGGCCTTGGAACTTCCCATGCGGCCCTTGTGATTGCGCGTGGTCGACGTGAGGCACACGTCGCCGTCGGTAAGCGTGCCCTGCATCCCCAGGCACAGGTGGCAGCCCGGCGAGATCACGAGCACGCCGGCATCGAGCAGCGTGTCGACGTAGCCCCGCCGTTGCGCCTCGCGGTAGACCCCCCACGAGTTGGGTTGCACGATGAAGCGCGTCTTCGGATGCACGCGGCGGCCTTGCACCACCCGCGCCACCGTGGCGATATCGTCGACGTTGCCGTTCGCGCAGGAGCCGACCATGGCCTGGTCGATGCGCGTGCCCGCCACCGACGACACCGGGACCACGTTCTCGAACGTGTGCGGCTTGGCCACCTGCGGCTCTAGCGTGTCGAGGTCGAGCTCGACCGTCTGCGCGTAGCGGGCATCGGGATCGGCCGCCACCGGACGTGACCACGGGAGCTGCTCGCGCATGCGCTTGCGGCCGGCGAGAAACGCCTCCGTCTTGTCGTCGTACTCGAAGAGGCCGAACTTGCCGCCCAGCTCCACCGCATGCGAGGCGAGCGTGATGCGACCATCGATGGACAGGTGCCGCGCGCCGTCGCCCCGGAACTCGATCGACTGATACAACGCGAAGGCGGTGGTGTACTTCCCCGCGAGCCAGAGCGCGACATCCTTGGCCGACACGCCCGGACGTAGCTCGCCGTGAAGATTGACGGCGATGGTGTCCGGCACCTTGAACCACAGCTCGCCGAAGACGAGGCCGTAGGCGAGCTCGTGCTCGCCCATCCCGGTGCCGCAGCAGTTGAGGGCACCCCAGGCGCAGGAGTGCGAGTCGGAGCCCAGCGCGAGCTCCCCGGGAAGCACGTAGTCCTCGACGGCGATGCGGTGGACCACGCTCGGCAGCGCATCGTCGAAGTGCTTGAGCTTGTAGGCCTCCGCGACCTCGCGGATCTTGCGCTGGCGCAGAGCCTGGCTCTCGTTGATCACCGGCTGGAAGTGATCGAGCACCACGTGGAAGCGATCGCGGTCCCAGATGTCGGGCAGCCCCCCCTTGAAGCCGGCGATCTCCGCCGCCGTGTGGATGCGATAGAACTCCTCGTGCGCGATCACCCGATCGAGCTTGCAGTCGACGTACTGGCCGGGGTGCACGGCGGGAAGCCCCGCCGCCCGGGCCATGACCTTCTCGACGATGGTCATACTCATGTAACGATCCTCATGGGCTGCTTCGTTGCGTGGATGAAAGGGTCAGCGCAGGTCGACGCGGTACTTGGCGACCTTGTCCGGGTCGAGCGTCACGCCGAGGCCCGGGCCTTCCGGCACGTGCACCTTGCCGCCGGCCACGCGCACGGGCGTGGTCACGATGTCGTCGCCCAGCATGTCATCGGCGCCGGTCTGGAAGTCGCCGACGAGCAATGAGCCCGGCCACGCCGCGGCCAGGTGGGCCACCGCCGCCACGTTGATGCTGGTGGACGGGTGGTTACCCGGGAAGATGCCGATGCCGAGCGTGTCGGCGAGATGCCACAGATGACGGATGGAGTGGATGCCGCCGTTCTTGGCCGACTTCGTCTGGATCACCCGGGCCGCGCCGCGGCGGGCGATCTCGACAAGTGAGCGGGCATCGGTGACCGCTTCGTCCGCCGACAGCGGCATGCGCACGGCCCGTGCGAGCGCAGCCATGCCGTCGAGGTCCCACATAGGCAGCGGCTGCTCGACGATGTCGAGGTCGTAGGCTTCGAGCTTCGCGAGCAGGCGCAGCGCGCCGCCGTAGTCGAGGCCGCCGTTGGCGTCCGCGCGCAGCGTAACGCGATCGCCGAAGTGCGTGCGCAACGCCGCCACGCATTCGATGTCCTTGGCGGGGTCGAGGCCGATCTTGACGCGGATGTGCCGATAGCCACGGTCATACACCGCTTGCGCAGCGTCGATCATGCGCGGGCCGTCGCCGGTAATGCCGAGGGCCAGGCCCACTTGCACCTCGCTGCGGCAGCGGCCCCCGAGCACGTCGAACACGGGCCGTCCGAGCGCCCGCGCCGTGAGGTCGTAGAGGGCGTCGCCCACCGCCGCCTGGACGTAAAGATTGCCAGCGAGGCGCCCGTCCACCTCCGCCAAGAGCGCGGCGATGTCGAAGGACGACTGCCCCTCGAGCGCCGGCGCGACGTATTCGCGGATCTTCGATACGAGGCTCGCGAGCGACTCGCCGCTGCCCTGGCGCCGCCACGCCTGAGTCTCCCCGATGCCAACCAGGCCGTCCTCGCTCGTGAGGCGAACGACCACGACCTCGACTGCCTCGCGCGTGGGCTGGTTGTGCGCCGCCATGGTGAAGGCGCGGGCAAACGGAATCCGCAGGGGAATGGCCTCGACCTTGCGGATCACGGAGCGGACGGGTGATGAGGCGCCATGTGGCGCAGTGGCGTTCATGTCGAGACGGTCCTCCGTGGGAAAGATGCCCGGCGCGCAAGGCTCACGCCCTCCGAGCGCGGCGGCCCGCTGCCTTGCTGCAAGGGTATTGATGTTAACGTTAACACCAAAACGACGTCAAGCATGACCATCGCGACTCGCGAACGATGCGGCTTCCCCTGCAGGTTGTCCTCACGGCGCGCCCGGCTCTGGGGCCGGGTCGCGCACACGGCCTTGAGCGGCATCGTGCAGATGTCGCCGGGCCCGACGCCATGGCGTATGCCGGAATAGGCAAACGCCGGTGGCGCGCCGGGGAATGTTAACGTGTGTCATCGCGGGCGCGCAATGGGCACCGCATCGGCGACCCGCGCAAGCCGGGGCGAGGCCGCGACCCGCCGATGCGCACGCCGGGCGGCGATCGGGCAGCCGGCACTTGAACCGTGATGCTTGCGGGAGCGGGCCGCGCGGCGGACCGCCGGCGACGTTAGGTGGTCTCGCGCACCTTGAGCTCGAAGCCCAAGTCGACGCTCCTGCGCGCGAGCGTCTGGCCGGCGATCTGCGCGCGCAGGAGCTTGCCCGACTCCCAGCCCATCTCGTAGCGCGGGACGTGGATCGTGGTGAGGGCCGGCACGGCGAGTGCCGCAATATCGAGATCGTCGAAGCCCATGATCGCCACCTCGCCGGGAACGGCGATGCCCTCGCGCTGACAGTGGAACAGCGCACCGAGCGCCCAGCGGTCGCTCGTAAAGAAGATGGCGTCGAGCTTGCGGTCGCGCCTGCGCAGCTCCGCGAAGACCTCCGCACCGCGCTCGTAGCCGAGCTCCGTCTCGATCTCGAGGATTGGCCGAGGCGTGAGTCCGGCCGCGGCAAGCGCGGCCCGGAAGCCCTGCCAGCGCTCGTCGGCGCGACTGTTGTCGCGCTTGGGTTGCGACACGAAGCCGATGCGCCGGTAGCCGCGCGCAATGAGGTGCTGGGTGGCCGCCTTGCCGGCGGCGCGATTGGAATAGCCCACCATGAAGGAGGTGGAGCGGGTGACGAGCGAGCCCATTTCCACCACCGGGATCCCCGAATTGGCGAGCAGGTCGCGCGTGGCGGCGTCGTGGCGGCCGCCATGCACCACGAGTGCGGCGGGCCGATAGCCCAGCAGCGCACGGATCACCCGCTCCTCGCCGCTCTGCACGCCATGCGTGCCCGAGACGACGAGCTCGAACTCCTCCCCCAGCGCATCCGAGAGGCCCTGCATGGCCAGCGCGAAGGCGGGGTTGCGCAGGTCGGGAAGCACCACGGCCACCAGCCGCGTACGGCCCGTGGCGAGCTGGCCGGCCAGGCGGCTGCCGACGTAGTTGAGCGCTGCGCTGGCCTCCTCGATCCGCTGACGCGTGTCGTCGGCCACGGTGTCCGGAAAGCGCAGCGCGCGCGAGACCGTCATGAGCGACACGCCGGCACGCCGGGCAACGTCCTCCATGCGCGCGATGCGCGGGGCATCGCCGTTGACCGTTGCCGCGTCGCCACTGGACTTGCGGGGGCGCGGGGCCTTACGCTTGCGCGCAGCTTTGGCCAGTCCATCGGTGGTCGGAGCTTTCGACATCGGCCTGCACATGTATCGTGGATGTCGAAAATTCTAATCGAAATCACTTTCGCGGATGTCTCCATGAGCTTCTATATCGGTGCCTATGGCATCTCTCCCAGCGCGACACAGTGGAATCCCGATCTGGAGTCCGCATTCATCGAGGGTCTGAAAGCGCTGCCTTTCGTGCGCGGATTGGAGCTTCCCCACTATGCTGCGGCACTCGATCGGTGGGACGAAGATTTCCTCTTCGCGCACGCGGATCCGGCGTGGGACTACGTGGTGACCACGCTTCCTGCGCTCTTCGGAGCGCTGCGCGAGCATCCGCGTTTCGGCCTGGCCTCCACCGACGACGCCGGCCGCGAGGCGGCGCTCGCAGGCATCGAAGCCACGCGCGCCAGCGTGAGGCGCACGCACGACCGCCTCGGCCGTCGTGCGATCCGCGCGGTCGAGGTGCATTCCGGCCCGTCGCGGGGCTGGCTCGACGGCACCGGCTCCACCGAGCGCTTCGCCGACTCGCTCGCGCGGATCGCCAGCGCCGACTGGGACGGCGCGCAGATCGTGGTGGAGCACTGCGACGCCGCCGTGGCCGGTCAGCCGCACGAGAAGGGCTTCCTGCGCATCGCCGACGAGATCGCTGCCATTGCGACTGCCAACGCGCGGGGCCACCGCATCGGCGCCTCGATCAACTGGGGACGCTCCGGCATCGAGCTGCGCGGCGGCGAGCGCGTGCACGAGCACGTGCACGCCCTTGCCGAGGCCGGCGTGCTACGCGGCCTCATCTTCTCCGGCTGCAGCGGTGCGGACACGCCCTACGGCGCGTGGAAAGACACGCACATGCCGCCGGTGCGCGAGCGTTACGTCCCGGCCGGCGCCGATGGGTCCCTGCTCACCGAGCAGGCGATGATCGACGCGCTGCGCGCCGCCGGCAACGCGGACCTCGCATTCCTGGGGGTCAAGATCGCCGCCCGGCCAGTCGACGCATCCGTGCCGCAGCGGCTCGAGCTGCTGCGCAGCGCCTTGACGCTGCTGGCCGCGGCTCGCCTGTCCCTCGCTTGACGCTGTTCTGGCAACGACCCCTCACGCGGTCACGGCTCGCTTCGTGACGTCCATCAGCATCAAGGGATCGGAACCAAGGACCTGCCGTGACCGCTGCCGCCGCCCGCTAGGCGCGGCGCTCGCCGGTGGGCCCTACCCCGCTTCGCGGAGGAAGCGGGTACGCGCGTCGGCATCAAGCTGCTCGGCACAGCGGCGCAGGAAGTCCTCGCGCGAGCTTGCCGCACCCGCCGCGTTGCGCGCGAGCACCCGGGCGATGGGCCCGATATGCACCGCCAACTTGGCGGCCACCGCTTCGATGTAGGCCGGGTCGATGGGCACGAGCGCTGCGCTCGCCGTCCCGGCGCGCGACCCGCCGCGGCTTTGGGCCGTTGACACCGACCCGCTGCGTTGCAGCGATCCGCCCGCCACGCTCTGCGTGCCTCCCGACCGCGTGAACGCCTCCACGAAGCGTTGCCGGGACTCGGGATCGCTGATGCTCTCCGACAGGATGGAGCAGAGCTCCGCACGGTCGGTCGTCTGGGTGGCGGCGCGCCGGACGATGACCTTGGCCATGGGTCCGAGCGCGCGCGCGAGCTCCATCTCTGCAGTGCGCAGCGTCTCGTCGTCCCACGACGGTGCCGGCCGATGCAGCATCAGCGTGCCGATGTTGACCATCGTGGTGCCGAGACCGTAGTCCACCTCCACCGACAGCTGCGCGACGTCCTTCAGCGCATCGCGGAAGACACGCGCGGTCTGGAAGCGGTCGGCGGCATTCTTGGCCAGCGCCTTGGCCACGAGGGCGTCCACGGCAGAGGGCAGCTTGAGCTTCGACAGCGTGGACGGGGGCGGCGGCGACTCGTGGCAGATCTTGTAGGTGACCGCCTCGAGCGAACCCTTGAACGGCTTGTCGCCGGTGAGGAGCTCGTAGAGCACCACGCCTGCGGAAAAGAGGTCCGAGCGCGCGTCCACCTCGAGGCCGCGGCACTGCTCCGGTGACATGTACGATGGCGTGCCGATCACCATGCCGGCCATCGTGAGATTGGTGGTGTCGATGCGGGCGATGCCGAAGTCGGCGATCTTGAGGTCGCCGTACTGGTTCACGATGAGATTCGAAGGCTTGACGTCGCGGTGCACTACGCCGCGCGCATGCGCGAAGTCGAGTCCGTCGAGAAGCTGTGCGAGGAGGCGCACCAGCTCTCCGAAATCGAAGGTCTCGCGCTTGTTGAGATAGTCGCGCAGCCCCGCTCCTTCGACGTACTCCATGGCGATGAACGCCGCCGACGCGTCCTCACCGAACTCGTAGACCGCCACGATGTTGGGATGATGCAGGCGGCCCGCGGCGCGCGCCTCGTTGCGAAAGCGCGTCATGTACTGCGCCACGACCTCCGGCTCCACGCCGTCCTTGCGGATGGTCTTGAGCGCCACGTGGCGATCGATGGAGGGGTCGTAGGCCTTATAGACGACGCCCATCGCACCCTTGCCCAGGGTGCCCCTGACCTCGTACTTGCCGAGGTTCTGGGGATCGGCCATGGCGTGCCTATGCTCCCAGCATCTTCATCGCCTGCACGAGGCTCGCCTTCATGCGACCCATGGCCTCGGTGAGCACCCCGATCTCGTCGCGACTGCGCGACTTGAACTCGCCGGCGTCCATGTTGCCGAGGCTGACCTGGTCGGCGATGCCCGCCAGGTGGGTGACCCGGCGGATCACCATCGTGTAGAGCATCACGTTCAGCAGCACGAAGATCGCCAGGAACACGGCGGCCAGCGACGTCATGAACGTCTTGAAGGTGCGGCTCGCGCGCTCGATAGGCACCGTCATGGGCACCGACACGATCTGCGCGCCGATGATTTCGTCCATGCGCCAACCGAAGCCGTTGGCGCTACCGTATTGGTCGATCATGGTCTTGGGCGCGACGTCGGCCGTGCTGTGGCACTCGAGGCACGCCGGGCTCTTGATCTGGATGGGCCGCGACAGGTACAGAGCAGGCCCGGTGGGAGTCTCCCGCTCGCCCACCACCTCGACCATCGCGGCGTTGCCGCGGAAGACGTTGATGACGTCGGCCTCCCAATCGGTGGCGCGATCGCGCAGGTTCGTGGGATTGAGCGTGGCTTCCTTGTAGGTGTAGTCGGGGTGCTTCTTGCGCATCTCGGTGAACTGCTCGGTGGCGGCGTACGCGGGCACCGTCTGCGGCAGGAACTTGTAGCGCATCTGCGTATCGAGCAGCGGCTTCACCTGCGTGCTCGTGTAGTTGCGCGTAGACAGCGCCGCTTCCATCATGAGGCGGGCGTTCTGCAGGATCTCCTCGCGCGCGTTGTCCTGCAGCGCCCGATAGGAGACGTAACCCGCGGTGAGAAAGCCCAGCACGAAGATACCGAGCAGCACGAGATTGAACTTCCAGATGAGCTTCAAGCGGGATTCCTCATTTCGGGGCGGGTTTGCGCTCGTACTTCTCCGGGTGCAGCAACCGGTCCCACGCCGGATAGCGCGCGATCTCGGCCGCGGCCGCCTTGCGGAACGCCGGATCCCGCAAGCGGGCCGTGAAGCGGCGCTCGAAGGTGGGTCGATCGAGCGCGAGCCACGGCTGCGCCTCGGCGTAGGTGATGTCGTGGTCCGGTACCGGCACTGCCTTCGATTTTAGCCCGGGCGCGAGCGCCGGGAGCGCATCGAGGAAGGAACGCGGCAGCGCGTCGACGAACGTCCGCGGCGGCAACGGGCGCGCCGCAAAGGCCGTCGACAGCGACTTGTGGACGTACTCCCCGCGTTTTGCATCGCGCGGCGGTGACGTGGGATTGACCAGGCGTGCCGACCCCGTCTCCACGAAGATCTCCGTCGCCGCCAGCTCCACGCGCAGCACCACGATCGCCTCCGTCAAGCCGACGTCGAAAGCCGCGGTGCGCACCCGGACGCCGGGAGCCTTGGCGACGAGCTTGAGTGCGCCGCCCGGCACAGTGAGAGTCGCCGTGCCGCTCGTCGGCGCCTCGAGCCAGAGGGCACCCGGGCCGGCAAAGTTTGCGATCGTGCCCTTGTCGAGCTCGACCTGGACCTGCGCTTTCACCGGGGCCGTCAGGATGTCGCCGTCCTGGAGGGCGACGCCGGGGGCGATCTTGTAGAGCGTGACGCCGCGCAGGAGCCGCACCCCCGGCTCCACGTGCGTGACAAGACCCGCGGCGCGCGAGTCCACGGCCAGTAGGCAACAGCAAACGACGAGAGCGACCCAGGAATGCCTGACGACCATACCGACGTGGGCGCATCCGAGTGCAGCGATGCGCGGAGGGAAGACGCGCGCGAGTCTAGGCCGCCGCGGCGTGCAGCGTCAACGCGAAGATTCCGCCACGGCCGGCGGCCGGCGCCCTTGCGGCAAGTGCGCTACGCGCTGCCGGCGCGCGTGACCCCGGCCTGACCGAGCGCGTCGATGCGCGCGTCGTCGTAGCCGGCCTCGCGCAAGATGCCGAGCGTGTCCTGCGCCAACGTGGGCGCGGCGTGCGCAACGTCAGGCGCCCACGCCTTCCACTGCGCCGGGGAGGCCATGTGGAGGAAGTGACCGTCGTCCTGCTCGATCGCACGGAAGAAGCCCGTGGCCTCGAGGTGGGGATCGTGCAGGAGCTCGGCTACCGCGTTGGCGCGCACGGCGGGCAAGTCCAGCCGCTCGAACTCCGCGAGCCATTCCGCCGTGGTGCGCCGGGCGAGCGTGTCGTCGAGCATCGCGTAGAGCACGTCGATATGCTCGCGGCGAGAGGCAAAGTCCTGGAAGCGCGGGTCGTCCTTCCACTGCTCGCGGCCCACGAGGTCGAAGAGGCTGAACCAGTGGCGCGTGGTGTAGGGCAGCACGCACAGGTACCCGTCGCGGGTGCGATACGGCTTGCGATTGGGCTCGAGCATGCGCGCATTGAGCGCCGATCCCACCGGCGGCACGAAGCTTGCCCCGAAAAGGTGCTCCACCAGCAGGAAATGCACGCTGGCCTCGAACATGGGCACCTCGATGGCCGCGCCCTCACCCGTGCGCTCCCGCTCGAGCAAGGCCGCGAGCAGCGCGTTGGCGGCGTACAGGCCGGAGATGCGATCGCAGAAGGCGAACGGCACGTAGCGTGGCTCGCCGCCGCTCGCGCGTCCCACGATGTCCGGGATGCCGCACGCGCCTTGCACCAGATCGTCGTAGGCGGGACGCCCGGCGTAGGGCCCCGCTTCGCCGAAGCCCACGATACCGCAGTAGACGATCGATGTCCTGGCCGCGCGCACCGCCTCGTAGCCGAGCCCGAGCCGTGCCATGGCACGCGGACGCATGTTGTAGACGAACGCATCGGCGGTGCGCACGAGGTCGAGCAGCACTTCCACGCCGCCGGGCTTCTTGAGATCGAGCACGATGGAGCGCTTGTTGCGATTCATGTGCTGGAAGATGGGCGACATTCCGGGCCGCGGTGCCGGACCGGACAACCGCATGATGTCGCCCTCGGGCGGCTCCACCTTGATCACGTCGGCCCCCTGGTCCGCGAACATCAGCGTGGCAAACGGCCCCGCCATCACCGTGGAGATGTCGATCACGCGCAGGCCCGCCAGCGGGCCCTTGCGCGCGCGCTCCGGCGCCGCCTGTCCCGGGTGCGTGCCGGCGCTCATCGTGCCGCGCCCGATCGCTTGGCCACGATGAGCGCGTTGATCGCCTGGATCTCGTCCTCGAAGCGCTCCGGGAAAGACGCCGGCTCCCTCCGCAACTGTCCCTTGGTGGCCTGCACCGCAGCGGCGTCGAGGCCGCCGATGCGTTCTGCCGCCGCCACGGCGTGCGCGGCGACGTCAGCCTCCACGACGGCGGTGGCGAGCCCGAGTCGCGCCGCTTCGTCGGCGGGCACCTTGCGCGACTCGAGCAGGATCTCCATGGCCCGCAGGTAGCCGATGCGGGCGGGCAGGAGCCACGAGCTCCCGCCCTCCACCGAGATGCCGACCTTGACGAATGGATACGCAAGAAAGGCATCGCGCTGCAGGAGCACCACGTCGCAATGGAGAAGCAGCGTGGCGCCGATGCCCACGGCGCCGCCCTGCACCCCGGCCACGACCGGGCACGGACAGGCCGCGAGCGCCGCGAGGAAGCGGTACACCGGTCCGTGCGCCGGCTGCGGCCAAGCCGTGTCGAACTCCGCGAGCTCGTTGCCCGCGCAGAACGTGGGACCGCGACTCGTGAGCAGGAGCGCCGGGCAGCGCTGCGCGGCGGCGGCATCGATGAGGTCGGCCAGACGGACGTACTCCCGCTGTCCCAGCGCGTTGCGGACCTGCGGCCGGTCGATCTCGATGTGCTGCACGCCATGGGCCAGGGTGCGCACGCGAACGGTGTCGGTCATCGTGGCCGCAGGATGTCGTCGAAGCGGGTAAGGTCGGGCATCGGCAGCGCCGGCTGGCCATCGAGGTCGCGGACATACGCGCGTAGCTCGTCGAGCATCTCCTCCCGCCGCGGCGCCGTCACGTAGGGCACGTGATAGGCCACGAACGGCCGATGCACGGTCAAGCCGACGTAGCCCAGCGTGCCCTGGAAGAAGTTGCGCATCATGCCGTCCACGAGCGCGCCATGGATCGCCTCCTCGCCGAACATGTGATCGCGTCCGCCAAGACTGAAGGCGGCGAAAGCGCGCTTGCCGGCGAGGCCTCCCCGGCCGTAGAGACGCTTGCCGCCGTAGAACGGTCCGGAGAGGAACACACGCTCGATCCAGCCTTTCATGATCGCCGGCACCCCGAACCAGAAGAGCGGGAACGTGAAGGCCAGCACGTCGGCGGCGAGGACTTTCTCCACTTCGTCGCGAAGGTCGGGGGCGAGCGCGCCGCCGGCATGGGCATGTCGCTGCTCGAGCGCGTACACGAGATGGTCCGGATTGGCGCGCGAGGTGAAGTCCCGCTCGGAGAGCACCGGGTCGAAGCGCATCGCGTAAAGATCCGAGACGCCGACGGTGTGGCCCGCGGCCGTGAGCTCCGTCACGATGACATCGCGCATCGCCGCCACGAACGAGCGCGGCTCGGGATGCGCGTGGACGAGGTGAACGTGCATCGGCAGGCCTACGCGCGCGGGCGGGCGCCGCGACGCGGCGCGACGGCCTCCGTGCGCGCGGTGGATTTGCCCGAAGGCTTGGTCTTGCCCGGCGGCAGCGGCGCGCACGAGTGCGGCGGCGCCTCCACGCTGCCCAACTGCCGCAACGCTTCCCAGAAGCCTCCAGCATCGGCGCCGAGCTCGGCCGCCACCTCGTGATTCACGCGCTCCATGACATCCTGCGCGGGCCCCGCGAGCGCGCGCGCGGCGGGCGTGAGGAGCAGGCAGATCACACGCCGATCGCCGTTGGAGGCGGGGCCGCGCACGACAAGTCCCGCCACCTCCAGACGGTCGGCCACGCCCGTCATGGTCGCGCTGTCGAGGACGAGCCGCGCGCCGATCTCCGCCAGGCTCTGGCCATCGCGCTCCCACAGCACGTTCAACAGCGCGTACTGCACGGGCGTGATGCCGAAGGCCGCCAGCGCCTCGCGGCTGCGCCGGGTGATCTGCTGGGCCGTCTTGCCCACGAGAAAGCTCACACAGTCCTCGATGCTGCGGATGCACGTCTTGCTCACAATTCGCTCCGGCAAAGGGGTCGGTATCGCAGGTGCCGGGCGTTTGCCGGCCGTCCCCTTGATTTTTCTTGTGTACGAGATAATTATATACGTACAACATGCAAGCAAGTGTCTTGCAGATCGCCACCGGAGGACATCGTCGCATGAAAATTACCGCCCTCGTCGCGGCCGGCCTGCTCGCCGCCGGCGCCGCTCTTTCCATGCCGGTACGCGCGGCGGGCTATCCCGACAAGCCCATCGTGTTCATCGCGCCCTTCGCGGCCGGCTCCACCACCGACGGCGCGGCCCGCGTGCTCGTCGCGCACATGGCGAAGACGCTCGGCCAGCCCGGCGTGATCGACAACAAGGTGGGCGCGGGCGGAACCATCGGACTGACGGCGGCCGCACGCGCCAAGCCGGACGGCTACACGCTCGTGTTCACCGGGATGTCCGCGCACGTCATCGCGTCGTTCACCATCGCCGACCTGCCGTGGGACCCGGTCACGAGCTTCACCCCCATTGGGCAGGTCGCCGTGGTGCCGCTCGCCATGGCCGTCAACACGGGGCTGCCCGTCAAGGACATCAAGGAGTTCGTGGCCTACGCCAAGACCCGCCCCAACGAGCTCACCTACGGCACGCTCGGTCCCTCCACGGCGCAGAGCCTCGCGATGGCGATGTTCATGCAGCGTACCGGCATCAAGATGCGCGAGGTGCCGTACAAGACCTCCGCGCAAATCCTCACCGACGTGAGCGCCGGCCGGGTCGACTTCATCATCGATAACGCCGTCAACGTGCTCCCCGGCGTGCAAGGCGGCCGCCTGCGGCCGCTCGCGGTGACGACGTCCACGCGGGTGGACGCCATGCCCGACGTTCCCACGCTCGCGGAGACCGTCACGCCCGGCTTCAGCGTGGCAAGCTGGGTCGGACTCGCCGCGCCGGCCGGCATGCCGCAGGACGCGGTCAACGCGGTGAGCGGTGCGTTCCAGAAAGCGCTGACCAGTCCGGAGTACCGGCAATGGCTGCAGGCCAACGGCGCGCTCTCCCCGGAGTACCCGGATCCCAAGGGGTTCGGCGGTTTCATCGAGCGCGAGGTCAAGCTGTGGAAGTCGGCGGCCGACACGGCGGGCATCGCCGTCCTCAAATAGCGTCAACGCCGCGCCGCGATGCACACGCGCTTCGATCTCGTGGACGTGACGCGCGACGGCGCCGTGGCCATCGTGGCCATGAACCGGCCCGACAAGCGCAACGCGATGAGCCTGCAGCTCCTGCGGGAGCTCACCCTGGCGCTCGCCGAAGTGCAACATGCGCCCGACGTGCGGGCCGTGGTGCTCACCGGGCGCGGGGCGGCGTTCTGCGCGGGTGCGGACCGCTCGCCCGTGGAAGGACTCACGGGCGAGGCGCTTGCGCGCGCCTTCGCATCGATCGCCGTCGACGTGGCCCATGGCGTGGCCCAGCTCATGTTGCGGATCGTGTCGATGGAGAAGCCCGTCGTCGGCGCGATCAACGGGCCGGCCGTGGGCGGCGGCCTGGTCCTCACGCTCGGCTGCGACCTGCGCTTTCTTGCCGATGACGCCACGTGCTGGATGCCCGAGCTCGGCATGGGCCGCGCCATCGGCCCGCCGTCGATGGCCACGTTCGTTGCGTGCGTGGGGCCGCTCGTGGCCAAGGACATCGTGCTCACGGGGCGCCGCATCGGTGCCGCCGAGATGGCCGCGCTCCACCTCGTGACCGCCGTGGCACCCGCGGGCGAGGTCATGGCGCAGGCGCTCGCCGCGGCGCGCACGCTCGCCATGCACGACGCCCACGCCGTGGCCACCGCCAAGGCGCGCGCCAACGCCTCGCTGGTGGCGATCTGGAGCAGCGCGGCCGAGACGATCGACGCGTCGAAGTAGCGCGCACGTCCGCGCGTGGGTGCGCGTCGCGTCGCAAGAGGCGGGACCGTGGCACGGCCGACTGCCGCGCGCGTGGGGTGTACCGGTGTACGATCTGCGCCTCGCTCCTTCCGGCCGGTCATGACCAAAGTCCTGTTGAAAGGCCTCGCGCTGCTCGAGGCAGTGGCGGCCGCGCGTGACGACGTGGGCGTCACTGAGCTCGCCCGCGCGACGCGCTACTCGAAGGCGACGGTCTACCGCTTCCTCGACACGCTCGTGCAGGCCGGCTACGTCGAGCAGGAGCCGGCCAACAGCCGCTACCGGATCACCGATCGCCTGCGCCAGATCGCCATGCGCACCGCGGCGCCGCCCAGCATCTCCGACGCCGCGCGGCCGATCCTTCGGCGCCTGGCCGAGAAGACGGGCGAGACGTCCTACCTCGCCGTGCTGAGCGGACGCGAATGCCTGTTCCTGGACCGGGTCGACAGCGACCACCCGTTGCGCGTCCATACCACGAGCGGCAGCCGCTTCCCGCTCAACGTGGGCGCGGCCTCCAAGGCATTGCTCGCCTTTCAGGACGACGAGGAGCTGCTCGCCGAAACCCTCGACGACCTTCATGCGGTGACCCCGCACACGATCACGTCGAAGGCCCGCTTGACCCGCGACCTCGACGCGGTTCGCGAGCGAGGATACGCGCTGAGCCAGGACGAGTGGCGCGAAGGCATCTCCGCGGTGGCCGCCCCCACGCGCGACATGGCAGGACGCGTGGTCGCGGCCCTCGCCATCTCGGGCCCCACGAGCCGCCTGCCGGTCAAGCATCTCACCTCGCTCGCGCCCGACGTGGTGCGCGCGGCCGACGCGCTGTCGTCGGCCCTCGGCTGGACACCGGCGCGCAAGCGCACGCGATCCCGCGTCCGCTCCTCCTAGCGCCCGCGGGAAACCCCGCTTGACAGCTCGCATCCTGCTGTCCATTCTGTTTCAAAAGACGGCGCCGTGTTTCATTTTTTGAAACACGGCTTTCCCGCAAGCTGTCGCCCCAAAGGAGGAAGTCATGTCCGTTCCACGCCGCGTCTTCGTCGCCTGGCTCACCGCGCTCTTCGTGCTTGCTCCGGCGGTGCACGCGCAGGAAGCTCCCTACCCCAACAAGCCGGTGAAGCTCGTGATCCCGTACACGCCGGGCGCACACGCCGACCTGCTCGCGCGTACCCTTGCCCAGAAGTTGTCCGAGTACTGGGGCCAGCCGGTGGTCGTCGACAATCGTCCGGGCGGCGGCGGGTCCATCGGCACGCTCGCCGGCTCGCGCGCCGCCCCCGACGGCTACACCATCCTCATGACCGCGCTTGGCCAGCTCATCGTGCAACCGGCGATCCAGGCCAAGCCGCCGTACAACGCGCTCACCGACTTCGAGCCGGTATACCCGCTCGTGCGCACGCCCTGGGTGCTCTACACGAGCCCCACGCTGCCCGTGAACACGTTCCAAGAGTTCGTCCAATACGTGAAGGCCAATCCAGGCAAGCTCAACGGTGCCACGGCGGGTATGGGCAGCTCCAACCACCTCGCCAATGCCCTGCTCGCGCTGACCACCGGCACCAAGTTCGCCGACGTCCACTACCAGGGCAGCGCGGGTGCCATCACCGAAGTGATGGCCGGACGCAACGACTTCGTCTTCGACTCACTCCTGCAGATGCAGCATGTCAAGGCGGGCAAGCTCAAGGCCATTGCCGTGACCGACGCGAAGCGCTCGCCGTTCGCCCCCGACGTGCCTTCCGTGGCGGAGGCGGGCTTCCCGCAGATGGAGACCGGCACGTGGTTCGGCCTGTTCCTGCCACCGCATACCCCTGCGGCGATCGTCGAGAAAATCAACCGCGACGCGCAGCGCGCGATGGCAAGCCCGGACGTCCAGGAAAGGCTCGCGGTCACCGGCTTCGCGTTCTGGGGCGCGGTGTCCCCGGACCAGTACAAGGCCGTGGTCAAGCGCGACTACGACAAGACGATGAAGATCATTGCCGACACCGGCATCAAGGCGGAGTAGCCCGCGCGCCCGCCGGCGCCGTTAATCCCTCAATCACGCTCATGCCACTCTACGATCTGCACTCCCACTGGGGCACCGAAGCCCTCTACCCCTTGCGCACGCCCGAGGCGCGCGCGCGCCAGTACGACGTCTGGCGCACCGAGGCGCGCTTCTGGACCAAGCAGGAGATGGCCGACTACTTCCGCAAGAATGACGTGAAGGCGATGCTCGACCTGGGCTTCTCGCGCCATGAGCCCATGCACCGCGTGCGCGAGCTGCACGACGAAATCTTCGCCTTCGAGCGCGAGCATCCGGACGTGACGCTCGGCATGTGGCTGCAGCTGTCGCCCGCCACGGGACGGGAGGGCATCGACGAGATCGAGCGCTGCCGCAAGCTCGGCCGCGGCGTGGTGGGCCTCGTGGTGTCCGCGATGGGCAACAAGCTGCCCCTCACCGACCCGGCGTACGCCCCCTTCTACGACTACTGCGTGCAGGTGGGCATGCCCGCCATGTTCATGGTCGGCTACACCGGCGTGGGCGCCGGCACGCCGGGAGGCGACGGCATCGAGCTCGAGCTCAACCACCCGCGCGATGTCGATGCGATCGCGGCGCGCTATCCCAAGCTCACCATCATCGCCGGACGTCCCGCATGGCCGTGGCAGAGCGAGATGATCGCCACGCTCCTGCACAAGGGCAATGTCTACGCCGAGCTGCACGGCGTATCGCCCAAGCGGCTCACCGACGAGTTCAAGCGCGAGATCCGCGGGCGACTCAAACACAAAATCATGTTCGGACTCGACTTTCCCATGCTGCGCTACGAAAAGATCAAGGCCGACTGGATCCAGGAAGGCTACCCCGACGACGTGCTCGAGGGCATCTTCCACGGCAACGTCGAGCGCCTGTGGCCGTCGCTGCGCAACGGAGAATCGCGATGAGCGGCCCCTCGCCCTTCCGGGCCGACCTCATGGCGGGCAAGCGCGTGCTCGTCACCGGGGGCGGCACCGGCCTCGGCATGGCGGTCTCGCGGCGCATGGCCGAGCTCGGCGCGAGCGTGGTCATCTGCGGGCGCCGCAAGGAGGTGCTGGAGGAGACCGCCCGCACGTTGTCCGTCGAGACCGGGCATGCGGTCACGCCGATCGTGTGCGACATCCGCGATGCGGCGCAGGTGGAGGCGATGCTCGACGCCATCTGGGCGGAGGCGCCGCTCGACATCCTCGTCAACAATGCCGCCGCCAACTTCATCGCCCGCAGCGAGTCGCTGTCGCCGCGGGCGTTCGATGCCATCGTGAGCATCTCGCTCAATGGCAACGCCTATTGCGCGTTGGGCGCGGGACGGCGCTGGATCGCCGCGGGGCGCGCAGGCTCGATCCTGAACGTGCTCGCCGCGGGTGTTGCAAACGGTCGTGCCTATACCGTCCCGCTCACCATGTCCAAGGCGGCGCTGCTGGCGATGACCAGGAGCCTCGCCGTGGAATGGGGGCCGAAGGGCATCCGCGTCAATGCGATCGCGCCGGGGCTCTTCCCCACGCCGGGCGCATGGAAGCAGCTCTTCCCCGATGGCCGCACCTCGCGCAGCGATCCCACGGCCAGCATCCCGCTGCGGCGCTTCGGCGAGCATCCCGAATTCGCCGACATGTGCGTGTTCCTTACGTCCGATGCCGCCACGTATCTGAACGGCGACATGGTCACGCTCGACGGCGGCCGCGCGCTCAAGGGCATGGATATCGACGATCTTTCGGGCTGGAGCGACGAGCAGTGGGAGTCGCTCAAGAAGCAGCGCACGCGCTGACACCGCCGATGTCCTTGCCGTCTTCGCCGGACGTGGGGAACGCCCACTCCCTCGCGCCCCTCTTCGCTCCGCGCTCGGTCGCGGTGGTCGGCGCCTCCGACGATGCCACCAAGGTGGGCGGACGCGTTCTCACCTATCTCAAGGATGCCCGCTTCACGGGCGAGGTGGTGGCCGTCAATCCGAAGCGGTCCACCGTGATGGGCGTGCGCAGCGTGCCGAGCGTGGCCGCCCTCGACGGTCGCGTCGATACCGCCATCATCGCGCTGCCCCCCGACGGTTGCGTGGAGGCCGTGGCGCAATGCGCGCGTCTCGGCGTGGGCGCCGCGGTGGTACTCACCTCCGGCTTCGCGGAAGCCGGCCCCGCCGGCTCACGTCGGCAAGACGAGCTCGTCGCGGCGCTCGCAGGCTCGGGCACGCGCCTGCTCGGCCCCAACTGCCTCGGCGTGGTCAACGAGCGGATCGGCTACGTGGGAACCTTCGCCACGATGTGGGGAGAGCCGTGGCTGGCACCGGGCGGCGTAGGCATCGTGTCGCAGTCGGGTGCGACAGCCTCGTACCTCTTCGTGATGCTGCGCGAGCGCGGCGTGGGCATCTCCGCCTGGGTGGCCACCGGCAACGAGGCCGACGTGGATGCGGCCCAGTGCATCGCGCATCTCGTGCACGACGCGGCCACACGCCTCATCGTGGTCGCGCTCGAAGGCGTGCGCGACGGGCCCGCACTCTACGACGCGATCCTGTCGGCACGACACGCCGGCAAGGCCGTGCTCGTGCTCAAGGTGGGCCGCTCGGCCGCGGCCGTGGAAGCCGTTCGCTCGCATACCGCCGCGCTCGCCGGTGACGACCGGGTCTTCGATGCCGTCATCCGACAGGCGGGGGCGATCCGTTGCGCGTCGTACAGCGACGCCGTCGACATCGCCACGGCGCACGCCGTCACGGGCCTGCCCCACGGCACGCGGGTAGGCATCGTGAGCGCCTCGGGCGGCGCGGGCATCCTCATGGCCGACCGCGCGGAAGAGTGCGGGCTTCGCGTGCCCGAGCTCTCCGCATCGCTGCGCGACACGCTCGACGCCTTGGTGCCGGGAGGCTCCTCGCGCAACCCGGTGGACGTGACCGCGATGGTGCTCAATGACCTGGGCCTGCTCGCCGCGCCCATCGCGCGCCTGCGCGCGTCCGGCGAGGTGGACGCGGTCGTGGCCTTCCTCACCTCCGCCTTTCGCTCCGACACCTCCGTTGCCCGCGTGATCGCAGCGCTCAGGGAGGACGCGCCGTCGCGCCCGCCTCTGCTGCTGTCCGCGTTCACGTCGACGGAGAACCTGCGCCGCCTGTTCGACGCGGGCCTGCCGACGTTCGTGGATCCCGCGCGAGCAATGGACGTGCTTGCGGCGCTACACCGCCTGGCGCAGCCCCCGCCACCGTGGATAGGCGGGCGCGACGAAGCCCCGCTCGCGCCTCCACGCGACCTCGACGAAGCTTCGTTGCTGGCGTTCTTCGCACTCCACGGGGTGGCAGCCGCCCCCGCGGAGCGCGTTGCCACGCTCGACGACGCGCTGGCCGCCGCGCAGCGGCTCGGCTATCCCGTGGTGCTGAAGATCTCGCTACCCGGCCTCGCGCACAAGGCGGACATCGGCGGCGTGCGCGCCAACCTGCACGATGATGCGGCCGTGCGGACGGCCTATGCCGCCCTGGCCGCCGCAGCGGCACGTCATGCCCCGCAGGGCGAACACGCGCTCGTCGTGCAGCCCATGGTGCGCGGCCAGCGCGAGATGATGCTGGGCTACCGGCATGACCCCACCTTCGGGCCGGTCGTCGCGCTCGGCTTCGGCGGCACCTGGATCGAGGCCATCGACGACGTCGTGCTGCGGCTCGCGCCGTTCGACGACACCCAGGCGCACGCGATGATCGACGCCCTGCGCGGCCGTCGTCTCCTCGACGCGGCACGCGGGCAACCGGCATGCGACGTCGCTGCGCTGGCACGATCGCTCGCTTCCTTCTCGGTGGTGGCCGCGCGCCTGCGCGGCGTCGCGTCGGCCGAGCTCAATCCCGTAATCGTGCGCGAGGCCGGCGGCGGTGCCGTGGCCGTCGATGCCAAGCTCGTGGCGGCCTAGCGCGTGCTCTTCTCGCGCGACACCGACGAAGGCCGCGCCTTTCGCGCGGAGGTGCGCAACTGGCTCGCGCAGGCGCTCCCCGCCGCGTACCGGCATCACCTCCAGGTGCTCGACCCGGCGATCCTGCGGGACTGGCAGCGCCGGCTGCACGCACGCGGATGGGTGGCCCCGGCCTGGCCCAAGGCCTTCGGCGGCATGGGGGGCTCCATCGACGAGCAGCTCATCCTGCTCGAAGAGCTTGCCCGCGCGGGCGCGCCGCCCGTGCTGCCGACCGGCGTCAACCTGCTGGGACATGCCCTCATGGCCTTCGGCACGCCCGAGCAGCAGGCCCGACACCTGCCTGCGATCCTCGACGGGTCGGTGTTCTGGGCACAGGGCTACTCGGAGCCGGGGGCGGGCTCCGACCTCGCGAGCCTGCGCACCGCGGCGATCGAGGACGGCGATCACTATGTCGTCACCGGGGAGAAGATCTGGTCGAGCTTCGCGCACTTCTGCGACTGGATCTTCGCCCTCGTACGCACCGATCCCGATGCCAAGCCACGGCACGCCGGTATCAGCATGCTCCTCATCGACCTGCGTTCCCCCGGCATCACGGTGCGGCCCATCCGCACGATCGCCGGGCGCGACGAGTTCGCCTCGGTCGTCTTCGATCGGGTACGCGTTCCGCGGGAGAACCTGCTGGGAGCCAAGAACGACGGCTGGCGCGTGGCCAACCACGTGCTGGTATTCGAGCGACTCGCCAACGGCAGTCCCCGGCATGCGCTTTCGATGTGGCGGAAGGTCCGCGACGTGGCCGAGCGGACGGGGGTCGCCAGCGAGCACGCCTTCGCCGATCGGCTGGCCGCCCTCGAGATTCGCCTCCTCGCCCACCTGGCGCTGTATCGCCATGCGGTGGAGCGCGTCAAGCACGAGGCCTCGATCGACGACATCGCGCCCGTGATGAAGATCGTGTCCACGGAGCTCCTGCAAGCGCTCACGGAGCTCCTGCTGGATGCCGGCGAGCCACACGGCGCCCCGATGGCCTTCGATCTTCCCGGGCGCAGCCTCGAGCTCGCGGGCGAGTATCTGCTGGCCCGCCGGACCACGATCTTCGGCGGCTCGAACGAGATCCAGCGCAACATCATCGCCAACCGTGTCCTCGGCTTCCCCCGAGTCTACTGATGAATGACATCGTCACCGGCTTTGCCGACGCCGCCGCCGACTGGCTCGCCGATGCCAAGGCGTACGCTGCCGACCCCGTGGCCGCGCTGCAAGCCTTCGGCCTCGCGCAGGCCATGGCGGAAGCGACGCCAGCCGAGCAGGCCGCGATCGCCTCGGCGGTGGGCCTCGCGATGGGCGAGGCGCTGGCCACCGGCCCGCTCATCGAGGCGGTGGCCGCCGAGGCATGCGGACTCGCCGGTGGCGCGGGCGCGACGCTCGCCGCGATCGACCCGCAACACCGCGACTCCATGGACGACGCGTCGCTCCGCGTGCCCTACGCCGACCTCGCCCAACACTTCCTGGTCGCCGTGGGCAACGAGAGAGCGCGGAGCCTGGCGCTCGTCGATGTCTCCGTCCTGCGCGGCATGCGCCTCGTCGCGCAGGCCGACGGCACCGCGCTGGGCCACGTGCCGCTCGAGGCCCCGGTTCCGCTGCGGCAGATTCTGGGGGGCACGGACGCGCGTGCCGCCGCGGCGCAACTGGGCGACCTGCTGCTCCTCTCGACGTCGGCACGTCTGATCGGGGTGAGCGCGCGCTGCCTGCGCGTGGCGCGCGAGCACCTGGGCACCCGGGTGCAGTTCGGCAAGACGCTCTCGGCCTTCCAGGTGCTGCAGCATGGCGTGGTCGATGCGCACATCGATGTCACGCTCGCCCGCTCGCTGCTCGAGCGGGTAGTCGACGATTGGGCGATCGTCGCACAGCGCCGTACGCTGCTCATGGCGCTGAAGTCGCATGCCTCTGGGGCGGCTCGGGCGACGTGCCGCAAGGGGGTGCAATGGATGGGGGCGATGGGATTCGCCGACGAGGGTCCCGTGAGCCCTTGCCTCAAGCATGCGCTCGTGCTCGCCGCGAGGTATGGCGGCGAAGCCCGCTGCCGGAGCGCGTATCGCGACGACCCGATCGACCTTTTCGCCTGACCGCGGCGGCCGGTGCTGCCGCGACGCGCCCGCGGCAGCGGGAGTGCATTCCAAGCCCGGTAGCGGCTATAGTGTCAGCCATCGGTCGTGCGCGTGGGTCATCCCCGTAGGTAAGTCCTCCACGCCGTCGCGGTCGCCGGCCCTCCTGTCACGTCGCATGGACGCGCTTTCGCTCTTCGGTCTGGTCGCGGTATCGGTCATGATGATGTGCTACGCGCTCGAAGCGCGCAGCCGCTGGTCCGTGCTCGGCTTCGCAGGGGCGTGCGCCTTGGGCTCGGTGTACGGCTTCCTGCAGGGCGCGTGGCCGTTCGGCGTGATCGAGGCCGTCTGGGCCGGCGTGGCGTTGCGCCACTTCACCTCCCTTCCCGTCCCCACTTCCTGACGCCAACCATGATGCTCACGAGCTCGCTGCGCATTTACTCATCGGCCGCTTGGTGCTCCCTTGCGCGAGCGGGGCTCGCGAGCCTCGCGCTGGTCGTGGCCCCAATCGCCGCCGCGGCCGACGATGACATCACGGTGAAGGTGGACAAGACCGACGACAGCTACGCCGTGTATGCCTCCCTCAACGTGCCCGCCACCCAGGACCAGGTGTGGGACGTGCTCACCGACTTCGACCACATGGCGCAAATCCTGTCGAACGTGGACGACAGCAAGATCGTCGACCGCAAGGGCAATGCGTTCAATGTCGTGCAGAAGAGCCACGGCAATGCCGGCCCCGTGCGCGTGTCGCTCAACAGCACGCGGCGCATCGATCTCACCCCCAAGACCGAAATCCGCTCCCAGTTCGTAAGCGGCGACAGCCTCAAGTCATCGGTGTTCACCACCCGCCTCGCGGCGCAGGGCAGCGGCACGCAGGTGGTCGTGCAAGGCACCTTCGTGCCGACGTGGCTGGCCGGCAGCGTGATCACCGTGGAGGCGGTGCAGACGCAGACCCGGCGGCAATATGCGGAGCTGCGCGACGAGATTCTCCGCCGCAAGAATGGCGAGCCGCGTCCCGCGTGTCTTGTCAATAAAACATGCCCGTAAGCCACGGCCCCCGACAATCCACAATTTCTGTGGACAACCCGGTGGACTAAGCCGCTATTTCCCTTGAAATCCGCAAGATAGGGGACTGGGCAGGATGTGAACGACGCTTTGGGACAGACCGCGGCGGCCCCGCCGCGGCTCATCCTGTCAAGCGGTTGCGATCAGCGCAACGTCTTGTCGAGGAAGGTCCAGGTCAGCGCCCACATGCGCGCGCGCTGACGATTGTCGGCCGCCCCGCCGTGGCCGCCCTCGATGTTCTCGTGATAGAGCACGTCCTGCCGGGCATCGAGCATGCGCGCGACCATCTTGCGGGCGTGCCCCGGATGCACGCGATCGTCGCGCGTGGACGTGAGAAAGAGCGTGGGCGGATAGCGCACGCCGGCACGCAGGTTGTGATAAGGCGAGAACGTGCGGATGAAGTCCCACTCCGCCGGATCGTCGGGGTTGCCGTACTCGGCCATCCAGCTCGCGCCCGCGAGCAGCAGGTGGTAGCGGCGCATGTCGAGCAACGGCACCTGGCACACGACGGCGCCGAACAGGTCCGGACGCAGCGTGAGCATGTTGCCCACGAGGAGGCCGCCGTTGCTCCCGCCCATGATGCCGAGGTGAGGCGTGGTGGTGACCTTGCGACGGAGTAGATCCTCCGCGACCGCGATGAAGTCCTCATAGGCGCGGTGCCGCTGCGCCTTGCGCGCGGCCTGGTGCCAGCGCGGGCCGAACTCCCCACCCCCACGGATGTTCGCCACGACGTAAACGCCGCCCTTCTCGAGCCAGGCCGCGCCCACCCCGCCGCTATAGAACGGCAACTCCGAGACCTCAAAGCCGCCATAGCCATAGAGCAGCGTGGGATGGCGGCCGTCGGCCACGAGGTTCGCCGGCCCCACCTGGAAATAGGGAACGCGCGTGCCGTCCTTCGACACTGCCTCGTGCTGGGTCACGGCCAACCCCTTCGCATCGAAGAAGGCGGGGAGCTGCTTCAATTTTTCCGGCGCCCCGCCGCCGGCAGTGCCGAGGTGGAGCGACGTCGGATCGAGATAGCCGGTGACCGTGGCGAAATAGTCGTCGGAGTCGTCGGCGTCCACGGCGCTCACCGTGACGGTGCTGAACTCGGGCAGGCCGCGCAGCGGCGTGCGCGTCCACTTGCCGCCGGCCCGCGTGAGCACGAACACCTTGTTGCGCACGTTGTCGAGCTCGTTGACGATGATGTGATGCCGCGTGGGCACGAAGCCAGCGAGCGACTTGCGTTCCGTGGGGGTGAAAAGCACCGAGAGCTTCCGCTCACCCGCGACGAAGCGCTCGAAGTCCGCCACCAGCAACGCCCCCGCCGGGAAGGTCTGGCCGCCGACGGTCCAGGCATCGCGCAGGCGGATCAACAGGAGGTCGCGCTGCACCCAGGCCTTGGCGCTGTCGGGCTTGTCGATGCGGATCAAGCGGTCATCGCGCAGCAGGAAGAGCTCGTTCGTGAAGAACGTCACGCTGCGCATGACGAAATCGTGCTCAAAGGTCTTGGTACGCACGCGATACGCGCCGACGCCCACGTCGGCTTGCTGCGCCTCGTAGATCGTGCGCGCGTCCGCGAGCGGCGTGCCGCGCTGCCAAAGCTTGGCGATGCGCGGGTATCCAGATGCGGTCATCGAGCCCGGCCCGAAGTCGGTGGCAACGTAAACCGAATCGGCGTCCCGCCACTGCGCGCCCCCCTTAGCCTCGGGCAGAAAGAAGCCACCCGCAACGAAGGACTTGGTCTCGAGGTCGAACTCGCGCGTGACGCTCGCATCGGCCCCGCCGCGCGACAGTGACAGAAGACAGCGCCGATACTCCGGCCGCAGGCAACTCGCGCGCTGCCACACCCAGTTCTCACTCTCCGCGGCTCCAAGCGCATCGAGGTCGAGGACCGTCTCCCACGCCGGCTCCGGCTTGCGATACTCCTCCAGCGTGGTCCGACGCCAAAGACCGCGCGGATTGCGGGCGTCCTGCCACAGGTTGTAGTAGTGCGGGCCGACCTTGGAGACGTAGGGAATGCGAGCGCTGGAGTCGAGGATGTCGAGAAGCCGGCGCTCGGTGGCGGCGTAGGCGTCACCCTCGAGCGCCCGCGCCGCCTCGGCGTTGCGTGCACGTGCCCACTCGAGCGCCTTGTCCCCCGTGACGTCCTCGAGCCAGAGGTAGGGATCCGCGGGTGTGGGCGCGGGTGCACCGGCGGCGTTCAAGGCGGACGTCGACATGGCGAGCAGGAGAACGAGGCAGTTGACGACTAGTTTGTTGGTGAGAATCAATCTGGCCGCTCCGCAACGATTGTCGCCAGGAGAATGGCGTGCTGGAACGTGGTCCGCAAGAGCTCCACCTTAGCGCTTTTGGGTATGATCGCGCTACTCGCCCACCTGGGCTACCGTAGGCGGGTGATCCGGTCGGTCGCGAGGAGCATCGCGGCTCCGCGGATCTGCCGCGGCGGAGGATAAGGCAGACCCATCCGAAGGCGGGCCAGCGAATCTCGAACGAGCTCGCCCGAACAATGAAATCAACGTGACCGAGCCGCTCAATCGGAACTATTCCGAAGGGCCGCCACGTCAATTCGTTCGATCCGTTTCGAGAGTCAGTTCATTGCATCCCGTACCGCACGCAGGGCGTAAGCTTCCCCTCTCGGTAGACAGCAAGGGCTGGACTTTTCTGGCAGGACGAC
>CALFEY010000213.1 GCA_937958295.1 uncultured Pseudomonadota bacterium
AAACGGAAGAAATTGTCGGAGGTGACGGCGCCGATCGCCTCCACCGTGGTGTCGCGCAGCCGCGCGATCTCCAGGGCGACGTAGCGAACGAAGGCCGGCTGGTTGCGCTTGCCGCGGAAGGGCACGGGTGCGAGGTAGGGGCTGTCGGTCTCGATGAGCATGCGGTCGAGCGGCACGCGGCGCGCGACATCCTTCAGCTCGACGGCGTTCTTGAAGGTCACGATGCCGGAGAACGAGATATGGAACCCGAGGTCGAGCGCGCCCTGCGCGACGTCCCACGTCTCGGTGAAGCAATGCATGACGCCGCCCACGTCGCCCGCGCGCTCCTCGCGCATGATCGCGAGCGTGTCGGCCGCGGCGGCGCGCGTGTGGATCACCAGCGGCTTGCCGCACTCGCGCGCGGCGCGGATGTGGCGGCGGAAGCGCTCGCGCTGCCATTCGAGGTCACCCTCGAGCCGAAAGTAGTCGAGCCCCGTTTCGCCGATGGCGACCACCTTGGGGGTCGCCGCCATGGCCACGAGCCCGGCGACCGTGGGCTCGGGGATGTCGGGATAGTCAGGATGCACGCCCACGCTCGCGAACAGGTGCGGGTGCGCCTGCGCGATGGCGAACACGCGCGGCCAGTCGGGCGCGTCCACGGCGATGCACAGGGCGTGCGTGACCGCATGCTCGCGCATGGCGGCGAGGACGTGCGGCAACTCCCCGGCGAGCTCGGGAAAATCGAGATGGCAATGCGAATCGACGAACACGAATCTGCCAACAACTACATCGTGTGCGTGGGGCGCGTGGACGCCAGGCTCTCGCCCAGGATTCGCTCGATGGTCGCCCGGGCCGCGGCGCCCGTTTCGTCCTGCGTGAACTGCACGCCGATGCCCTGCGTGCGATTGCCCTGGACGCCTTCGGGCGTGAGCCACACGACCTTGCCCTGCACGGCGAGGCGATTGGGGTCGTCCATGAGCGAGAGCAGCATGAACACCTCTTCGCCGAGGATGTATTGCCGCGACGTGGGGATGAAGATGCCGCCGCCCTTCAGGAACGGCATGTAGGCGGCATACAGCGCCGCCTTCTCGCGGATGTTGAGCGACAGCACGCCCGGCCGCGCCATGGCGGCGGCGGCAGGTGACGGAGGCGGCTTGCGATCGACCATATCAGCGGAAGAGCTCTCGGTAGCGGATGAGAAGGGTCTCGGCCACGAGGCGCGGGGCGAGGGGGTGCGCGACGAGGGCGCGCTGCTCCATGAGCGACCGATGATAGCGAAAGAGGGCCACGGGCGCCACCGAAGGGGCCAGGGCGTGCAGGGCCGCGGCGTGATCGGGATTGCGCTGGGGCTCGCCCCCGGCCGCCGTGCGCGCGAGGTCGGCGACCCACGCGGCGAGCCAGTCGATCACGAGGGCCAGCAGCGCCTTGCGCTCGTCCTTGCCCGCCGCCTCGATGCGCGCCGCCAGCGCGACGGGAGAGAGCAGGCGCGGCTTGCCGAGCGCGGTGAGCCACGTCCCGCGCTCCTGCTGCAGGTCCGAGAGCGCGAGGGCGGCCAGGGGCGCCCCCACGGCCTGGGCGAGGAGCGTATCCGGGGCCTCGACCCCCTGCTCCGCGAGCCAGGCACGCGCGGCGTACGCGTCCGGCACCGGAGCCTCGAGCCGCAGGCAGCGGCTGCGCACGGTGGGCAGGAGCCGTCCGGGACGCGCGGTGACGAGGATCAGGAAGGTGCCTGCCGGCGGCTCCTCCAGCGTCTTCAGCAGGGCATTGGCGGCCGCGACGTTGAGGAGGTCGGCGGGCGCGATCACGGCGACCTTCGCCCCGCCGCGATGGCTCGTCACGTTGGTCCATAAGGTGAGCGCACGGACGTGCTTGACGGGAATCAGGTCGAGCACCTTGATCTCGTCGTCGTCGGTCACGTCGATCGGCTCCACGTTGCGCAGGTCGGGGTGCTGCCCCGCCGCGACGTAGCCGCAACTCGCGCAAGCGCCGCAGGCGAAGCCGCCGGCGAGGGGCGCTTCGCACAACAAGGAGCGCGCGAGATTCTGCGCGAGGATGCGCTTGCCGATGCCGGCCCGGCCGGTGAGGAGCAATGCGTGGGGCCAGCCGGCGGGTCCGCGCGCCAGCAGCTCGGACGCGAGCGGCACCTGCCAGGGCAGGAGAGCCTGCCAGGGAGCGGGCGCGTCGAGCGGAGCGACGTCGGAGGCGGCCATCAGGCGAGGAGCTCGTCCACGATGCCGGCGAGCGACGCGCGCACGGCGTCGACCGGTTGCGTCGAATCGATGATGCGAAAGCGGTCCGGATGCGCGGCGGCGCGCGCGAGATACGCCTCGCGCACGCGATCGAAGAAGGCGTGCTGCTCGGCCTCGAACTTGTCCAGCACGCGGCCGTTCGCGGCGGCCCGGGCGAGGCGCTCGCGCGACACCGCGAGCGGCACGTCGAAGAGGAGCGTGCGGTCCGGCGCGAGATCGCCATGCACGAACGATTCGAGCGCCGCGATGGCCGGCAGCGCCACGCCGTGGCCGCCGCCCTGGTAGGCGTAGGTCGCATCGGTGAAGCGGTCGCAGATCACGATGTCGCCGCGCGCGAGCGCCGGGGCGATCACCTGCACCACGTGCTCGCGGCGGGCCGCGAACATGAGGAGCGCCTCGGACTCGTGCGTCATCGGCGTGTGCAGCAGGAGCTCGCGCAGCTTCTCGCCGAAGGGCGTGCCCCCCGGCTCGCGAGTGGCGATCACCTTGCGCCCGTGCCGGGCGAGCGTGTCCGCCAGCCAGGCCGCGTGCGTGCTCTTGCCCGCGCCGTCGATGCCCTCGAGCGTGACGAAGCGTCCGCGCATCACTTGCCGCCTTTCTGGAAACGTGAGACGGCGCGATTGTGCTCGGGCAGCGACGCCGAGAACTTGGAGGTGCCGTCGCCGCGCGCCACGAAATAGAGGTACTCGGTGGCCGGCGGATTGAGCGTCGCGTCGATGGCCGCCTGCGACGGCAGGGCGATGGGCGTGGGCGGCAGGCCGTCGCGCGTGTAGGTGTTGAACGGCGTGTCGGCTTCGAGGTCGCGGCGGCGGAGATCCCCGTCGAACTTGTCGCCCATGCCGTAGATCGTGGTGGGATCGGATTGCAGCCGCATGCCCTTGCGCAGGCGATTCACGAACACCGAGGCGATCAGCGGACGG
>CALFEY010000214.1 GCA_937958295.1 uncultured Pseudomonadota bacterium
TCGCGCACGTCGATCCTGCGTCGCTCGACTCGCGCTGCGCCCTGGCTGCGCTGCCGGTCACCCGCAAGTCGGACCTCCTCGATCTGCAAAGAGCGGCGCGCCCCTTCGGCGGGCTCGCGGCCACCGCCTGGGGCGCGGCACGCCGCGTCTTCCAGAGTCCCGGGCCGATCTACGAGCCCGAGGGGTCGCAGGCGGACTACTGGCGTCTCGCCCGGGCGCTCTTCGCCGCAGGCTTCCGGCGCGGGCACCTCGTGCACAACTGCTTTGCGTATCACCTCACCCCGGCCGGCTCGATGGCCGAGACGGCCGCCCACGCGCTCGGATGTACCGTGTTCCCGGGGGGCACCGGCCAGACCGAGCTGCAGGTGCAGGCCATTGCCGACCTGGGCGCCGACGGCTACGTGGGTACGCCCTCTTTCCTCAAGATCATCGTGGAGAAGGCCGACGAGCTGGGCGTGCCGCTGCCCACGCTCACGCGGGCGCTCGTGTCCGGCGAAGCCTTTCTGCCGAGCCTGCGCGATGCGCTGCGGGCGCGGGGCATTGCCGGCTACCAGGCCTACGCCACCGCGGATCTGGGTCTCGTGGCCTATGAGACCGAGGCGCGCGAAGGCCTCGTGGTGGACGAAGGCGTGCTGCTGGAGATCGTGCGCCCCGGCACGGGCGATCCGGTAGCAGCCGGCGAGGTGGGCGAGGTCGTGGTGAGCCCGCTTGCCACGGCCGACTACCCGCTCATCCGGTTCGCCACCGGGGACCTGTCCGCCTTCCTGCCCGGGGTGTCCCCCTGCGGGCGCACGAACATGCGCATCAAGGGCTGGCTCGGGCGTGCCGACCAGACCACCAAGGTGAAGGGCATGTTCGTGCATCCGGCGCAGGTCGCGACGATCGTGAAGCGCCATCCCGAGGTGGTGAGGGCGCGCCTCGTGGTCGACAATCCTGAGGGCAACGATCGCATGACGCTCTTGGTCGAGGTCCCCGGCAATGCGTCGTCGCACGCCGAGTCGATCGTCGCCTCGATCCGTGAAGTGACGAAGCTGCGCGGCGAGGTCGCGTTCCGGCTGCCGGGCGAGCTGCCCAACGACGGCAAGGTCATCGAGGACGCGCGCAAGTTCACCTAGCGCCCCGGGCAGCGGCGACTGCGGCGGGCCGCGTGCTAGCATTTGCGCCCCGACAACGAGCTTGAAAGCGGAGACATCGATCGTGGCCGACGCCGACGCCCCGGGTGCCCCGCAGCCGCTGCCCGACGACATCCTGCGCGCGATCGCCGCCACCGGCGTGGTGCGCACGTTCCCGCGCAGCACCGTCCTGATCCACGAGGGGGACGTCGGCGATTCCCTGTACATCCTCCTTGCCGGACGCGTGAAGGTCTATGCGAGCAACGAGGCCGGCCGCGAAGTGGTGATCAACTTCAACGGTCCGGGGGAGTACGTCGGGGAGATGTCGCTGGAAGGCGCGCCGCGCTCGGCGTCGGTGGTGACCGTGGAGCCCACCACGTGCGCGATCGTCACCCGCGAGAAGTTCCGCGACTTCATCGCGGCCAATCCCGACTTTGCGCAGCATCTCATCCGCACGCTCATCCACCGCGCGCGCAATGCCACGGAGAACATCAAGAGCCTCGCGCTGTCCGATGTGTACGGCCGCCTCGTGCGGCTCGTCAACTCGCTGGCGGTCGAGGAGGACGGGCGGCTCTCGGTGCCCGAGCGCCTTACGCAGCAGGACATCGCCGATCGCGTGGGCGCCTCCCGCGACATGATCGGCAAGCTGATGAAGGATCTCGTGGGCGGCGGCTACCTGCTCGTGGAGGATCGCCGCATCACCGTGCTGAAGAAGCTGCCGCCGGGCTGGTGACGCGAACCTTCGCCGAGACACCAATCACCGCTACACGACACTACGTGAGCTGCGCGACGCCATGGTCGCCGCCGGGTAGGTCGCCGAAGGCGACGGCCCCGACCGCGTGGTGATGTGCGCGCCCCAGTGACGCGATCTTAGATCCCGCCGAAGCAGATGTACTTCACCTCGACGTACTCGTCGATGCCGTACTTGCTGCCCTCGCGGCCCAGCCCCGATTGCTTCACGCCGCCAAAGGGCGCGACCTGGGTGGTGATGAGGCCGGTGTTCACGCCGACCATGCCCGCCTCGAGCGCCTCCGCGGCCCGCCAGCAGCGGCCGATGTCGCGGCTGTAGAAATACGAAGCGAGCCCGAACTCGCTGTCGTTGGCGAGGCGGATCGCCTCGGCGTCGTCCTGGAAGCGGATGAGCGGCGCGACGGGTCCGAAGGTCTCCTCGCTGAAGATCTTCATGTCGCGCGTCACGTCCGTGAGGATCGTGGGCTCGTAGAAGTTGCCGCCGAGCGCGCTGCGCTTGCCGCCGAGCGCGACCTTGGCGCCATGCGCCCTGGCGTCGGCGACGTGATCCTCGACCTTGGCGAGCGCCTTGTCGTTGATGAGCGGTCCCTGCGTCACGTCCGGCTTGGTACCGTCGCCGACAACGAGCTTGCGCACGCGCGCCGCGAGCTTCTCGGCGAACGCGTCGTAGACCTTGTCCTGCACGAAGATGCGGTTGGCGCACACGCAGGTTTGCCCGGCGTTGCGGAACTTGGAGATGATGGCGCCGTCGGCGGCGGCATCGAGGTCGGCATCGTCGAACACGATGAAGGGTGCGTTGCCGCCGAGCTCCAGCGAGATCTTCTTGACGGTGGGCGCGACCTGCTTCATGAGCAGCCGCCCCACCTGCGTGGAGCCCGTGAAGGAAAGCTTGCGCACGGTGGGATTGGCGCACATCTCGCCGCCGATGTCCGCAGCGCGGCCCACGACCACGTTGAGCACGCCGGGAGGGAAGCCCGCGCGCTCGCCCAGCTCGGCGAGTGCCAGCGCGGAGTAAGGCGTGGCTTCGGCGGGCTTGATCACCACGGTGCAGCCGGCGGCGAGCGCGGGGGCGACCTTGCGCGTGATCATGGAGCAGGGGAAATTCCACGGCGTGATCGCCGCGCACACGCCCACCGGCTGCTTCACCACCACGAGGCGACGGTCGTTGCCCACCGTGGGAATGACGTCGCCGTAAATGCGCTTGCCTTCCTCGGCGAACCAGTCGACGTAGGCGGCGCCGATGGCAATCTCGGCATTGGCCTCGGCGAGCGGCTTGCCCTGCTCGGTGGTGAGGATGAGCGCCAGGTCGGCCTTGTGCGCGAGCATGAGGTCGCCCCACTTGCGCACGATGGCGCAGCGCTCGCCGGCGGTCATGTCGCGCCATGCCGGGAAGGCGCGCTCGGCGGCCTCGATGGCGCGTCGCGTCTCGGCCCCGCCGCACTCGGCGACGGCACCGATGCGCTTGCCGGTGGCGGGATTGACGATGTCTTGCGTCGCGCCATCGTCGGCGTCGATCCACCTCCCGTCGACGTAGCAGTGCGAGCGCAGGAGGGCGGGATCGGTGAGCGCGGGAATCGCGCGCTCGCGGGAGTCGGGTGCCATGGCGTGCCTTTCGGATGCGGGTTGCTGCCGTGAGCCCATGATTCTACTGCGCGGCCCGGCCGTGACCCGGCAAGCGCCTCACGCCCAGCGCACGATCCCGGCGTAGGCCGTGATGAGCACCACCGCGCCGAATACGATGCGATACCACGCGAAGGGCACGAAGTCGTGACGAGCGACGTAACGGATGAGCCAGCGCACGCATATCAGCGCCGATACGAAGGCCGCGATGAAGCCCACCGCGAAGAACGCCGGATCGGCGTGGGCCAGGAGCGCGCGGTCCTTCCAGGCGGAGTAGGCGCCCGCGGCCATCAGCGTGGGCACCGCGAGGAAGAACGAGAACTCGGTGGCGGCCTTGCGCGAGAGTCCGAAGAGCATGCCTCCGATGATCGTGGCGCCGGACCGCGAGGTGCCGGGGATGAGCGCGAACGCCTGCGCGATGCCCACCTTGAGCGCATCGGCGGCGGTCATATCGTCGACCTCTGCCACCCGCGGCGGGCGCGATCGCGTGCGCTGGCGGCGCTCCACCCAGAGGATCACGAGCGCGCCCGCGATGAAGGCCAGGGCCACCGGCACCGGATGGAACAGTGTGGCCTTGATGGCCTTGCCGAGCAGCAGGCCCAGCACGGCTGCCGGCACGAAGGCGATGGCGATGTTCACGAGGAAGCGCTGGGCGGCGCGATCGTGCAGCGCGCCCGCGACCACGCGGCGGAAGCGCTTGCGGTACTCCCACACGATTGCGAGCATCGCGCCCGACTGGATGGCGATCTCGAAGACCTTGGCCTCGTCGCCGACGTAGCCCAGCAGCGACCCGGCCACGATGAGGTGGCCGGTCGACGAGATGGGGAGGAATTCGGTGAGGCCTTCGACGATGCCTAGAATGAGCGCAACGACGAGGGAGGCGGCAGGTTCCAAGCGGATGTGCTCGTGCGACGCGGTGCCTTCGCATTGTCGCACATCGGTTCGTACTAGAATCGGCTGGGAAAAGGAGACCTTTGCATGGCAATCGACACCGCTTCGATCCTCGCGGCCGCCGCTGCGCGCGCCAAGGAGAAAAACCTCCCGTACGCCGGCCTGCTCACCCCCGCCGAGGCCGCGGCGCTGCACGAGGCGGGGGGTGCCCGGATCGTGGATACGCGCACGAAGGCCGAGCGCGATCTCATCGGCTACGTGCCCGGCAGCATCGCGATCGAGTGGTACGACTACCCGGGGAAGGTGCGCAACACGCGCTTCATGGACGAGCTGCGCCAGGCGGCGGATCCGGCGGCGCCGGTGGCGTTCCTGTGCCGCACGGGGGTACGGTCCGGCCACGCCGCCACGCTCGCCACCGAGCACGGGTACAAGGCGGCGTACAACATCCTCGAGGGGTTCGAGGGAGACAAGAACGAGCAGGGGCAGCGCCGCGTGAATGGCTGGCAGGTGGCGGGCCTGCCCTGGCGGCAAGACTGACCCGGTGCGCGCTGCGCCGCGCGCACCGCCGCCGCGCTAGCGGCGGCCGCGCATCAGCTCGTTGAGGGTGCGCGAGACGAGATCGTCGCTGCCCTGAGGCACGCTGCCGTCGGGCGTCATGCGATTGATCACTTCGGGCAGCGCCTCCGCGACGCTGCCCGTGAGTCGTTCCGCCGGCACGCCGAACTTCTGCGCGAGCTGCTGCAACGTGCCCGATCCGAAGATCTGCGATAGCGCGTCGGGCGGGAGGGACTGGTTCTGGCCGGTGCCCACCCAGGACTGCGCCTGGTCGCCGTAGCCTGACTGCTGCATCTGCCGCAGCAGGCCCTGCAGGCCGCCGCTCTGCTGCAGGAGCTGCATGACCAGCGCGAGGACGGCCGCACCGCCGCCGGCGGCGCCTAGTCCGGGCAGGCCCGAGGGGGCGTTGCCGGGCTGCTGTCCGGGCAGGCCCGCCTGGCCCTGCATCAAGCCGCCCAGCAATTCATCGAGCATTCCCATGGCCTCTCCCTGAAGTGAAGGTGTGGCGCGCGGCCCCGGGGCTTATGCCACGCGGTGGCGGATGTGCGCTTCGGGCACAGGATATCCCGCGGCGCCGAACGCGTCACGGATGGCGCGATTGGTGTCGAAATACACCTGCCAGTAGTGATCGGTATGCACGTACGGGCGCACGGCGAGCACCGGGCCGCGCTCGTTGAAGGTCATGATCTGCACATCGGGAGCGGGAGCCTCGATCACGTTGGCAATCTTGGGGAGCACGGCTTTGAGGCGGCCGATGGCATCCTGCACATCGACGGTATGGTCGAGCTGGGCGGTGAGATCCACCCGCCGGTACGGGTTGTTGGTGAAATTCTTGATGGTGTTGTTCATGATCTTGGCGTTGCCCACCATCGTGTTCACGTTGTCCGGCGCGTCGATGGCCGTGGTGAAGAGGCCGATCGCCCGCACGGTGCCTTCGACGTCGCCGGCGAGGACGTAGTCCCCCACCTTGAACGGCCGCAGCACCAGGATGAATACCCCGGCGGCGAAGTTCGAGAGCAAGCCACCCCAGGCAGCGCCGATGGCGATGCCGAGCGCGGCGATGAGGGCAGCGAACGACGTGGTTTCCACGCCGAAGTAGCCGAGGATGCCGATGACCAGCAGCACGTTCAGCGCGATGCTGATGGTGTTGCCGATGTAGCGGATGATCGTGGGTTCGATCTTCTGCCGCTCGAGCGCCTTGTTGAGCAGCGAGTTGACGACGCCGATCAGCCAGCGCCCGACGATGTAGAGGACGAGCGCACCGAGAATCTTCAGCGCGTAGGCGATCACGACCGGCTTGGCGATGTCGTACAGGTTGCCGAAATCCATGGGGTCCCTCGTGGTTGTGTGGGTATGGGATGCGAAGGCCGTCTATTGTTGCCCGTCCCCTGCCGGCAGATCAATGCTGCCTTGGTGCAACGTGCCGCGCGCCCGCGTCAGCCCGGTGGCAGGCCGAGCTCCCCCGCGATGCGGGCCACGGCGGCGCGCAGGGCGGCCACGTCCTCTTCGAGGCGGGTGACGGTTACGCGCAGGGCGGCGAGCTCGCCCACGGCCACGCGCTCGACGGGTGGCGTGGCGTCTGTGGCCGGGTCGGCGGTGAAGGCGGGCGGGCCGGAGAGCAGGTGGGCCCAGCGCGTTTCGCGGGCCCCCGGCGCACGCGGCAGCTCCACCACGAGCGGGCGCTCCTCGCGCGCGGCGAGCTCGGCCAGGAAGCCTTCCACCGCGGAAATGTCCGCGAACCGGTGCAGGCGCTCGCTGTGGATGCGCAGCTCGCCCACGGTTTGGGGCCCGCGCAGCATGATGACCGCGAGCAGCGCCACCGCTTGCGTGGGCACGCCCAGCACGCGCCCCACGTTGTGGGCGTAGCGCATGACGCGCCCTCCGCTCGTCTCCACCACGAGCGACAGCGTCTTCAACCGGTCGAGCGCCGCCTGCACCTCCGCCTCGCTCGCCTCCAGCACGGGATCGCGGCTTGTCTTCTGGTTGCAGCCGCCCACGAGCGCGTTGAGCGTGAGCGGATACGTGTCGGGAACGGTGTGCTGTTTCTCCACCAGCACGCCCAGGATGCGAGTGTCGAGGAGCGAGAGCAGGGGCAGGGACATGAGGTGGGCCAGGCGGCGGGAAAAGAGCGTCGGAGTGTAGCCCGCCGGGCGTGGGCGGGGCGTCTCGTGCGACGATAGCGGCCCGCAAGAACCCGGAAGACCCCCGATGGCAGCCAACTCCGACGTCACCAGCATGGCGCTCTTCTGCGATTTCGAGAACATCGCGCTCGGGGTGCGCGACGCAAGCTACGAGAAGTTCGACATCGGCAAGGTGCTGGAGCGACTGCTGCTCAAGGGCAGCATCGTGGTCAAGAAGGCCTACTGCGACTGGGAGCGCTACAAGGCCTTCAAGGCCCCCATGCACGAGGCCTCGTTCGAGCTCATCGAGATCCCGCACGTGCGCCAGTCGGGAAAGAATTCCGCCGACATCCGCATGGTCGTGGACGCGCTCGACCTCTGCTACACGAAGACCCATGTGGAAACCTTCGTGATCATCAGCGGCGACTCCGATTTCTCGCCGCTCGTGTCCAAGCTGCGGGAGAACAACAAGGTCGTCATCGGCGTGGGCGTGAAGAATTCCACGAGCGACCTGCTCGTCACCAATTGCGACGAGTTCATCTTCTACGACGACCTCGTGCGCGAGCGGAAGAAGGCGCCGGTACGGCGCGCGGCAGCCAAGACCGCCAAGGTGCAGGAGCCGGCCAAGACTGCCCCCGACGCGGCGAAGGACCAGGAGCCGGCCAAGCCGCGCAGTCGCCGCCGCAAGACCACGGACGTGGCCGAGCCGGTGGAGGTTGCGCCTGTCGCGGAGGTGACGCCTGTTGCCGCACCGGATGCCGCCGGGCTCGCGCCGGCCCGCAAGACGGACGATGAACGCCGCGAGGAGGCGCTCGACCTCATCGTGGGCACGGTGGATGCGCTGATGGCGGAGCGAGGCGTCGAGGAGAAGATCTGGGGCTCGATGGTCAAGCAGGCGCTCAAGCGCCGCAAGCCGGGCTTCAACGAGTCGTACTACGGCTTCCGCTCGTTCAACGGCATGCTCGAGGCCGCGGCGGCGGCCGGCAGCCTCGAGCTCGAGCGCGACGAGAAATCGGGCGGCTACCTCGTGCGGCTGTCCGTGCCGGAAGACTGAGCCGTCACGATACGGCGCCCTTGCCGTAGCGCCCCACGAGCAGCTGGCCTTCGGCAAACCGCCCGTACCGGTATGGCGCGAGCGATACCGCGGTGGATTGGCCCAGCGCCGCCTGCGCAAGCAGCAGGCCCACCGCGGGCGACAGCTTGAAGCCGTGGCCGGCGAAGCCGAAGCCCACCACGAGGCCGTCCCACCCGGGAAGGGGGCCGAGCACCGGGTTCCAGTCGGGCGTGACGTCGTACAGCCCGGTCCAGGTGGAGGCCACGCCGGCCTCGCCGAAGGCGGGAAGGTGCGTTGCCACCTGCTCGCCGATCTCCGCGACGTAGTCGAGCGACACGTCGGCCTGCGGCTCGTCGGGATCCACCACGAGCCCTTCGCGGCCGGCGCTGGCGAGCAGCTGGCGCTTGCCGTAGCAGCGCGCGTAGAGCATCGAGGCCGAGGTCATGTCCTTGAACACGGGATACGTCGGCAGGTACGGATGTGGCGCCTCCAGCGCCATCACCTCGTGCCGCTCGGCCACCAGCGGTAGCGGCGTCCCGAGCAGCGGTTCGAGCAGGCGGTTGCTCCACACGTTGAGCGCGCTCACCACCACCGGGGCATGATGGGTGTCGCGATCGGTGCGCACGCCGGTCACCCGCCGGCCGTCGTGCACGAGGGCCGACACCGTCTCGCCGAGGTGGAACGTGGCGCCGTGGCGCCGTGCCGCGCGCGCGAACGACGTAGCGGTGAGATAGGGATCGGCGAAGCCGGCATCCTTCTCGTAGCCGAACACGGCGATGTCGTCGGCCTGCAGGAGCGGCAGGATGCGCCGCGCGTCGTGCAGGTCGATCTCCACGGCGCTGATGCCCATCGCACGCTGCTGCGCGAGCGACGCCTTGATCGCGTCCGCCTGCGCGCCTTCACCGCCGATGATGAGATAGCCGCACAGCGTGATGCCGCAATCTGCCTCCGGATCGTCGAGATACGACGCGAAGTCGGTGAACACGCCGAAGGAGCGCCGCGCAAGCTCCACGTTCTCCGGCACGGAGTAGTGCGTGCGCAGGATGCCGCTCGATTGCGAAGTGGTGCCTTCCGCGATCCCGCTGCGCTCGATGAGCGCCACGCGGCCGGCGCGGAGGCGCGTCAGGTGGTAGGCCACGGAACAGCCGATCACGCCGCCGCCGAGCACGATAGCGTCGTACGTGGCCATCAGCGTGGCTCCCTCGAGGGCGGCTGGACGGGCGGCCTCATGCGCCCGGCACCCAGCTCGTGCCCGCCAGGGGAAGGCGCGCCATCGCAGCGGCCTCCACGCTCAGCGCCACGAGATCCTCGCGCTCGAGATGGTGCACGTCGCTCTTGCCGCACGCGCGGGCGATCATCGTGAGCTCCATCACCATCGTCTTGAGATAGTTGCGCACGCGACGTGCCCCGACGTCGGGCGTGAGGCGCTGCTCGAGGACGGGATCCTGCGTGGTCACGCCCACCGGGCAACGGCCCGTGTGGCAGTGATGGCACGCGCCCGGGGCCGTGCCGAGGGCATGGTAGTCGGCCACGGCGGAGACATCGCGACCCCCCATGCGATAGGTCGGGTGGTTGCAGCCGAGCGCCATCAGCACCCCCTGTCCCAGCGAGACCGCATCGGCGCCGAGGGCCAGTGCCTTCGCCGCATCGGCGCCGGTGCGAATGCCTCCCGAGACGATGAGCTGCACCTTGCCCCGCATGTCCAGGTCCTCCAGTGCGTCCACGGCCTGGCGGATCGCCGCGAGGGTGGGAATGCCCACGTGCTCGAGGAAGGCGACCTGCGTGGCGGCGGTGCCGCCCTGCATGCCGTCGACCACCACGACATCCGCGCCCGAGTGCACCGCGAGCTTGACGTCGTTGAACACCCGCGTGGCGCCCACCTTCACGAAGATGGGCTTCTGCCAATCGGTGATCTCGCGCAGCTCCTTGATCTTGATGGCCAGGTCGTCGGGGCCGGTCCAGTCGGGATGGCGCGAGGCGGAGCGCTGGTCCACTCCTTCCGGGAGCGTGCGCATCTTCGCCACGCGCGGATTGATCTTCTGCCCCAGCAGCATGCCGCCGCCCCCGGGCTTGGCGCCCTGCCCGATCACGATCTCGATGGCATCGGCGCGCCGCACGTCGTCGGGCCGAAAGCCGTAGCGGGAAGGCAGGCATTGGTACACGAGCGTCTTCGACGACTCGCGCTCCTCGGCGGTCATGCCGCCGTCGCCGGTGGTGGTGGACGTCCCCATGGCGGTTGCCGCGCGGCCCAGCGCCTCCTTCACGTTGGCGGAGAGCGCGCCGAAGCTCATGCCGGCGATCGTCACGGGTATGGCGAGATCGAGAGGCTTCGCGGCGAAGCGGGTGCCGAGCAGCGTGCGCGTGGCGCACTTCTCGCGGTAGCCCTCGAGCGGATAGCGCGACAGCGAGGCTCCGAGGAACGAGAGGTCGTCGAGGTGCGGCAGCCGTCGCTTGGCGCCGAGTCCGCGGATCTCGTACAGGCCCGTGGCCGCCGCGCGATAGATGTAGTCGAGCGTCGCTCGGTCGAAGGTGGCGCTCTCCTCGCGCGACAGGGGCTCCGGCGGATGCATGGGGGCGTTCATCAGTACTCCTGCTCGGCGTCGGCATTCCAGTGGTACAGGGTGCGGGCGGAGGCGATGCGCCGGAACGTCCGCGGATCGTGACCGAGGCCCGCGCGGTGCAGCAGCGCTCCCACGTGGGCGACGTCGGCATCCGTCAGCGGCTGCTCCTGTGCATCGGCGCCCAGCGAGGCCACGGAACCGCGCACGTAGATCACGGCTTCGTAGAGCGAGTCGCCCAGCGCATCGCCGGCATCGCCGCACACCACGAGCGAGCCCGCCTGCGCCATGAAGGCGGAGTAGTCGCCCACGCTGCCGCCGACCACGATGTCGATGCCCTTCATGGAGATTCCGCAGCGCAGCGATGCATCGCCATCGATGACGAGCAGGCCGCCATGCGCCGCCGCGCCGGCCGCGACCGAGGCGAAGCCGCGGACGCGGACTTCGCCCGAGCACATGCCTTCGGCCACGCCGGGACCCGCGTTGCCATGGATGTCGATGGAGGCAAGCTGGTTCATGCCGCCTGCGTAGTAGCCCACGTGTCCTGCCACCTCAATCGACACCGGCGCATTCACGCCCACCGCGATGTTGTGCGCGCCGTTGGGTGATGTCACGGTGATCGGGTCGTGCGGGACGACGTTTGCATGCAGGTACGCATTGAGCTCGCGGACCGATTGCCGGGCGAGGTCGAAATTCATTGCACGTGCCATTGATAGAGTTGCCGCGGACGCGGCTCGAACAGGCGGGCCGAGGCCACGCCGGGAAGATCGGCGAGCGAGCGGTACTCCGAGGAGATGGCGACGTAGTCGTCGGTCTCCGCCACGATGGCCGGCTTGCAGGCGAAGGGATCGCGCACGATGGCGAGCGAGTCGCGGGTGCCGATCAGGAGCGTGTAGAACCCGTCGAGCACCGAGAAGGCGCGTTGCATGGCCGCGGCGAGGTCGTCGCCTTCGTTCAGACGGTGGCCGATGAAGCGGCAGGCGGCCTCGGTGTCGTTATCCGTCTCGAAGCGCACGCCGTGGTGCTCGAGCTCCCGGCGAACGTTGTTCGGATTGGACAGCGATCCGTTGTGCACCAGGCAGAAGTCGTCGCCGAAAGTGAACGGATGCGCATGCGCCGGCGTGACCGCGGACTCGGTGGCCATGCGTGTGTGTCCCACGAGGTGGGTGCCGGCGAGACTGGCGAAGCCATAGCGTTGCGCGATGGCGGCCGGGGCGCCCACGTCCTTGTACAGGTCCATGGCGCGGCCCGCGGACAGGAGGGCCACGTCGGGCGCAGCCCCCTCGAGCCACGCCGCCATCGCATCGTGCGTGGCGGACACCTCGAGGATGGCGTGATTGCCGTTCATCTCGATGCTGGTTCGGCCGAAGCGTTCCGCCGCCGCGGCGCCCAGTGCCTCCCAATCCACGGCCACGTCGCCGGCGTATAGGCTGAACTTGCGAGCGTCTCCCGTGGCGGGCGCGCCATAGACCGCAAGGCCGCCGGAGTCCGGTCCGCGCTCCGTCATGCCCACGAACATGGGCAGCATGAGTTCGCCCAGCGCCGGTCGCAGCGAGGGCTTCTTGAGGAGCAATCCCACGATTCCACACATGTCCTTCTCCCTTCAGAACATCTCGAGATAGCGATCGGTCTCCCAGGCGGAGACGGAGCGTGAGTACTCGATCCACTCCATGCGCTTCAGCGCGATGAACTCGGCGGCGAGCGCCGCGCCGAGCGCGCCACGCACCACGTCGTCGGCCTCCAATGCAGCCACCGCCTCGCCCAGGTTCTGGGGAAGGTGCCGGATGCCGGCGGCGGCGATGGCCTCCCGGGTAGCGGCGTACAGATCCGTATTGTTGGCCGGGCCTGGATCGAGGTTGCGACGAACGCCGTCCATGCCTGCCGCGAGGATTGCGGCGCTGGCGAGATAAGGATTGCAGGAGCCGTCGGGCAGGCGGAACTCGATGCGCCCGCTCGTGATCCGGACGCAGGCGGTGCGGTTGTTGTCACCGTAGGCGATGTAAGCGGGCGCCCAGGTGGCCCCCGACAACGCGCGGCCGACCACCAGGCGCTTGTACGAGTTCACCGTCGGCGCGCATATCGCGGTGAGCGCCGGCGCGTGCGCCAGCAGCCCAGCGGCAAACGCGTAGGCCATGGGCGATAGTCCGAGGCCCCGCGGGTCCTGCGGATCGGCAAAGAGGTTCCTCACCGCCGCGCTTCCCATGGACAGGTGGAAGTGCGAGCCCGTGCCGGTGCGGGTGGCGAACGGCTTCGGCATGAAGGTCGCGATCATGCCGTGCCGCCGCGCGATCTCGCTCGCTGCCATCTTCACGAAGGTGAAGTTGTCGGCGGTGCGCATCGCATCGGCATAGGTGAAGTTGACCTCGAACTGGCCGTTCGCATCCTCGTGATCGATCTGGTACACGTCCACGCCCGCGCTGCGCAGCGCGGTGGTGAGGTCGTCGAGGAATGCGGTGGCGCGTGCCAGCCCCTTGTAGTCGTAGCAGGGCTTGTCGAGCGTGTCGGTTCCGTCGGCCGGCGTGAGCGCCCCGTCGTCGCCGCGCCTTAGCAGCATGAACTCGGGCTCGATGCCGGTATAGAACGCGTAGCCCTCGGCCGCGATGCCGTCGAGGGCGCGCTTGAGGACATTGCGCGAGCAATACTCGTAGGGGGTGCCGTGCACGTGGCCGAAGCAGGCAACGCGCGCGTAGCCCGGCATCCACGGCACCATCGACACCGCGTCGGGGTCGCCCACCGCCATGTAGTCCGGTCCGTTCGGCCCCATGCCGAAGCCCCACAGGGCGAAGCCGGCAAACCCCGCACCGTCGCCGAACACCATGTCGGCGTGGGCCACCGGGACAGCCTTGGCCTTGGGCGCACCGTGGATGTCCACAAACTGCGCGAGCAGATAGCGCGCCTCGTTGGCCTTCAGGAACTCCTTTGCATCGTCGACCGTCACGGCGTTCTCTTCTCCATGGAAATTTGTCGCAGTCCGGCGCCCCATCGCCGCAGCGGCGTGAGGCACAATGAACGCACCCTACGTACGCGATCGCCCGTGCGATCCAAGCGATGCCCGCCAAGCCGCCGCTGTCTCCGCCCACCCCGCCCGGCGCGACCCTCGAGCAGTTCGTGGGGGAGACGCTCCACCAGTTCCGGACGCAGCAGGACCTCACCCTCGCCGACGTGGCGGAGCGTGCGGGGATCTCGAAGGGGATGCTGTCGAAGATCGAGAATGGCCAGACCACGAGCCTCGACACGCTGCACAAGCTCGCCGAGGTACTGGGCATCGGCCTGTCCACGTTGTTCCAGCGCTTCGACACGCCCGACGGCGGGGCGCAGCTCGTGCGCAAGGGCGAGGGGCTCGAGGTCGTGCGTCGCGGCACGCGCGTGAAGCACACCTACCACCTGCTCGCCGCCGAGCGCGGGCCGCGCCGGCACTTCGAGCCATTCCTCGTGACGCTTACCGACAAGAGCGAGATCTTTCCGCGCTTCGAGCATCCGGGCACGGAGTTCATCTACATCCTCGAGGGCCGCATCGTGTACCGGCATGGCAAGCACACCTATCCCCTCGGCCCGGGCGATGCGCTCACCTTCCGCGGCGACGTGCCGCACGGGCCCGAGCGCCTCGTGAAGCTGCCGATCCGCATGCTGTCGGTGATCATCCATCACGACGGCGCCCCGGACTGAAACACGCTGCCGAGCGGAAAGTCGGCCAGCGGCCGGTTGCCGAACTTGGCATAGCCCGTCTCGAAGTCGACCTCCTTTGCGACGAGGAGGCCATCCTCCTGCGTCCCCGCCGTGGGATCGAGCAGCTGGCGGCCCTTGCGCCGTCCGGGCACCACCGGATCGAACGTCCACGACTGGAAGCCCAAGAGGTAGAAATTGAGGATCACGCAAGGCGCGTCATCGGCGGCGAACCAGTGCGCATTGCGATGGACCTCGGTGGTCTGCATGACGTCTCCCACGCCGAAGCAGCGGTCCTCCATCATGCGCACGAGGAGCGTATCGGCCGACAGGCGCGCCACACGATCGAACTCGCGTGCGTGGCAGCGGCCGAACACGTTCATCTGGTTCGACACGAGGTTGTGGTGGCAGTGCGGCGGGTGGACCTCGAGCGGCGACAGGTACAGGAGCTGCAGCGTCACGCGCCGCGGCCCGTCCTGCTTGCGGTAGAACACCTGATCCTTGCGTTGCGCCAGCGCCCGCTCGATGGGGACGGCGAGCTCGGCGAGGAGCGACGGATCGGCGAAGAGCTTGCCTGCCTCCACCTGGTACTCGTCGACGGTGAGCTCGCGGCGGGCGAGCCGATCGACGAGGGCGAGGCAGCGCGACTTGAGCGGGCCCGCGTAGTCATCGACGTCCGGGGGCGCGTCGCGAAACTCGGTGTTCATGGCGATCGGGGCGTTCACGGCATGCTCACCTAGGCGACGTTGAGCGGGCCCAAGGCTTGCGCGATCGCGCGGCGCCGCTCCAGCACCGGCAGATGCGCGAACTCGAGGTACACCGCCGCGAGCCGCCTCGATGTCTCGAGGATCAGTGCGCGGTCGTCGCCCTCGCCGCGCGGGATGCGCAGGATCGTATCGCCGGCATAGGTGGGGACCGGCGCCTCATTGGACCCTGCGAACGGCACGGGATCGATGCCCTGCGCGAGATCGCGGATGCCTTTGCGCAAGCCGCGGCGCAACAGCCGGACGCCCTGGTCGGTGAAGCCCAGGTGCTCGCGCTCGTGGCTGTTGATGGGGCCTTGGCTCACCCACGCGTCCCAGTCGCCGGGGTTGGACTGGCGCTGCTCGTACGGACGGTCCACCGACTGGCCGTAGAAGTCGACGCTGCCCCAGCCGATCTCGTCGCGCTTCGTGCGGCCCTCGGGGTCGTCCTCCTGGTTGACGTTGCGCCAGGCGATCACCCAGGTGTTGGTGTCGTCGATGGGCACGACCCAGCGCGTGAGGCTCGGCCGGCCGAAGTAGCGGATCGTCTCGCCGCGCTCGAAGAGGCCGCCGTTCTGCGAGAAGTTGGGCAGCAGGTGGTCGTGGATGCGGATCCAGATGTTGTCGCCGCTGCGCCGCGCATTGGTATAGAAGAAGCCGTGCTCGCGCTCGTGGAAGTCCATCACGGGGAGCTCGCCCCAGATGTCCTCGAACTGCACACCCGACATGCGCGTGTGGAGGAAGGGCGTGTGATACGGGTCCATGGAGTTCTCGCTCACCTGCAGCCAGTTGCAGGGCGAGTGGATCTGCCAGGGGACCATGTCGTTGCCCGGGAGGTCCATCACGTCGAGGTGCGGAAAGGGCGGGCGCTTTTCCGGTGGGCCGAAGTAGCCGAAGATGAGCCCGCGAAACTCGACCAGCGGATACGCCCCCTGGCAGATCCGCTGCTTCAGCACGGATTGCGGCGGCTCGCCCGGCGTGTCGAGAATGCGCCCGTCGCGGCCGAACATCCAGCCGTGATAGGCGCAGCGGATACCGTGCTCGGCGATGATGCCGAACTCCAGCGACATGCCGCGATGGCTGCAGTGCTTGTGGACGAGTCCCACGTCCCCCGACAGGTCGCGGTAGAGCACGAGGTCCTCGCCCAGGATGCGGATCGGCAGCGGGCGGTCGGTTACGCGCTCCGACATCATGATGGGCTGCCAGAAGCGCCGCAGATACTCGCCGCAGGGCGTGCCGGGGCCGACGCGAGCGATCTCGTCGTCGCTCGGTCGGTCCTTCGGCTTGTGGTAGCCGCCGTAGGGTTCGTTGCCGAGGCGAATGCTTTCCGTGGCCATGGTGGGTCTCCTTTAGTGCTGGGCCGCGGGCGTGGCGAGCAATCCCGCCAGGGCACGGTCCAGGAATGCGGCTTCGGCCGCCAGCGTGGCCGGATTGCCGGCGCGGTGACCCCAGATCGAGGGCATCGGCAGAAGCTCGGCATGCCGCAGGGCGGCGACCTCGCGCCGGTTGTCCTCGACCGGGAAATACAGGTCCGTTTCCGACGGCAGCACGAGCGCACGCGCGGTGATCGCGCGTAGCGCGGCGTCGAAGTCGCCGTGAAAATCGCCGTTGGCGGCGATGTTGGCGTGCTGCCACGTGGCGATGTGGGCGAGGAGGTCGTTGCCGTCGCGCCGCAGGAAGTTGGCCTCCCAGCCGACGACGAGAAATTCCTCGAGAGACTTCGCGCCGGTCGTGCGCCACACCTCCTCGCGATAGAACGCTTGCGACAGCGCCCACCCTGCGTACACCCGGCCCATGGCGCGCAAGCCGCGCTCGGGCTTGGCCCGGAAGCCGCCGTCGACGTAGTTGGGGTCGCCGGTGAGCGCGGCCTTGACCCCCTCGAGGAACACGAAGTTGTGCGGCGAGCAGCGCGCGGCGCCGCAGCACACGCCGATGCGCTCGACCAGCGTGCCGTAGCGCGCGGCCCACTCGTAGGCCTGCAGGCCGCCCATCGACCAGCCGTAGACGAGTGCGATGCGCCGCACGCCCAGCACCTCGGTGAGCAGGCGGTGCTGGATGCCGACATTGTCGCGGATCGTGAACAGGGGAAAGCGACCTCCAGCCTGCGCCGCCGGCGCGTTCGAGGGCGAGCTCGACACGCCGTTGCCGAACAGGTTGGGGATGACGATGAAGTACTTGCGCGGATCGAGCGCCTTGCCTTCGCCGACCAACCACTCGATATCGGTGTGTCGTGCGCCGAACGGCGTGCAGTACACGATCGCGTTCGACCGCGTGGCATCGAGCTCGCCGAAGGTGCGATAGGCGAGCCGCGCTCCGGGATAGACCGCGCCCGACTGCAGCGTGACGTCACCGGCTTCGAAGAAGGCAGGCTCCACGGTGCGTCCTACTTCGCCACGGCCCGGTTGACCTGCTCGGAGTAGTCGGGATCGACCTTGTCCATCTTCACGCGCAGCATCTTGTTCCACTGGTCGGCCTTGAGGATGGCCGTTTCCTTCATGCGGGCATTGCCCGCCGCGATGGCGTCGCGCGCCTTGGCATTGACCGGCACCACGCCACGCTTCACGCCGAGGCCCTCCTGCGCCTTCGCTTCGATGTAGGCGTTGATGAAGAACTCGGCGGCGTCCGGCACCTTGGTGCCCTTGACGATGCCGAGCCAGCCCGGCCGCAGGATGCCCACCTTGTCGCCGCTGCGCGCGTGCACGAATGCAACGGGCAGGCCCTTGTCCAGGGCCTGCGCGGCATGACCCTGGTGCAGGGTGGAGACCCACACGTCGCCGTTGGCGAGCTGATTGATGGCGTCGCCGCCGAGCTTCCAGTAGCGCGCCGCGTTGATCTTTTTGATCTCGGCGTAGGCCGGCTGCATCTTCGTCTCGTCGCCGCCCTTGTCCACCGCCATCGAGACGAGGATATGGATCGTGCCCGGCGCCGCAAGGTCGGCGAAGGACACCTTGCCCGCGAGCTTGGGATTGTCGAGGTCGCTGTATCGGGTCGGCGGCGGGATGCCCGCTTCCTTGAACTTCTCCGGCAGGTAGAGCATGCCCTCCTGCACGACCCATGCGCCGACCTTGGTGTCGCTGTAGTCGGCGGCGTCGAGGTCCTTCTTGTTGGGGATGCGGTCCAGGCGAATCTTGTCGAGCAGGTTCCCCTGCATGGCGTCGAGGTACGTCTTGTCGTCCATCTCGATCACGTCGAACGGCGCATTGCCACGCGAGGCGATGAGCTTCGCCAAATTGTCGCGCGGCGAGCCGGTCACGTACACGACCTTGCCGCCGCGCTTCTCGATCTCCACGCCGATCAGCTCCTGCACGGCCTTGTCCCAGCCACCGCCGAAGGTGGCCACGCGCAACGTCTGGCCGTCGAAGCGCGGCTCCTGCGCCTGCGCGGTTCCCGCCAGCGCGGCGAGCCCAAGTGCTGCAACGATTCCTGCCCATCCTCGAACGTTCATGTCGACTCCTTGGTCATTTGCCACTGCGCAGAAGCGCGTTGATGCCTACCCAACGCTGGAAGAGCAACATCGCCACGAACGATGCCGCGATGATGATCGTGGCCACGGCGAGCAGCGCCGGGTCGAACTCGTAGTCCATGGCCTGGAACAGGAGCACGGGAAAGGTGCGCACGTCCGAGCTCGACAGGAACAGCGCCACCGGCAGGTCGGAAAACGACGTGAGGAAGGCGTAGGTGGCGCCCGAGTAGATACCCGGTGCGATCGCCGGCAGCGTCACGCGACGCAGCGTCGACCACGGCGATGCCCCGAGGATCAGCGCCGCCTCTTCCAGGCTCGTGTTGAAGCGCTGCACCACGGCCACCACGCTGCCGACGACGAAGGGCAGCGCGATGAAGACGTGGGCCACGAGAAGGCCGGTCCACGTGCCGGCGCCGAGCCACCCGGTGGCATCCGCCACGATGTAGTAGAGCTGGAGAAAGGCGACACCGGTCACCACCGCCGGGATTTGCACCGGGGCGCGGAAGAGGGCGGTGAGCGCGGCTTTCCCGCGCCAGCGCGAGCGCACGAGCCCGAGGGCCGCGGGCACGCCGAGCGCCACGCACACCACCACCACGGCCGCGGCGAGGGCTACGCTCCTGCCCAGCGTGGTGAGGTACTCGCCCTGGATGGCGCCGAACCAGCGTAGCGTGAGGGCGGGCGGGGGGAAGACCGCGCGGCCGTGCACCGGCTCGCCGAAGGCGGCGGCCACGATCACCGCGAGGGGCGCGAGCAGGAACACGAAGAAGCCGCCGACCCATACCCAGGCGAGCGCACGGTTCACGCGGCGCTCCGTGAACAGTGGCGTGCTGCGGCGCTCCTGCGCTGCGGGAGCGGACCGGGCATGCAGGGGCGTCGCCATCGGCCTCATGTCCGCGCGTCCCGGATGCTCGAGCGGGGGCAGGGGGCGTTCATGCGGTCATTCCTCGCGCCGCGTTGAGCCGGGACACGAGCAGGATCGAGAGCAGATTGACGGCAAGCCCCGTCACCAGCAGCACGACGGCCAGCGTGGCGCCCATGCCGTACTTCGTGTCGAAGATCACCGTCCGCTGGATCAGCACGGGGAGCGTGAGGATCTTGCCGGCGCCGATGAGCGCCGCCGACGTGAAGGCGCCCATGCACAGGTTGAAGCCGATGAGCCCGCTCGCAATGATGCCCGGCAGGGCGAGGGGCAGGATCACCCGCCAATGCATCCGCCAGCGGCTCGCGCCGAGGTTCTGCGCGGCCTCCTCGAGCGAGCGCGGAATGGTGAGCATGACGCTGTAGAGGAGAATCACGATGAAGGCGAGCGTGAAGTAGAGCAGCCCGATCGCCACGCCCTCGACCTTGCCCGCGATCGTGAGCGGCTGCGCGATCATTCCAAGCTCGAGCAGCAGCCGGTTGAGGCCGCCGTTGGCGGCGAAGATGATGTTGAGGCCGAGCACCTTGATCACGATCGTCACGAACGATGCCGCGACGATGACTGCGAGGAGCACCGGTCCCCAGCGCGAGCGCATGCGAGCGAGCACGTAGGCCACCGGAACGCCCACCACGATCGTCAATAGCGTGGTGACGGCGGAGAGTTGCACCGTGAGCCAGAGGCTGTTGAGGTAAAACGAGTCGGCGAAGAGCTTGCGGTAGTTGGCGAGCGTGAAGGCCTCGCCAAGCCGTCCCACGCCGAGATCGGCGTGGAAGCTCCCCTTCAGGAAGACGTACATCGAGCCCACCAGCAGCGCGAGCGAGAGCACGAGCGGCGGCAGGAGGAAGCGCGGCCATGGCAGCGTCATCGCCGGCGCCCTCCGCTTGACGGGAAAGCCGGGCGTGGCACGGGAGCGCGTTGCCTCACGCGGCCTCCGTGAGCACGCTCGCGTCCGTGGGACGGAAGCGCACGCGCAGCCGGGCGCCCACCGTCCAGTCCGCGGGTTGGGATTCCACCAGGAGACGAGTCCCATCCGTGGCGCGCACTTCGGTGTGCATCACGTTGCCGAGGAATGCGATGTGCTCGATGGCACCTTCGATGGACAGGGCGTCCGCAGGCGCGACCTCGTCGACGGGGGCGAGGTACAGTCGCTCGGGGCGGATGGCGAGCGTCACGCGGTCGCCGGCGGCCGCCGTGTTCGCGGCGGCCAGCGCGAAGCGCAGGCCGAGCGAGTCGACCTCCACGCCGTCGCCGCAACGGCGCACCACCGTGGCGTCCACGAAGTTGATCTTGCCCACGAAGTCGGCCACGAAGCGCGTGCGCGGCAGGTCGTACACGGTGCGCGGAGCATCGAGCTGCTCGATGCGGCCCTGGTTCATCACCGCGATGCGGTCGGACATGCGCATCGCTTCCGCCTGGTCATGGGTGACGAAGATCGTGGTGATGCGCAGGGAGGTCTGGATCGCGCGCAGTTCCTCCTGCATCGTCTCGCGCAGCTTGGCATCGAGCGCGCCGAATGGCTCGTCCATCAAGAGCACGCGCGGCGTGTGGGCGAGAGCGCGGGCCAGTGCCACGCGCTGCTGCTGGCCTCCCGACAGCTCCGAGGGGAAACGACCCGCGATGTGCGGCAGACGGATGAGCTCGAGCAGCTCCTTCACGCGCTGCGCGCGCTGCGCGGCAGGCACTCGCCGCTCCACCAGCGCGAAAGCGATGTTGTCGGCGATGGTCAGGTGCGGGAATAGCGAATAGTCCTGGAAGACCATTCCCATGTTCCGCCTCTGCGGCGGCAAGCCGGTGATGTCGTCGCCGGCAACCGCGATGTGTCCCGTCGATGGCGCGACGAAGCCGGCGATCATCCGCAGCGTGGTGGTCTTGCCGCATCCCGAGGGACCCAGCAGGGTGAGGAACTCGCCGTCGCGCACCGAAAGGTCGAGCGGCAGCACCGCGGCGGTATCGCCGTAGCGCTTGGAGATCCCGGAGAGCATCACCGCGGCCATGAGCCACCCTCGTCGAGGTTGCGGAGCGTGCGTGCGGGCGCGTCGAAGCGGCGTCTCACGTCACAGCTCCGCGAGGGGCGGCGCGGCCCAGGCACCGGTCGCGAGGAGCGCATCGTCCGCCCCCGACGGCACGAGGAGCTGCACGCCCAGGGGCAAGCCCGTGGCGCCGCGCCCCGCAGGCAGCGTGAGGCTCGGGATGCGCAGCGCCGTCCACATACGGCTCAGCAGCGGGTCGCCCATGCCGGTGGTGGCGGGGGGCGCCTCGGTGCGCGCCGCCGGGGCGATCCACGCATCGAACGGTCCCATCGCGGTGGGCACCTGCGCGATGGCGGCGGTCATGGCATGGTGCGCGTGCGCCAGCGCGCCGCGGCTCACGCCACGACCGGAGTCGCACAGGGCGCGGAAGTTCTCGCTGAGCGCGGCCCGGTGATGCTCCTGCTCGAAGACGTAGTTGCGGGCGGCTTCGTAAGCCATGATCGTGCGGTGGGCGTCGTCCAGTGCCAGGAAGGCTGCGGGGACCGGGACGTCCTCGACGCTCGCGCCCGCGGCCGCCAGCGCGGCCACCGCGGTGTCGAAGGCATCCTGGACGTCGCGCCCCAGACCATCCCAATGCGGCGTGCGGCATACGCCCAGTCGGGGCGCGGCGCTCCTCGGTGTGAACGCGGCACCCTCGCGCTCGAGGAGCACGTCGCGCAGCAGGGCGATGTCCCCCACGTTGCGCGCGGCGAGGCCGAGACTGTCGAACGACTCGGCGAAGGGCCGAATGCCGGAGAGGCTGTACTCGCCGTGCGACGCCTTGTACCCGACCACGCCGCAGTACGCCGCAGGGCGGATGATCGACGACAGCGTTTGCGAGCCGAACGCGATAGGGACCATGCCGTCCGCCACGGCCGCCGCCGAGCCGCTCGACGAGGCGCCAGGGGTGGCGTCGGGGCGCAGCGGATGGCGGGTCTTGACGGGAGCGGAGAAGGCGAACTCGGTGGTGACCGTCTTGCCGAGGACGATGCCGCCGGCACGACGGCAGGCCGCCACGCACGCGGCATCCCATACGGGACGGCGATCGGCGTAAGGGGCGAAGCCCAGGCCCGTGGGCATGTCCGCCGTGTCCATGATGTCCTTCACCCCGAAGGGCACACCGTGCAGCGCGCCGCGTGCGGGTGCCCGATCGGCTGCGTGCGCGGCGCGCAGCGCGGCCTCGGCATCGAGGAACTGCCAGGCGCCCACCACGGGCTCGCGCTCCGCGATCCGCTCGAGGCAGGCGCGGACGAGCGCCGTGGACGTGAGCGTGCCCGCGCGGATGCGCGCCGCGCCCTCCGCGGCGGAAAGCCATCTGCTCATCGGAGCATCCGAGCGGGCCGGTGTGCGCGTTGACGCCGCAGCGACGGTTTCATGCGTGCAGCCATGTCTCGGACGAGGCGAGGAAGGCCGAGCTCACTTGCCGATCGAAGAAGGGACGCGGGAACGGTCGGCCCGCGAGCTGGCGCCCGTTGACCGTGATGGAGGCGTCGGCGCTTTCGATGAACACGCTCAACATGCGATGCGCACCCGTAGCGGACTGCCTTGGCGGCACGTCGGCCGCGAAGGGCGTGCCGAGCGCACCCCAGTGCAGCACGACCTCCGCGCTCTCGGCACGCAGGGTCAGCGTGGAGGACGTGCGGCCGTCACCCGCGACGTCATGCGACAGCAGCGGCAGGTAAGCGAGATCGGTGAAGGCCCGCGCATCGCGAAAGACGCCGAAGCGCGTGCAGAAGCGGGCGACGAGGTCGCGCGCGAGCTCGGGATGATCGGTGATGCACAGGTTTGCCACGTCGGGCCAGCCGCCGGTGCGGGCCGGGTCCTCGAACAACACCATCGCGTGTCCCGCGCCGAAGCGGGAGTGCGCGATGCGGAACCACACCATCAGGGATCGAAAGGGCGCGTCGGCGGCGTCCTTGAGATAGATCCCGGGATTGTCTCCGGTCCAGTCGACGGTACTGGAGAGCAGCGGTGAAGTGTCCATGGCGAGGTCCGGCGGGAGGATGAATGGCGCGTGCGTTGAGTGCATGCAACGGCTAGGAATCCTGACACACAGTTTCTTGGTATGCAACAAAGTTGCGTAACAAGAGACTTGTCCGTTGCGCGGGACCGTACGGCAAGCGGGAGTCGACAGTCCGTGCGCGCACCAAAGACGCGCGACGTGCACTCGATTGCGGCGGTGACGCGCCAATGCGGCGCGCGAGATCAGCGAACGGGGAGGATGTCCTCGCCCACGCGCTCGAACGCTCGCCAGCCCGCGTGATCGTCATGATCGCGGCAGGCGCCGTAGCGGAAGGGCGTGTCGCGGCCCGGGGTGACGAAACGAAGATCCTCGAACCACACGCACAGCGCCTGCGCCGTGCGATCGAGCCTCACGTGGACCGGGTACGTCGCGAACCAGCGGAAAAACGAGAGCGCCGGCGCATCGAAGGCCGCGCGCACGAGGGCGGCGTCGTCGCCTTCGCCGTAGCGCGGCACGCGGGTGAACGGCGCGCGCGCGACCGGCAGATAAGGCGCCGTGATGCGGTCGAAGAACTCGATGCCGCGTCGCGCGATGAGCGGAGGCGTGTCCGTCAGTCGCAGTTGCGCGTAGTCCACGCGCTCGCCGGCATCGATCACCACCATCCAGTTGTAGGGCGACCCGGGGCGCGGCACCGCCGTCACGGTCGCGCTCGCGAGTCCCTCGCGCAGCGCGTGCGCGCGGCCGAAGGCGATCGCCTCGTGCTGCTGCACCGCCTGGAAGGCGACGTACCCGGTCGCCACGGCGAGCGCGGCGACCGCGGGAATGCGCGACGAGCGCCACAGCGCCGCGCCGAGCGCTCCGGCAACCAGGCAGGCGAGCAGCCACAGGTCGATGATGAACGTGGTGGACAGCGCGAAGCGCCGGTCCGACAGCGGGGCAAAGAGGAGCGTGCCGAAGGCGGTGATCCAGTCGCCGACGATGTGGATGCCGATCCCCCACGCGAACACGCTGAAGTACGCACGCCAGCCGGGTCCCCGCCGCCAGGCGAGCGAGCACAGGCACGCGCCGAGCAGGGACCACAGCGGCAGCATGAGCAGCGAGTGCGTCACGCCCCGGTGGTTCTCGAGATAGGTGAGGGGCGACACCCAGTTCAAGACGAAGTCGAGATCGGGCAGCGACGCGGCCACGGCGCCCAACACCACCCGGCGCGCGAGCGGGATCGTCTCGCCCGCGACCGGGCCCGGCGCGGTGGCCCGGGCGACGAGAGCCCCGGAAAGGGCGTGGGTCAGGTTGTCCATGGGCGCGTGAGGACTCGCGTCCCGCAGATGTGCGGGAGCTCGCGAAGGGTCACCGGATTGTAGGCATGGGTACCGCGTTGCCGGCGGCTGCGGTCCAAGCGCGATGGGTGAAGGCGCGCCCGCCTACACCGCGGTATACCCGCCATCGGCCAGCACGTCGGAGCCGGTGATGAACCCCGCGCCGTCGCTCAAGAGGAAGAGTGCGGTCTCGGCAATCTCCCCCACCGTGGCGATGCGGCCCGCCGGATGCTTGGGGCCGAGCTCGCGCAGCACGCCGGCTTCGTCGCCGTAGCGGCGGGTGAGCCGGCTCGTCATCACGGCCCCCGGCGACAGGCTCACCGCGCGGATGCCGTCGGCGGCGTAGTCCACGGCGAGCGTGCGGGTGAGGGAGAGGAGCGCGGCCTTTGTGGCGCTGTAGGCGGCGCTGCCCGGCGAGGTGACGTGGCCGAGTTGCGAGGCGATGTTGAGGATCACGCCGCCACCCGCGGCGCGCAGGTGCGGGATCGACCACTTGGCCATGAGCCATGCCCCGGTGAGGTTGACGTCCAGAGCGCGTCGCCACGTGTCCACCTCGATGTCCGCGGCGGGCTGCCGCGGCACGGCCACGGCGGCGTTGTTCACGAGCACGTGCAGCGCACCGAAGTGGCGGACGCCTGCGTCGACGGCGTCCCGCGACAACTCGGGCGACGCGACGTCCGCACGCACGATGAACACCCGATCCTGCGGCAATGCGTGCCGCACGCAGAGCGCGTGCAGGTCCTCGGGGACGAGGTCGGCCAGCACCACGCGCGCACCGGCGAGCACGAAGCGTTGCACCATGGCGAAACCGAGGTCGCCGGCCGCGCCCGTGATGAGCACGTTCCTGCTATCGAGAAGGGCGGTCATCGCGGTAGTATAGGAATCATCGGTGAAGGGAGCACAACGGAGATCGCAGCATGCCCAAGCTATTGAGTGACGCGCAAGTCCGGCACTATCGCGACGACGGCTACGTGAGCCCCGTCCATGCCTTCGACGAGAGCGAAGCGCGGGAGCGCCGCCGCCAGCTCGAGGCCGGCGAGAAGGTCCACGGACTTCCCCCGGATCGCCGGCGCAAGATGTACCTCTACCTCAAGTGGGTCGACGAGGTGTTGCGCCACCCGCGCATCCTCGATGCCGTGGAAGACGTCATCGGCCCCGACATCCTCGCGTACCACATGACGCTCTGGATCAAGGAGCCGCGCACGGATGCCTTCATCTCCTGGCACCAGGACTCCACCTACTTCGGGCTCACGCCGGGCGAGCACGTGACCGCCTGGGTGGCGCTATCGTCGAGCGACATGCAAAGCGGCTGCGTGCAGGTGGTGCCCGGAAGCCATCGTCTGGGACAGGTGCACCACGACCAGCAGCTCGACGACGCGAACATGTTCGCCACGGGGCAGACGATCGACGTCAAGGAGGGCACGCCGCTCGACTACCTCGTGCTGCGGCCGGGCGAGTTCTCGCTCCATCACACCTATCTCTTTCACAACTCGATGTCGAACCGCTCCGACGACCGCCGGATCGGCCTCGGCTTGAGCTACATCCCCACACGCTGTCACTGCACGTCGCGCACTCGGCTCACGGCTTCCCTCGTGCGCGGCGAGGACCGCTACGGGCACTTCGACCTCGATCCGCGACCGGCCGCCGATTTCGATCCGGCTGCGCTCGAGGTGCACCGGCGCGCGATGGAGCGCTGGACCGCCGCCCGCGAGGAGCTGATTCCCGCTGCCCACGCGTAGAGGGGGACCAGCGCGCTCGATTCACGCAGGCTCGCGCTCCGGCGCGACCTGCACGAGGCACTTGCCGAACGTCGCGCCGGACAGGAGTGCGGCGAACGCGGCCGGGGCCTGCTCGATTCCCTGTGCGATGTCCTCGGCGTAACGCAGCCGTCCGGCGCGAATCCAGGTCGCGGCCTGTTGCCGGTACTGGGGCATGCGGTGCAGGTTCTCGCGCACGCTGAATCCCGCGACGCTCGCGCGCTTCGCGAGGAGGTGGCGCAGGCTCGGTCCGGCGACGTCGCCGTGGCCGTATTCGGCGACGAGCCCGCACAGCGCCACGCGCGCGCCGTGGCGCAGGTGCGCCCATGCGGCCGTCGTGACCGGCCCGCCGGTGTTGTCGAAGTAGGCGTCGATGCCTTCCGGGCAGGCGCGGGCGAGGCTCGCGGCGAATGCTGGATCGCGATGGCTCAGGCACGCGGCAAAACCGAACTCCGTGACGACCCGCGCGCACTTGTCGGCGGCGCCGGCCACGCCCACGACGCGCGCGCCTTGCATGGCGGCGATCTGCCCCGCCACCGAGCCGACCGCGCCCCCGGCCGCGGACACCAGCACCGTCTCGCCCGCGCGCGGCCGACAGAGGTCCGTCATGCCCACCCATGCGGTCAGGCCGGGGGAACCCAGCACGCCGACATGGGTGGACAGCGGCCCGAGGGTCGGGTCGAGTCGTTGCAGACCTTCCGCGCGCGCGGTGGGGCGCGACTGCCATCCGGTTTCGCCGAGCACGACGTCACCGGCGGCAAGGCGCGGGTCGCGCGATTGGACCACTTCGCTGATCGCGCGGCCGATCGGCGTGTCGCCGGGGCGCGGCGGCGTGCCGTATCCGGCCGCGCCCGCCATCCAGCTGCGCTGATACGGGTCGAGCGAGAGGTAGATCGTCCGCAGCAGCGCTTCGCCGTCCGCGGGCGGACGCACGGGCTCGTGCACGAGCTCGAAGTCGGCCGCGACGATCGCCGCGGCCGGCAGCCGCACGAGCTGCCAGCGCCGGTTCACGCTGCGCTCACTCGAGCTTGATGTTGAGCGTCTTCACGATGCGTCCCCACTTCTCGTTCTGCTCGACGAAGAATTTCTCGAACTGCTGCGGGGTGCTGCCCACCGGCGTGACGCCGAGGGCGACGATCCGCTTCGCGGTGTCGGGATCCTTGACCACCGCGGCGGAGGCTTCGGCAATCTGCTGGACGATCTCGGGAGGCGTCTTGCCGGGCGCCATCACGCCCCACCAGAACTGCTCCTCGAAGGCCACGCCGGCTTCGCGCGCGGTGGGTACCGCGGGCAGGCCGGGGACGCGCTCGGGGGCGAACACGGCGAGCGCGCGCACATTGCCCGCCTGGATCTGGCCCTTCGCGCTCGGCTCGGCGCCCGGCATCACCTCGATCGTGCCCGCGACGAGATCCTGCAGGGCCGGGCCGGCGCCCTTGTACGGGACATGCGTGAGCTTGATGCCCGCGGCCTGGCCGAAGAGCTCCATCGTGAGGTGATGCACGGTGCCCTTGCCCGGCGAGCCGTAGTTGAGCTTGCCGGGGTTGGCCTTGGCGAAGGCCACGAGCTCAGCCATCGAGCCCAAGTCGGAGCGCTTGCCCGTCACCGTCAGCAGGATCGGGAGCGTGCCGGTCAGCGACACGCGCGTGAGGTCGGTGCGCCAGTCGAAAGGCATGGCCTGCAGGTGCGGCAGCAGCGAGAGCGATTCGGAGCCGAAGAGCAGCGTGTAGCCGTCGGCCGTGCTCTTGGCCACGAAATCGGCGCCGATCGCGCTGCCCGCGCCTGCCTTGTTCTCGACGATCACCGGCTGCTTCCAGCGTTCCGCGAGCTTCTCGGCCAGAAGCCGCGCGAGGATGTCCGTGGTGGCGCCCGGGGCGAACGGCACGACGAGCTTCACGGGACGGTCGGGGAAGGTCGCTGCCGTGGCGGACGCGGCGAAGCACGCGACGAGGATGGAGGCGATGATGGTGCGGATGCGTACCATGGGCTACTCCTTGCGTGGGCGGATCAGGGGGGCGTGAGCTCGATAAAGCCGAGATAGGCGCTCTCGCCGAGCGTGGCGGTGAGGCGCAGCGGCCGCAGGCCGGGGGCTTCGACGAGAAGGTCGTAGGTTCCGCTGTCCCGCGCGAGGCCGTCGATCTTGAATTCGCCGAAGGCGTCGCTCTCGGCGGAACCGGCGGCCTCGCCGCCATGGGTGAGCGCGATGCGCGCACCGGCTACGCAGTCCTCCACGCCGCCGCGCGTGGCCACCAGCGTACCGCCCACGAAGCAGGACTCGTAGCGGTGCAGGTTGCGATAGACCACGCGGGGCTTCGTCCCGTACTCAGGATGCAGCGGCGCGAAGCCCTCCTCTGCACATTTGCGGGAGAAGGCGTCGTCGTCGAGCTTGCCTGCCACCAGGGCCCCGGTGGGACACACGGCGCTGCAGCGCGGCTCGGTCCAGCCGCGATCGAGCAGATGCGCATCGAAGATCCACGCCTGGGGGAGCGCGCGCTCCTCGTTCCAGTGGATCGCGCCGTAGGGGCAGGCGTCGACGAGGTCGCGCCGCCCCTTAGCCTTGACCGGATCGATGATCACGATGCCGTCGGCGCGGCGCGACACGGCGTCGGGCGCGGCCTTCATGCAGGGCGCGTCCGTGCAGTGGCCGCACATCACCGGCACGTGCGCCACGTCCACCATCGGGGCCGCGCCCCGCTCGCGCGTGCGGATGTCGATCCACGCATGACCATGGCGCGGCTGCGGGGCGGCGTAGCCCGGGTAGTCGTTGTCGACGTGCTCGTCCTTGCACGCGATGAAGCAGTTGCGGCAGTTGTGGCACTTGGCCACGTCCACGAACAGGGTCCATTTCTGGGTCATGCCGCGACTCCTGCCGCCGCGGGCGACCACTTCTCCACCTCGATGAGGCACGAGTTGGGAGCCGAGGCGCTCGTCTTGTCCGTCTGCCAGCGTGTGGGCGCTAGCGTGTTGACGCAGCCGCCGCGGTCGTGCGACGCGCCGGCCACGGCCACGGGGTCGTACACTGCCGACGAGGCGTAGCACTGCACCACGCCCTGCAGGATGCGGCGGGTGATCACGGCCGCGCAGATCACGCTGCCCCGATCGTTGTGCAGGCGGACGAGGTCGTGCCAGCCGATGCCGCGCGCCTGCGCGTCCGCCGGATGGATGCGCGCCGCGAGGTAGTAGTAGCCGTCGACGAGCACCCGGTGGTCCTCGATGTCGTTGATGAACGTGCCCTTGCCGTCGGTGTGCGTGTGGAAGCTGTAACGGGGATGCGGCGTGAGAAGCTGCAGCGGAAAGCGCTCGTACAGAGGCTTCGTCTGCCGGCCTTCCCACGACGGGATGTAGCGGTTGACGGGCGGCCGCCCCGGATCGTCGAACTTGGCGAGGCTCGAGGCCTCGAACTCGATCTTGCCGCTCTGCGTCTGCAGGTCCTGGCGGAACTGGCGGGGGAAGCCCGCGGGCAGCGGATGCGGCTCGGGGACGTCTTTCTGCCGCCCTTCGGCGAACCAGCGCAGCGCAACCGCCTGTGGCGAGACGCTCCAGTCCTCCGGCGGCACGACGTAGTAGCCCTTCTCGAGGAAGCGCTCCCACGACATGCGCTGGGGCAGGTCGGACGCCTCGAACTGCGCGCGGCACCAGTCGAGCTCGGTCTGTCCTTCGCTGTAGTACGTGCCCATGCCCAAGCGGTGCATGATCGACAGGAAGATCTGGTAGTCCGACTTCGACTCGCCGAGCGGCGCGATGCACGGATGCTGGATCGAGATCACGCGGTAGTTGAGCTGGCAGTTGTTGTGGTGCGAGTACCCACCCGCCACCGACCACTCGCCGATGTCCCAGCGCTCGAAGTTCGTGCAGGCGGGCAGCAGCACGTCGGCGAACTTCGATTCCCCTTCGTGCCAGATCGACTGGTTCACGACGAACTCGAGCGCCTCCGTGCGGTAGGCCTCGGCGAGCCGGTTGGACTCCTGCACCGTGCCGAAGTGGGAGCCGCCGTACTTGTAGAGCATATGCACGCGCGAGTGGCCCGGAGAGGGATAGCCGAAGCGCATGAACTGGCCCTGCGCGGACTTCGGATCGATGGGATAGCCCTCGGCCTTGCCGGTGAGCAACGCCTCGGCGATGCGGTTGCGCGTGATTCGCTGGGTGACGATGTTCATGCTGGGCAGCTGCGGCTGCCGCTGGTACTGCTGCACGACCGCGCCGGTCGTTTCCACGTCCCCGGAGATGCCGCCCTCGCCGTAACCCGGAAAGTAGAAGTTGAGGTCCACGGGCGAGCCGTATTGCAGGTTGCCGAAATTGATCCCCGGCTTGCCCAAGCCCTGCATCGCCATGAGGCACACCATGGCACGCGCCCACTGCGAGC